>JAQYBD010000049.1 GCA_029338835.1 Selenomonadaceae bacterium | reverse complement strand
TTGCCCTTGGATAAGTTACCGAGAAGCGTTTTGTCTGTCCGATGCCAAATTGCCCGATTGCTCGAAAACCGCAGTATTATTGGGCTTTCGCGCCTATTTTCCTTCGACCCTTGACATCAAACATACCGTCTCAACATGCGTGGAGTGCTGTCTGGAACATATCATGCCCCAGCATTTGCACAAAAATCTGCAAACGCATCGATTCGCAGACAGATGTCTTTCGGCAGGGCAGCCAGCCACTCTTTCGGAATGCTGTCAATACCTTTTCTGGCACCGATGAGGCCGCCTGTGATGGCGCCGATTGTATCCGCG
This sequence comes from Selenomonadaceae bacterium, assembly GCA_029338835.1. Taxonomy (GTDB): domain Bacteria; phylum Bacillota; class Negativicutes; order Selenomonadales; family Selenomonadaceae; genus Mitsuokella. Next base: position 5,615 of record JAQYBD010000049.1, on the reverse strand, counting down.
TCACCTCCGTAGTTGACGGCAGTGACAATGGCTTTTTTCATGTCTCCGCCAGCCTCGCGGATTGCTCTCAGAGCGCAGTCCATGCTGTCGACCACCCATCCGCTCGGGTTCAGTGCAGATCCCGGAGCTTTCCATCTGGTCAGCATAGTCGCGAGATTCTGTACCTCAGCCTCAGCATCTGCTCCCTTGTCCATAGTGTACAGCATGATGGCCTTTGAGTACGATGCGCAGATCTCGCTCGAGGCTGCGTCCAGGTGTGTCATCTCAGCGATTTCTCTTGCGTGCAAGTAGCAGTCTGCAACTCTGAAATATGCGCATCCAACCGGAGCCGTGCGCATCAGAGCGCCATTACCGCCGCTTCGGCCGCCGTTATTATGCGCGACCTCGAGCGATGCTTCCCGCCATGCCTCTTCAGGAGTCTGGCTGCCGCATTCCAGGAGCTGGCTGGCGCGCGCGATGGCACTGCTGCATGTTCCGCCGATGTCTTTAGGTCCGCTCTGCGCCCAGCTGATAAAGTTCTCGCCGACGGGGCCGACCGGCCTATCTGGATTGGCCATGATGCCTTCTGCCACAGCGAGCGTCATGGCCGTATCATCGGTGGTCTCTCCAGGGGCCAAGCTGAGCCAGCCGCCGCCGACCATCGTGTCCAAGATACCGTACTGCCTTGCGATAGCATCTGCGTCCATGAATTCGACAGGACCGCCTAGTGCATCGCCTACCGCTACGCCATACATTGCACCCAGTACCCGCTCAATGTTTTTCGTCATGCTGACCGTCCCCTTCCTCTCGCTTCTCGATATGCTTCTCAAGGATTTCCAGTGCCACGGACGCCATCTCTTTATCCAGTCTGACGGCTCGCGAGAACCGCTGGATGAGCCCCCATTCATCCGGCCACGCTCGGATGCCGTGGTTGGGTCGCTCCTGCCTCTTGTCTGCCGTGACGCGTGGCCTCCCGGCCCCAGCCCTGCGGCCGCCTCTTTTTTCTTGGCGTGTATCTTCGCTCACAGTGCCGCCCTCCTCTCTCATGTATAAGGTATCATATTTTTGTTTTATTGTCAAACATAAATTCAAAACATATACCTTATATCACTGTTCGTATGGGGACAGTAGCTTTTATTTGCTTTACAGAGTTACCATTCGGCGATATTGTACAGGAGTGCGCCACCGGCTCCGCGCTGCCCTGCAAATACGAGACCTTCCACTCGTCCCTGCTCATATCCGGCCACCATGTAGGCGTTCCCATCAACAGCTGCAATCCCAGCCTTTATCCGGTGGTCCTTTCGTAGATCAATCTTGTAGACATCGACGCGCTGCTCTTCCGCTGGGAGCTCGGCTCCCGTTTGAGTGTCTGTTGTGATTGCGGTTACGATTGTCCGGTCCGACGCGCGTGTGGCCTCATCGGGGAGCGATGCATCTCCTCGGTTGATTCGTTCTGTCAGTGATGCCGACGCCTCTCCTGCGGTGGCAGCCGGTACCACGAATGTGATGACAGGCGTTGTTTCCTTCTTCCGGGTGTCCGGCACTACAGTCGCATTTTGGGTTTGCTGGATGGACTGTACCCTGGATGCCAGCTCACGCCCGTTGTCCTCGCTGATTTTGAGTCTGTTCCGCAGGTCACTCACAGTCTGTTCCTGGGCCTGAGTGACTTCCTGCGCTTTGTGGAGTGTCTCTTGCTGGGCCTGCTGCCAGCGGAAGAAGACCCACATTGCACCAATGACTAGAGCTGTCCCGAAGATCAGGAGCAGCAGCTCCTTCCAGCGCGCTTTTATCTGTTCCATATCGCTACCTCCTCTGTACGCAAATAAGCCCCGCCTCTCGGTAGAAGAAACGGGGCTTATGCCTATATGAGTATCAGATCATGCGCCAGTGTTGTGGTTATGCCTGCTCCGGCTGCGCAGCCGGAGCATCATTCCCTTCCTGCTCGGATGCCTGCGCCGTGGCGTCCACTGCTGCTTCTGCTGCCATCTCTTTCTCGGTCGCTGCTGCTACAGCGTCAAGGACCTTCCCAAGGCCCCAGCAGACAATTTTAAGGAGGCCAGGAAAAAGGTAGGCATCGCGAAGGTAGCACCACCCTGTCTTACCTGTCGAGGAATTTTTCAGAGCCTGCGCGAGGCCATCTGCAAAATCTTTGACTGCTGCCAGGACCGTGCCACGAAGAAAGTTGATGGCATCCGCCTTCGCCTTGGTTGTAATCATCTTGTCAATGCTTTTCAGTGCTTCATCTTTGATCTGTTCCAATTCCATTTTTGTTCCCTCCGTCTATTTTTCGCAGGTGCTGCTCATTTTGCCTTTGCCGCATTTCGGTACCAGTTGGCTTTACCGCGCAAAACATCACCGCCACGCGACCCGTCTGTCGCGAATGGGTTATACCTCGGCGACTCATCCGTGCCGAGATATTCGAGGTCGCCGCGGGTGTCTCCGTCGCCGTAGCTGTCATTCCACCACGCATACGGGCGGTGGCATGACCAGTCGCCGTCTTCATTGTTCGCGGCCTCGCCATGGGTGAGTACGTGGACCTTGTCGATTGTGAGCCACAGGGCGTCGCACACGACCTGGATAGCCTGGGCCATCGCCTCGATCTGAGCTGCCGTCGGTGGCTCGTCACCGAGTGACCGCGAGCCTGCCCCGTAGCACCCAGCAAGCGCGATGCCAACCGCGCCAGTGTTGCGGCGCCACGTGTGGTTCAGCGTCTCTGAGAAATCATCCGTGCTCACATGCAGACTGCCGTCTGCATCGATATTGACGTGATAGTCCGCGTAAAACTGCCCGTAGTGACCAGCGCTCCAATGCAAGTATACCTTTGGGTCGCGGCCATACTGCTCAGCTTTTCCCCAGATTGCCTCCCGGCTATCCGATGCAATCTGCCCCAGTTCCTCAAGCGTTACTTTCTTCATGCTGGTGTCTCCTTTCTACATGTGGTGAATTGAAAGGCGACTCGTTATAAAGTCGCCTTTCAATCTCAGAGAGCATGTCCTCACAAAAGTGGGCCTTTCTGGCCGCTGCCGTGAAGTTGAGCGTTACGCGGGCCAGCAAGCACCATGTCAAGCTGTTCACTTTGCATCGCTCCCTCCGTGTGACTCAATTGCTGTCCGGCCGATGTAGCCGATGAGGCCACTCCCTAGTGTCTTCTGTAGTTCCGTGTCGTCGCAGTATATAGCAACCCACAGAGCAATTATGAGACCTGCCCCTACGATCATGTCCGTTGTTACTCTCATCTGTGCGCCATCCCCTCCAATGCATCGATGCGGTGATGGGCGGAGCGCACAGATTGGTCAACCTCAGCGAGGTGCACCTCCAGTTCTTGCCGCTGGTCACGCCCCTCTTTCATTTCCGCACGCATCTCGTCGATGGTCTCCTTTAGGGCCTTGATGCTCGCGTTGAGCGGGCGGAGGACTGCGAAAGAGAAGGCCGCACCGATGACTGCTGCGATTGCTGTGATTTGTGCTGCCGTTTCTATTATGCTCATCCCGATCCTCCTGATTCCACCCATGCTGCTGTTGCCGTTCGACATCTGTTCTTCATCCTTCCTCACCTCCTTTCAGAATGACGGACCAACACTAGATCATGTAGGATGCTCTGCTTAAGCTGGTACCCATCACAGTGCTTGAGTAAGCCGCAGTAGCTTGTCAGCGATGCCGTGACTTCTTCGAGATCCACCTCTCCGCGTTTGAAAGCCTTACGCAGGTACCGAAGACGATGCTTCATCTTGAGCGCTGATTTCTGCCGGAGCCGGATGTGGTCGGCCCACACTCGGTAGCCACAGAAATCAATGCCGTCTCTCGCGGCCTGGACCGTGCTCTTGCGGTTCAGCCGTAGCTTGAGCCGGGTTGTAAGAAAATCATCCATCGCGTGCCAGCAATCCTGAAGATACGACTTGTCATTGCTGACAATGACCATGTCGTCCATGTACCGGATGTACTTCTTGGCGCGTAATTCGTGTTTGGCGAATTGGTCGGCTTCATTCAAATACAAATTGGCGAACATCTGACTCGTCAGGTTGCCGATCGGCATCCCGACGCCCGGCTCACGCTCTCCGGTATCAATATCAATCCCGAAAAGGCCGCCGCCCTGGTCGTCGTCGATGATGCGACGCAGGAGCTCCAAGAGGTCCGGGTCCTTGAAAATCCCGTGCAGAATATCGAGTAATACGCCATGGTCAATGCGGTAGAAGTATTTCGAGACGTCGAGCTTCAAAACGTAGACCTTTCCAGGCGCATGCCGGATGTACTGCTGCAGCTGGTGAATAGCCTTCTGCGTCCCTCCGCCCAGTCTGCAGGCATAACTTGTCGGAATGTACCGCTTGTCGAGCAGATAATTGATCTGCCGATATATCGCCCATTGGACAACCCGGTCCCGGAATGGCAGCGCCATGATGAGGTGCTTCTTTGGGTCTTTGACATAGAATTCGCGGTACCGGCCGACGCGGTACGTCCGCCAGATGAGCTCGTTCTGGAGCTCGATGAGGTTGCCTTCCAGGTCTCGCGTGAATGCCATGACTTCGCTGCGCTGTGTCTTTCCTCTCCGTGCTGAGCGGTACGCCTCGTACAGATTCTCGTAGTCGTAGATGGCTGGATAGATGTCTCTGTATCGCTTCATTGGCTCTCCTGTCTGAAAAATCGCCGCACCGTTCGCGTATAGCTACTAGCTGCAGCGGTTTGCTGTTGTGTTTTTCAGCCCAAACTCCGGGCCGGGGATATTTGCCCCTTGCGCTCCTTGCTCTGTCCGTGTGGCCTTGGACACATGGCTTCTTGGCTGTCGGAGCTAAGCGGCCCGGAACCCGATGTTCCAATTCGCGTTCGAGCGAACATTGTTGACGTTCAGGTTGAACACACCGGCATTCGCCTGGTTGTTCCAGTTGCCGCCGCGGATCGGGATTTTCAGTCCCGCCTTGCGGGTCCTCGGTTAAAACGGCAAATACCCCAAATTCTCACTTTGCTCTCTGCTGCTTGATCCATCCGCCTAAAAGCTTACCTGTTTCCGTCGTCAAGCGCGACATGATTTCATAGCGCTTTGGCGAGATGTAGTGCAGCTGATAAGCGTATCGGTATAAGTGCCGGATTTCTTCCAACACAATATCTGCATCCTGCAAAGTAGTTTTCTTGTAGTACTTCTTTTCGGCGCGGATAATCAATCGTAAAAACTCCATCACTGCTTGACGAGTATCAGCGGCCAGCACGTATCGGTCGACTTTCGGATATCTCCGTGTCGTCGTGTACGTCTCGGTCAGCAGCTTCTCCGCGCGGTCAAGAATAATCAGCGGGTTGGGTCGCGCTTGTGTTGTCTCATTCATAATGTCCTCCAAATTATAGGGCCGCGCTATCGCGCGGCCGGCAGGTCACAGTAAACAGTTAACGGGGGACGTAAGCGGCCCGGAACCCGAGGTACCAAAGCGCGTCCGAGCGAACATGGTCGACGTCCAGGCTGGACACACCGGCAAGCGCCTGGTTGTGCCAGTTGCCGCCGCGGATCGGGAGATATTCAGCAGTGAAGTCTGTACCAGTCCAGATATGGTCGCCCTTGAGCCCTGTTGCGACCGGCGCAAGTGCGAGGGCTTTGAAGTACGCTGGTACGGTTACATCAGATGCACCTGCGATATTCTCAAAAGCGGTATCGCA
>JAQYBD010000048.1 GCA_029338835.1 Selenomonadaceae bacterium | reverse complement strand
TCGGTGTGAGGCTCTTAGGGATTAAAAGCATTTAACACTGAGTTCGCACCAGTTTTCCTGATACGAAGAGTATCCTGTCGATAAATTTTTACAGATATTTATCCGTTTGAGTAAATATCTGGCAACAGTTTAGTTACCCATCATATTGAGATATTGCAGCTGCAAAGAGATTTTCTCATAGCAAAATCAGGCAGATCTTGTCAATTGACAGGATCTGCCTGATTTTTTCGTTCAAATGGATTTATGCTTTTAGCGTTCAAGCTTCTACTGGCGTTTCTTCAATCTGTCCTTTGAGATCGTGATCCGTCATGGCGCAGACAGCCGAATCGGACCAGACATTTTCCGCCGTTTCGATCATGTCGATGATGGTGTAGATCGGCAGGATGACACCCATGAGGCCGAGCGGCGCACCGAGTGACGACATCAGTGAAAGCGTCAGGAAGTAGCAGCCCATCGGGACACCGGCATTGCCGATGGCGGCAAGGACTGCGACGAAGAGCCAGGTGATCATCGTGCCGAGGGAAAGTTCAAATCCGGCATTTTGCATGACGAAGAGCGAGGTGACGAGAATGAAAGCTGCGCAGCCGTTCATGTTGATGGTGGTGCAGATCGGGAGGACAAAGCGCGAGACACGCGGGTTGACCTTGAGACGGGCTTCCGCTGAAGCCAACGTTACAGGCAGCGTACCAGCGGAACTCTTGGTAAAGAGTGCGACGGCAATGGCCGGAGCCATCTTGCGGAATACGTAGAGTGGATTGAGACCACGAACCAGCAGGAAGAGCGGGATAATGAGGAAGAACTGGATGAAGTTGCCGCCGAGTACGACGAGTGTATACTTGCCGAGAGCGCCGACGATGACACCGGCTTCAATCTGAGACGAGAGCTGAGCGGCAAAAGCCAGGATGCCGGCCGGCAGAGCCCAGAGCAGTGCGCGGATCAGCGTGAACAGCAGCTCCTGGAGTCCCTGGATGCCTTTGAGGAGTACCGCGCGGTTTTCGGTCTTTGGCATGAAAGCCAGTGCCAGGCCGACGGCTGCGGCAATCAGCATGACGGAAAGCACATTGCCCGAGAGGAATGGCTGCAGCATGTTGTTCGGGATGACCGAGAGGAAGTGATCATAATAAGAAAGGGAACCGAGTTTCTGCATGGGGACATCGGAAGCACCTGCACCGATGATGTCAGCAGGCAGGTTGCCTGGAGCGATCCAGAGGTACAGGATGAGACCGATGGATGCTGCAGCGATGGTCGTCAGCAGCGTGTACGTCACGGCATGGGCAAAAATGCGGCCGGTGTCTTTTTTCGCGCCGAGTGCGGAGAGCGTCGTGATGACGGCCAGAGCAATGGTCGGCACGGCGATGAACTGGAACAGGCGTGTAAACACCGTGGCGACGAAATTGAAGAGGTCATTGAGAGTCGGGATTTGCAGCCAGCCGAGAACAGCACCGATGATGAGGGCACCGAACCAAAGAGCCATCTGCTTGAGCTGGCTGCCTTGATTCTTTTTCAGGGCTTCTGTACGTGCGCGATCCACGTCATTATGTTTGAGATCGTTTGACATAAGATACCTTCTTTCCAACTATGCTTACTAAGAATTCGATGAATGCATATATGATTAATATGTTTGAATCAAATTATATCGACCCATGGCGTTCTTGTCAAGCTCTAATTTTGCAGAGCTGTTTTTGTCGTGCCTAGGGTTTTGACAGACGTCCGGCGCGCTTGCTATACTGGACATGATATAAAATATGCCCGCGTCCTGGAAAAGGCTGTCATGCCAAGGGTTTATGAAACGAAAGAAAGGATTTATAAAGGATTTATGATGGAAAATAGAAATGATGGAGAAAACAAGGCTCATAAGCGGCGTATCCATTACAGCGGCCGTTACCCGCGTCATTTTGCGGAGAAATATAAAGAACTGAATCCAGAACGCTATCAGGATGAGGTTGCACACGTGCGGGCCAAGGGCAATACGCCGGCGGGGACGCATGTTCCCATCATGGTGAAGGAGATCCTGGAAGTCCTGGCCATCCGTCCGGGAGAGCAGGGCTTTGATGCCACGCTGGGATACGGTGGTCATACGCTGGCGATGTTGCAGGAACTCAAGGGGACTGGTCATCTTTACAGCGGTGATATCGATCCGATTGAGTCCAGGAAGACCGAAGCACGCATCCGTTCCCTGGGCTATGATGATGACCGCTGGAGCCTGAGGCAGATGAATTTCTGTGACATCGACAAGCTGGTGGCTGAAACAGGGCCATTTGATTTCATCCTGGCCGATCTTGGCGTATCCTCCATGCAGATCGACAATCCGGAGCGCGGGTTCACGTATCGCGCTGATGGGCCGCTTGATTTACGCCTGAATCCAGAGGCTGGAATCTCAGCTGCGGATCGCCTGGCACAGATGGGTCGCGATGAACTCATCGGCATGCTGCGGGAAAATGCCGATGAGCCTTATGCGGAAGAGATTGCGCGCCAGATCATCCGGGATGAGAAGCGAGGCCTTGCCATTAGGACAACGCAGCAGCTGCATGGCGAGATTGAGCAGGCGCTAAAGAACATCAAACTGCCGCGGCTGGAAGATGGTCGTCCCGTGGCACGCAGGGAGATCATCCGCAAGAGCAGTGCCCGTGTGTTCCAGGCTCTGCGTATCGACGTCAATCACGAATATGAAGTCCTCTATGCATTCATGGCGAAACTGCCGGATGCCTTGCGGGCGGGCGGACGAGCTGCGATTCTGACCTTCCATTCCGGTGAGGACCGCATTGTCAAGAAAGCCTTCAAGGCGTTTCACCAGCAGGGGATTTACCGGGAAATCGCGGATGGGGTGATCCGCCCGAGTCGTGAAGAATGTTATGCGAACAGTCGCGCCCGGTCGACAAAGTTGCGCTGGGCTGTCAAAGCGTGAACTCTTGATTTTTGTGACTGGCTCACGGACGCCAGGAGAGGGGCTGGCTAGAATGAGAACCGTGTAAGCTCATGCGGATCCTTGCCTGCAGAGGCCGGACTGCAAGGCGTCATACAGCAGTATGAATGATGGAGGGATTTTGATATGAAGACGGATGTACTCATTATCGGTGCTGGTCCGGCAGGGATATCCGCGGCTCTTTATGCGCGCCGCGGCGGCCTGGATGTGACCGTGGTGACGAAAGGCATTGAGACAGGCGGGTTGGCGCAGGCTGAGAAAATCGAGAATTATTATGGTTTCCCGGAACCCATTTCCGGCCGCGAGCTATTGCGCCGTGGCGCGGAGGGGGCACGCCGTCTGGGTGTACACTTCGTGACGGGAGAGCTTTTGGGATTATCCTTCAATGATACGTTTGATGGCTTCCGGGGGGAGCTGGCCGCAGAGACCATCGAGTCACCTGCTGTGGTGCTGGCCGCTGGGGCGGCGCGCCGTACGTTGCCCATTCCAGGACTCCGGGAGTTTGAGGGCAAGGGGGTCAGTTACTGCGCGATATGCGATGCATTCTTCTATCGTGGCAAGACGGTCGCGGTCGTAGGTGCGGGCGATTATGCGCTGCATGAAGCGCAGATCTTGCTGCCGCAGGCGAAACGCGTACTGCTCTTGACGAATGGGGAGGCTTTGTCGGCGGAGATCCCGGAGGGGATTGAGGTTTGTACGGAAAAGCTGCACGCGGTAGAAGGAGAGGATCGTGTCAGCCGCGTGGTGCTGTCTGATGGTACTGCGATTCCTTTGCAGGGGCTGTTCCTGGCTATCGGCACGGCGGGCAGTTCGGAGCTGGCGCGCAAGATTGGCGCAATGCTGTCTGGTGCCGATGTGAAGGTGGATGCATCGCAGGCGACGAATGTGCCGGGGCTTTTTGCCGCAGGCGATTGTACGGGTGGTTTGCTGCAGGTGGCTAAGGCTGTGCATGAGGGAGCTGTGGCAGGATTGTCGGTGCTGCGCTATGTACGGGAAAAGCGCAAGGCTGCGCGCTGAGGGGCCGCGCTCCTGCAGGCGGAATGCATGCCTCTGCTTGGGGTGCATGGTGTGCTGCGGCATGCGTTCCGGCTTCGTCGCTGCGTTGAATGTGGCCCAAGGGACAGAGCGGCTGGACGGGACTTCGCCGCCTGCCGCGGCGTTCTGACATCGAGGAGGTATGGCAGGGTATGCAGGGGACCCCATCCCTACGGGCAAGCACTGCGCTCCTGCAGGCGGAATGCATGCCTCCGCTTGAGATGCACGGTGTGCGGCGGCATGCATTCCCGTGTGTATCTGTATTGTGTGTAGGAAGGAAGAGTGTATTGTCTATAAAACGATGGATTGCGGTATTTGCCTTGACTGTTTTGGGGGCGCTGCTGTTTGCGAGCTGGCTGATCCCGGCTCAATCCGGTTTCTGGTATGCAATCGATGCCAGTGTATTTTTCTATTTCAATCATCTCCTGGCAGAAAGTACGGCTTTTCGTTATCTGGTGGCTTTTACGAATCTGCGTCCGTTTGATGCCGTGGCGTTCCTGTTCATGCTGGGAATCTTTTATCATTATTATCGTCGGCAGGATCGTGCCGGCAAGCGCTGGATGGTTTGCATCGGCCTGACGATGCTGGTCACGGCTGTTATTGCCAAGCAGTTTGATATGGCTATGGATTTCAGCCGTCCGAGCCCCACCAAGTATTTTTCCTTGCAGGGGATTCCTGTGCTGCGTGTTTCGGAATTGACCGGCTGGCCTGCTAAGGATTGGTCGAGTACGAGTTTTCCAGGGGATCATGGCATGATGCTCATGATTTTCTCGTTTTTCATGCTGCGTTACTTCGGGCGCAAAGCGTTTTTCTGGAGCGCACTCGTGGTAATCGTCTTTTCTCTGCCGCGCATCATGGCCGGTGCGCACTGGCTGACGGATGTTGTCGTGGGCGCGGGCTCCATCAGTTGTGTGGTCTTGAGCTGGATGCTTTTGACGCCGGCTTCGGACCGGGTCATTGCCTGGTTCAATCGTCACTTGCCGAAAAAATTCCTGGGCTGAATCTGCAGTATCTGGTATGCCAGAGGAAGCCAATGGACAATATCGCATGAAATCAATCCTCAAATCTGAAGCGTAAATCCAGGTTTTTGATAGCCTGTGTTTTACGCTTATTCTTTAAGGTTTGTTCTAGGAACTATTGTTTGATTTTATGGGGATTATACCCTTTATAAAGCAAAATTATGTCTGATGATGTCTGATGTGCTATAATAAAAGAAGAATTTTTGGAAGAAGAGGGGGATTCATGGTGAAGCAGAAGGCGTATGGACTTTTGCAGGAAGCCATCAATCAGGGTGTTGGTGCTTTAGGGCAGTCGTTGGAGACGGAACTCAAAAGGCACATCCTCTTTATTATGCACGATGGTATGGAATATTATCCGGAGAAAAAGCCGGCTGGAGAAGATATCAGGCAGGTCATCAAGGTCTTGCCGTCTTTCAGCGATGAGCAGTTTTACTATTTGCAGACTCGTCAACTCCTGGTACTGAAAGTGAGCTTGCCGCAGGGGGCGGGCTGTCTGTATCTCCTGATCCGTAAAGTGGAAGAACCGGAGATTCCCGTCATCATGAAGAGTGTAGAACCTGCTCGCCTGGCACTTACTTGCTTCCTGCGGAATGAAATCACGGTGCAACAGCGTGTGGAGCAGAAAACGAATGATATTTTATCGCAGGCTTTTGAGAGCCGGCAATTTTGTATGGAGGATTTCCTGGCAGATTTTGATATCCGCTTGGATCCTTCGCAAGGTTATTACGTGATGCTTGTAGATTTTTGCCGCAGCATCCCTGACAGCACAGTGGTGGATTTCAAGGCCAGTTTGATGCAGTTTGAATGCAAGCATCGTGAAGTGACGGCCTATCCTTTGTTTTGGCGTGGGAAAGGCGTGGTCATCTTGCAGGATTTGCGAGAGCAGGAAGGCTGGGCGTCAGCGGAAGTCGATGCCAGCCTGCGTGCTTTCATCATCCGTTGGCAGAAGTCTTTTTCCAAGCGATATGGGGTTTCTCTTTCCATCGGTGTCGGGGACTGTCATCCGCTGCGAGAACTCAAGACAGCGTATCGAGAAGCAGAGATTGCGCTGGCTTATGGAGAAACCAAGAGCCAGCGGGGGTTCTGCAGATGTTTTCAAGATGTCGGCTTGCTGCGTCCTTTGTTTGCCGGTGGCATAGAACCGGTCTTGACGTTCTGTCGCCGTACGTTGGGGCGCATCATGGACTATGACCGGGACAATGAGGCGGATCTCCTCATTACATTGAAGCTCTTGATGGAAACGAAGTCCAATTATAAGGCGACGGCGGAAATGTTGTTTGTCCATGTCAATACGGTGCGATATCGCTACGATAAGATCGCACAGCTCCTGGAGAAGGATCTTTCGGATCCCGATGTATGCTTCGATCTTTACGTTGCTGTGCGCATGAGTGAGATCCTCAGTGCCTTGCATCTCCTGCCGGTGCGGGGGAGCAGGGATCTGAGGGACAAGCAGCATGGACGCAGGGCTTCCGGTGCGAATTGAAGCGGATGTGCTTCCTGAAGCCTGTTGCGAAAAAGCATGCCGAACGGTATAATCTATAGAGATATATCAGCTTTTGTTGCAGATACGAACATAAGGGCGATGGGAGGAGCTTTGCGGATGGAACTGCATTGGGAGGATGTCGCGGGGCATGAGACGCAGAAATTGCAGTTGCGGACGATGTTGCGCGAACACCGTTTGCCGCACGCCTTGTTGTTGTCTGGTCCAGCCGGTGTAGGAAAGAAAAAGCTGGGACATGTCCTGGCAGCTGCCCTGCTCTGTGAGGCGGATGATGCTCCCTGCGGCCATTGCGCTTCGTGCAGGGCGATGGCTTCGGGCAGTCACCCGGATTATCTGGAAGTCCTTCCGGAACGCACGGGCAAGAATACGGCAGTCATCCGCATCGATGCCATTCGTTCGATGCAGGTAGAAGCTTCGCGCTACCCAATCCTTGCGAAGCAGCGCGTCGTTCTGATTGATGACGCGGACTGCATGAATGAAGCAGCTGAGAACAGTTTGCTCAAGACATTGGAGGACCCGGAAGGAGCCGTGACATTCCTCCTCATTACGGGGGCACGCAGCTCGCTGCTCGATACGATCGTGTCACGCTGCATGCCGCTTTCTTTTGGCACGGTACCGGAAGATGCCATGGTAGAGGTGCTGGCTGGCCGCGGCTTAGCGACTGCTGAGGCCCGCGAGCTTGCGTCTCTGGCAGATGGCAGCATTGGGCGCGCTCTTGCCCTGCATGAACATGAGGGCTTGTCGCGCCGCGACGATGCGCTGTCCTTCCTCGTCAAGCTCCGTCAGATGGATATGCCTGCCGTCTGGCAGCGTTCGCAGGCGATGGGGGAGCTTGACCGTGAGACGCTTTCCGAGTGGTTCCTGTACCTCAACATGATGCTGCGCGATATGCTGGTATTATATGAAGATGGTGGCAGCAAGCTGATTTATCATAAGGATATCCGGGAACAGCTGCTGGCTCTTTTGCCTTCCTTCCCGGAGCCGGTCATTTTTTCACTGCTGGCCCTGGTGCGCGAGACGCAGCGCCGCTTGCAGACGAATGTGAATTTGCGTCTATTGATGGAAGGTTTCCACATCCGCATGCGCGATGTGGTTAATATACGTAAGTAGGAGGAAATTTTGTATACGATCATCGGAGTCCGCTTCAAGCAGGCGGGAAAGATTTATTATTTCAGCCCAGGGCAGCTTGAGATCGAGCTGGGGCAGCGTGTCGTGGTCGAGACGGCCCGCGGTGTAGAGTGTGGCTTGACGGTCATTGGGCCGCGTGAGGTTGCAGATGAAGAGGTCACGCAGCCTTTGAAGGTTGTCCAGCGTGTGGCCAATGAGCAGGATTTGCAGCGCGTGGCTGACAACAAGCAGCGGGAAAAAGAGGCTTTCGGCATTTGTGAGACGAAGATCCGGGAGCATGGCCTGCCCATGAAACTGGTGGACGTAGAGTATACGTTTGACCTCAACAAGATCATCTTTTATTTCACGGCCGATGGCCGTATTGATTTTCGCGACTTGGTCAAGGATCTTGCCTCGGTATTCCGGACGCGCATTGAATTGCGCCAGATCGGTGTCCGCGATGAGGCGAAACTCATGGGCGGGATTGGCTGTTGTGGCCGGCCTTTGTGCTGTGCGACCTTCCTCGGTGATTTTGAACCGGTGTCCATCCGTATGGCCAAGGAACAGAATCTGTCCCTGAATCCGACGAAAATCTCAGGGATCTGCGGACGCCTCATGTGCTGTCTCAAATATGAAAGCGACTGTTATTGCGGCCAGTGCCATAAAAAGGTGCCGAAAGTCCAGCCACCGCAGCAAGGAGGCCGTGTGGTCACCGTTGATGGCGAAGGCAAGGTCATCTCGCTGAATCAGCAGCGCCGTACGGCGACTATCCTCTTGGATAACAGCCGGACCATCGTTGCAGCCTGGGAAGATGTCATTGAAAAAGAGGAAGAAATCAGTGACGAGAAGCCGTCTCTCGCGGCGGAACAGCCGGAGCAGGCTGCTGGACCCCGCCAGGAACGCCGCAGTCCGCGCAGCCGCGGAGACCGCAATCCGAATCGTCGTTCGCACGGCAGCCGGAATGGCCAGCAGACACGGGAGACCCGGGAGAACAAGGATGGCCAGGCAGAACCACGCCGCCGCCGTTCCCGCCGCCCGCGGGAGAATGGCCGGGATGGCAGCAGTGGACAGGAACGCCAGTCACGTCCTCGTGAGAAACGCCGTCCGCGCGCTCCGCGTGAGAAGCGCGAGCATGGCAGCCAGCCTGAGCAGCAATCATGAGAGAACCGGAACTGAAGCCGCAGGAGCGGCTCGATGACCTCATGAAGAGTGGACGCCACATCATCCAGGATCCCCGGGAATTCTGTTTTTCCCTGGACGCTGTGCTTCTGGCTCATTTCCCGCACTATCACAGACGCCAGAATGTTCTCGAACTCGGGACGGGAACAGGGGTCATCCCTCTCCTCATCGCCGATGAAGTCGCTCATGTGGAGGCTGTGGAACTCAGCCCTGTCATGGCGGATCTGGCCAGCCGCAATGTCTGGATGAATGAACTGGAACAGAAAATCACAGTGCGTCAGGGCGATTATCGGGATATCCGCAGCATGTATCCTGCTGAATCCTTTGACCTCGTGCTGGCCAATCCGCCTTATCGTCCTGTGGCCCATGGCCAGGCAAATAAGATCCAGGGGATAGCCAGGGCGCGCCATGAATTCACAGCGACGCTCGCTGATGTCGTAACGGCTGCCCGTTATGCCCTGAGGTTCGGTGGCCGCTTCGCGATGGTCCATCTGCCGGAACGCCTGGGGGAGATCCTCGTGTCCCTTCACGCACATCAGATGGAGGCCAAGCGGCTGCAGATGGTACAGCCCAAGGCGGAGAAAGCACCCAATATGATGCTGGTGGAAGCTGTGGTGGGGGCGGCTCCTGGCGGACTCAAGGTCCTGCCGCCGCTCATCGTGCATGAGGCAGATGGCGGCTATACGGAAGCCATTCGCCGGATTTACGGATTGACAGAAAGAGACTGACTTTATGATGACGGAAGAACGAAAGGAGCCCGGGACGCTGTATCTCTGTGCGACTCCCATCGGCAATCTGGAGGATATGACATATCGTGCGGTGCGCATGATGTCGGAAGTCGAGCTGATTGCCGCAGAAGATACGCGCCATACGCGTCAGCTCCTGACACATTTTGATATCCATACGCGACTGACAAGTTACCATGAACACAATAAGTGGACAAAAGGGCCGGAGCTGGTGGAATGGCTGCTGGCAGGCCATGACCTCCTGTGTGTCAGCGATGCCGGCTTGCCTGGGATTTGCGATCCCGGCAGTCATCTGGCAGCCCTGGCCATTGCCGAGGGCATCCGTGTCTCGCCTTTGCCGGGCTGCAATGCGGGACTTTCTGCACTCATCTGTTCTGGCCTGGATACGACGCGCTTCACGTTTATCGGTTTCCTGCCCAAGACGGCAAAGAAACAGCAGGAAGTCTTAGCGGAGGTCAGAGCGTATCGCGATACCCTGATCTTTTACGAAGCGCCGCATCACCTCACGAGTACGTTGCGTCAGATGTGTACTGTACTCGGGGAGAGCCGGCAGGCTGCTTTCGGCCGCGAGCTGACTAAGAGATTCGAGGAGTTCCGCCGCGGCACGCTGGCAGAGCTTCTTGCTTATTATGAGGAGCATGAGCCGCGTGGGGAGTTCGTGCTGGTCGTAGCAGGAGCTGGCACCGAGGAAGCAAGCCATGAGGAAGAGCAGCCGCAGGATCCGGTGGCGCTCTGCCATCAGTTCATGGCAGAAGGGCTCAGCAAGAAAGAGGCTATGCGCCAAACGGCGAAAGCACTTGGCTTGAGCCGCCGCGATGTTTATGCTGCGCTGCTGGCTGCCGATACAACAGAATGAGGGAATGAAGGATGCAGGCTGCCGCGATGCGGCGGCCTTTTTAGAAAAATAACTAGAAAACGTTTACAATAATACTTGACAATACAAGGAAGACGCGGTAAACTAGAGACAACAAGAAAAAAGATGGTGCAAATCAGAGGACTCATGGGTTTGCACCATATTTTAAGGGGAATAAGAAAACGTTTACTAGAACGTTTCCCGCGCAGGCAGGAAAACGCGATGGAGGGTCATAACATGGAAATCTTAGAACAGATGAAAACCGAGTTCACGAAGCAGTTCGGTGAGAAAGCGACGCGCAGCTATTTCTCTCCGGGACGTGTCAATCTCATTGGTGAACATACCGATTACAATGGCGGTCATGTATTTCCCTGTGCAATCTCCCTCGGCACGTATGCGCTGGTCGCTGACCGTGAGGACATGACGACACGCATGTATTCCATGAACCTGGCGGATAAAGGCATCCTGGAATTCCCGATGACGGGTCTGTCCTATGATGCTGCCAAGAACTGGGCTAACTATCCGATGGGGGTCATCGATGTCTTCGAGAAGGCTGGCCACAAAGCTTCGCATGGCTTTGACATCCTGATTTACGGCACGCTGCCGGCGGGCGCGGGCCTTTCGTCCTCCGCTTCGCTGGAAGTCCTGATGTCTGTCATCCTCAATGAAGCGTTTGACTTCAAGCTCGACATGATCGAGATGGTCAAGCTCTCCCAGAAGGCAGAGAATCAGTTCGTCGGGGTCAACTGCGGCATCATGGATCAGTTTGCTGTTGGCATGGGCAAGAAGGATTGCGCCATCCTGCTGGACTGCAACACGCTTTCTTACCGTTACAGCAAGATTGCACTCAAGGATGCGAGCATCGTCATCACGAATACGAACAAGCCGCACAGCCTGGCATCGAGCGCGTACAATGTCCGCCGTGCCCAGTGCGAGCATGCACTCAATGAACTCAAGGAGATAAAGCCGGAACTCAAGGCTCTTGGCGAACTCGGCAATGATGAATTCAATCAGATTGCCGGCCACATCGAAGAAGTCCTCGAGCGTCATCGCGCACGCCATGCCGTCTATGAGAATAACCGTACGCTGGCTGCCGTCAAGGCATTAGAAGATGATGATGTCAAAGAGTTTGGCCGTTTGATGAATGAATCGCATTTCTCCCTGCGCGATGACTATGAAGTCACGGGCAAGGAACTCGATACGCTCGCAGAGATTGCCTGGCAGCAGGAGGGCGTCATCGGCTCCCGTATGACGGGTGCCGGCTTCGGCGGCTCGACGGTCAGCCTGGTCAAGAATGATGCCATTGAAGCCTTCAAGAAGAATGTCGGTGAGGCTTACACGAAGAAGATTGGTTATGCACCGAGCTTCGTGGTGGCCAGCATAGCAGACGGCACGCACCGCCTTGCTGACTGATTTTGCTTATTCGCTTATAATAGTATTGTCGATACTGGAATCTGGATACAAGAGAAAGGAAGCATAGACATGTCTATTCTCGTTTGTGGCGGTGCCGGTTATATTGGCTCGCATGCCGTACATCAGCTGGTAAAGAAGGGGGAAGATGTCGTCATCGTCGATAACCTGCAGACGGGTCATCGCGATGCAATCAACCCGCAGGCCAAGTTCTACGAAGGAGATATCCGCGATAAAGACGTACTGGACAAGATCTTTACGGAAAACAAGATCGAGGCCGTCATTCATTTCGCAGCCAATTCCCTTGTGGGCGAGAGTGTCGAGAAACCGCTGAAGTACTTCAACAACAATGTGTATGGCATGCAGGTGCTGCTTGAGGCCATGGTGCGTCATCACGTTGATAAGATTGTCTTCTCCTCGACGGCTGCTGTTTACGGCGAGCCGAAGCGCGTGCCCATCATGGAAGATGATGAGACGAATCCGACGAATCCGTACGGTGAGTCGAAACGCACGATGGAGAAGATGATGAAATGGGTCAGCCGTGCCAACGGCATCCGCTACGTATCGCTGCGTTACTTCAATGCAGCCGGTGCGCTTGACGATGGCTCCATCGGCGAAGACCATCATCCAGAAACGCATCTGATTCCGCTGATCCTGCAGGTCCCGCTCGGCAAGCGCGATCACATCACGGTCTTCGGCGACGACTATCCGACGCCAGATGGCACGTGCCTGCGTGACTACATCCACGTCATCGACCTCGCTGATGCTCATGTACTGGCTCTCGAATATCTGCGCAAGGGCGGCGAGAGCAATATCTTCAATCTCGGCAACGGCAAGGGATTCTCGGTCAAAGAGATGATCGAGGCTGCCAAGAAGGCCACGGGCAAGGATATCAAGGTCGAGATGGGCGCACGCCGTGCAGGCGATCCGGCTCAGCTCATCGCTTCTTCGGAGAAGGCCAAGAAGATCCTCGGCTGGAAGCCGCAGTACACGAATGTTGAGCAGGTCATCGGTACGGCCTGGACCTGGCATCAGAAACATCCGGACGGTTACGAGAAATAAGCTGAGTACAGATACCGCAGGCGGGGCATGGCTTCGCCTGCGGCTCTGGCTTGCTGGATTGACAGGGAGGAATCATCATGTCCATCAATACGGAAATCAACCGCCTGCTGAATTTTGCCAGGCAGAATATGCTGATCAATGAGGATGACTTTTACTATGCGGCCAATCGCTTGCTCGATGTACTCAAGGTGGAGTCGTTTGAGCCGGAACTCATTGATGAGACCTTGCCGACGGCTATGCCCATCCTTGACAACATGCTCGACTACGCCGCAGAGAAAGGGCTCATCGAGAATACGACGGAAGAGCGTGACCTCTTTGATACGCGCATCATGGATTGTGTCATGCCGCGCCCTTCTGAGGTCGTCCGTCGCTTCCGCAATGACTATGCCCGGAGCCCGAAGGCGGCAACGGACGAATTCTACAAGATGAGCATTGCGTCGAATTATATCCGCAAAGACCGTATTGACAAGAATATCATCTGGAAAACGGCTACGGAATATGGCGACCTGGATATCACGATTAATCTTTCCAAACCGGAGAAGGACCCGCGCGATATCGCCAAGGCCAAGAGTGCGCCGTCCTCAGGGTATCCGAAGTGCCTGCTCTGCCGTGAGAACGAAGGTTATGCCGGTCATCCGGGGCATCCGGCCCGCGAGACGCACCGCCTGATCCCGCTGCGTCTTTCCGCACATCGCTGGTTCTTGCAATATTCCCCCTACACGTATTACAATGAACATTGTATCGTCTTGAACCGCAAGCATGTGCCGATGAAAGTCTCGCGCAAATCCTTTGAGAATCTGCTGGATTTCGTGACGATTTTCCCGCATTACTTCCTCGGCTCCAATGCGGATCTGCCCATTGTTGGCGGCTCCATCCTGTCCCATGACCATTATCAGGGCGGCCGCTACACTTTTGCCATGGCCAAGGCTCCCATCGAGAAGACGTATCACTTCAAGGGCTTTGAGGATATCAAGGCTGGACGTGTGAAATGGCCGATGTCGACGATCCGCCTGCAGGGTGAGGATCGCGAGAAGCTGGCGGATCTGGCTGAGAAGATCCTCCAGTCCTGGCGTACGTACAGTGACCCGAGCGTGGAAATCCTGGCAGAAACGGATGGCACGCCGCACAATACGATTACGCCGATAGCCCGCCGTCGCGGCAACCTTTATGAACTTGACCTTGTGCTGCGCAATAACCGCACGACAGAAGAGCATCCGCTGGGACTCTTCCATCCGCATGCGGAAGTACACCATATCAAGAAAGAGAACATCGGCCTCATCGAGGTCATGGGCCTCGCCGTCCTGCCGGCACGTCTCAAGAAGGAGATGGCAGCTGTCGGAGAGGAACTCGTCAAAGGCACGGAGGACATTTCCGGTATGCCGGAGATTGCCAGCCATGCAGAGTGGTACAAGACGCTGCGCAAGAAATATCCGAACGTTACGGAAGACCAGGCAGCAGATATCCTCAAAGAAGAAATCGGCAAGGTGTTTGCGATTGTCCTGACACATGCCGGTGTATATAAGCGCAATCCGCAGGGTATGGAGGCCTTTGACCGCTTTGCTGCTCATGTGGATGAGGCTTGAGGCCTGGCGTCCGCAATCCAGAAAGCAGGAAAGAAAACATGGAAGCAACAAAGAAAGCGACGATTGTCGATGTCGCCAGGGCAGCTGGCGTATCGGTAGCGACGGTCTCGCGTGTCGTCAATGGGAATTATCCCGTCAAGAGTGAAACTAGGGAACGAGTACAGGCGGCAATCGAGGCATTGCAGTATGTGCCGAACGTGCAGGCTCGCGAACTCAATATGCAGCGCTCCTCCACCATTGGCGTCGTCGTGCCGGGGCTCTACAATATGTTCTTTGCAGAAGTCATTGACGGCATTGAGAAGGCTGTGCGCAAGGAAGGGTTCACCCTCTTGCTCAACTGTGCGCAGAACGATCCCGAGCTTGAGATGGAATGCATCAAGACGCTGGTTTCCCGCAATGTTTCGGGTATCATTGTCATCAGCCCGAATACCCAGGGCATGCGCGAGAACTTTTATCGCCGTCTTGTCAAGCGCGTTCCACTGGTGTTCATCAACGGGTATCGCCGCATCCCGAATGTTTCCTATGTGACGAATGATGAGGCTCTCGGGACACGTCAGGCCTTGGAGTACCTGATGTCCCTGGGACACCGGCGCATCTTGTTCGTGCGGGGCGACCATTCCGATTCTTATACGATCAAGGAAGAAGCCTATCGTTCATTCATGCAGGAGAAGAAATGCTTTCATGCAGAAGATATCGTGGATATTGGCGAAGGCAACAGCATCGAGACGGTCAATGCTGCCCGCAGACGCCTCTATGATGTCCTGCCGCAGGCGGAAGCTACCGCCGCTTTCTGCTGCAACGATCTCATGGCAACAGGTGCCATTAAAGCCTGCAAGGACCGCTCTCTGCGTGTCCCGGAAGATATGTCCATCGTTGGCTATGATAATATCACGCTCGCAAGCATGATTGAGCCTGAGATCACAACGATGGATCAGAATATGTTCCAGTTGGGCAGCAATGCCGCCGTCGTGCTGGTCGAGATGATCCACGGCGGCAAAAGCAAGCGCATCACACTCGAGAATACCCTGATCGTGCGTGATTCTACCGGGCCTTGCGCCTGAATGCTTGCGGGGGCTAATCGCTCCATTCTCATTATCCGGATGGCTGCCTGTCTTTTCCCAGGACGGATTTCCCCGGCCATCCACATACCCCTGAAATGCCTTCCGGCTGTCCGGAAGGCATTTCTTTTGCTCTTCTCAGGCAGTTGTGGCAGGGTGCGATAGGACAGGGTATGATATAATGAAAATGAAAAGGAAAAAAGATTCAATGGAGGTTTTTTCTATGCATATTTCGCGCTGGTTTGTGATTGCGACGGCGGCTGGCGGTTTGCTGCTGCCATCCGTGATGATGCCGCAGCCACTGGCAGAAGCGGCGACGCAGCAGGCCATACCATCCAAGGCATCCGTCCGCACCATTCCCGGACGCCCGGACTTCCCGTCAGCAATGCCGGGAGAAGTGAATAAAAAAGCGATGCAGTCCGTCAAATGGCGCCTGGCTCAGCCATATGAGGAGCCGATACTGGAAGCGGCTGCCGCTGCGGATACCATCACGATCATGGGGGCGGCAGAGGCTACACAGGAACAGATGGTGCATTTCATCGAGAAGCGCAATCCACAGCCAAAACTCAATTGCTCTGTCGAGGATATTGTCCGCTATTACTATGAAGAAGCCGGCCGTGAGGGCATCCGCCCTGATGTGGCACTTTGCCAGGCATTGAAGGAGACGGGCTTCTTTGCTTATGGCGGCGATGTCTCACCGAAGCAGAATAATTTCTGTGGCCTGGGGGCGACGGGCAACCGGGAGCCTGGCTTGAGCTTTGCGACACCGCAAATCGGCGTGCGTGCGCATATCCAGCATCTCCTGGCTTACGCCAGCACGGAACGGCCGCATACCACGCTCGTTGATCCGCGCTACAAGCTCCTGGTGCAGAACCGGCCGGATATCCATGGGCAGGTAACGAAATGGACGGGACTCAATGGTGTATGGGCCGTTCCAGGGACGCGTTACGGCCAGGAGATCCTCTGGCTCTGGCAGGAAGCACAGGCTCCGGACGGCTCGGATGCTGCATTGGCAGCTGCTGAAAAGAGAGTCCGGGAAATGCCCGATGAATCGGGTGCCTACCTTTATCGTGGCATTGTTTATTTCAACCGGCAGGATTATGGAGCAGCAGAAGGGGATTTCAACCAGGCTATCCGTTTCGCCCCGGAATCCCCTGCTGCGTATTACGATCTGGCTCTGACCCAGCACAAGACTGGTCGTCTCAAAGACGCCCATAAGAGCTATGAGGCCATGATTGCGCGCAATCCGGAATTCATGCAGGCCTGGTACAATCGCGGCCTCATCGAATTGGCACAGAAGCATGAAAAGGATGCGATCCATTCGTTCCAGGAAACGCTGCGCCTGACGCCGCAGACTGCGGATGCCAAGAATGCCCTGGCCGTTGCGTATATCCGGCAGAAGAAGTATGACAAAGCCTGGCAGGCACTATCAGAAGCGGCCGACATCAATTCAGCCAACATGAATGTGCTGGCCAACCAGTTTATTTTCGAGGCCTGCCTCAAGTAAGAAGCAGGCTTGTCCAGTTGCCCAATCCCGTCAAAGTGTTTTATAATAAGGGGGCAACAAAGTGAGCGGGCGTTCCATTAGCGGCCGCGGAGGAGGAAATCTCATGAAAGAAAAGAAACCATTTTATATCACGACGCCGATTTATTATCCGAGTGCCAAGCTCCACATCGGCCATGCGTACTGCACGACGATCGCGGACTCCATTGCCCGTTTTCACCGCTTGATCGGCGATGATGTATTCTTCTTGACGGGTTCCGATGAACATGGACAGAAAATCCAGCAGAAGGCCGAAGAAGCCGGTGTGACCCCGATTGAATACGTCGATAAGATTGTTGCGGGCTTCCAGAACCTCTGGAAACGCCTCAATATCAGCAACGATGACTTCATCCGCACGACGCAGGAACGCCATCAGCGCGTGGTGCAGGAGGTTTTCCGCCGCATCTATGCCAAGGGCGATATCTATAAGGGATCTTACAAGGGACTTTACTGCACGCCCTGCGAAAGCTACTGGACGGAGCATCAGCTCGATGAGAATGGCTGCTGCCCGGACTGCCATCGTCCGGTGCAGGAAGTATCGGAAGAAGCGTACTTCTTCAAGATGAGCAAGTACGCAGATCGTGTGCTGCAGTACATCGAGGAACACCCCGACTTCATCCAGCCGGCATCGCGCCGCAATGAGATGATCAATTTCATCAAGCAGGGCCTTGAGGATCTCTGCATCTCGCGTACATCGTTTGACTGGGGCATCCCTGTCCCCATCGACCCGAAACACGTCATCTATGTCTGGTTTGATGCCCTGACGAACTACCTGACCCCAATCGGCTTCCTCGATGATCCGGAGAAGTTCCAGAAATACTGGCCGGCAGACCTCCATCTCGTCGGCAAGGAAATCGTGCGCTTCCATACGATCATCTGGCCGTGCATCCTCATGGCTCTTGACCTGCCGTTGCCGAAGAAGGTTTACGGTCATGGCTGGCTCATCGTCGATGGTGACAAGATGTCGAAATCCAAGGGCAATGTCGTCGACCCGAACGGCCTCATCGATGAATTCGGTGCCGATGCCATCCGTTACTTCCTGCTGCGTGAGATCAACCTTGGCCAGGACGGCAACTTCTCCCGGGATGCCCTGATCCAGCGCATCAATTCGGACCTTGCCAACGACCTCGGCAACCTCCTGCATCGCACGCTGAACATGACGCTGAAATTCCAGGATGGCGTCGTGCTGGCACCGGCAGGCAAGAGCGAAGTGGATAAATCCCTCGAAGCCGATGCGGCAGAAACGGTCGCGTTCTTCCGCGAGAATATGAATGACATGCAGCTCTCGGCCACGATCAAGAAGGTCTGGGCCTTCATCAGCCGTGCCAACAAATATATTGATGAAACGGCTCCATGGGCACTTGCCAAGGATCCTGCCAAGAAACAGGAACTCGCCAATGTCCTCTATAACCTGACGGAATCCCTGCGCATCATCAGCGTCCTGATTTCTCCGTTCATGCCGCTGACGGCAGAGCGTATCTGGAAGCAGCTCAATCTGCCGCAGGCCTTCCAGGATGTCCAGATCGAGGATATCGAGCAGTGGGGCGGCGTACCGGCCGGGCTCGTCGTAGGCAAGCCAGAACAGCTTTTCCCGCGCATTGAAGTGGAGAAAGAAGAAGCTCCGCAGGAAAAGCCTGCCAAGAAAGACAAGAAAGCCAAGCAGGAGAAAAAAGCTGAGCCGCAGGAGACGGTTCCTGGCGTCATCGGCATTGAGGATTTTGGCAAGGTCAAGTTGCGTGTGGCCGAAGTCACGGCGGCAGAGCCTGTACCGAAAGCAGACAAGCTGCTGAAGCTCCAGCTGAGCCTTGGTGAAGGGGAACCTGAGCGCCAGGTCGTTTCAGGCATCGCGAAATTCTACCAGCCCGATGAACTCGTCGGCAAGCATGTCGTACTCGTGGCCAATCTCAAGCCGGCCAAGCTGCGCGGCGTCGTTTCGGAGGGCATGATCCTTGCAGCCAGTGATGGCAAGGGGCTCAAGATCCTCGAAGTCGATATGCCGGCCGGCACTGAGGTGCGCTGATGATAGCCAAGGCAGCTGGCAGCTTCGAGCTGGTCGATACGCATACGCATCTCAATGATGGGAAGTTTGCTGCAGATTGCGATGCTGTCATTGAACGGGCCAGGGCTGCCGGCGTGACACGCATGATCAATATGGGGGACACCCTGGCGTCTTCCGAGCAGGCCGTCCGTCTGGCAGAGCAACATGAGGGTCTCTATGCCGGCGTCGGCATCCATCCAGAAGAAGCGTTTGAGATGACGGCGCGCGAGGATGATATCCTTGCGGCCTGGGCGAAGCAGCCGGAAGTGGTCGCAATCGGCGAGATCGGCCTTGACTATTATTGGGAAAAGGATCCTGACCGGAGACGCCTGCAGCAGCGTATATTTATTCGCCAGCTGGATCTCGCGCGCCAGCTCCATCTGCCGGTCTGCATCCACGACCGCGATGCTCATGGCGATACGTTGTCCATCTTGAAGAGAGAAGGGCAGGGGCTGCGTGGGGTCCTGCACTGTTATTCAGGCAGCCCGGAAATGGCACGCGAATTCCTGAAGCTGGGCTGGTATCTCGGCGTGGATGGCCCCTTGACGTTCAAGAATGCGGCAAAGCTCCCCGAAGTCGTTAAAGCCATGCCGCTCGAGCGGCTGCTCATTGAGACGGATGCCCCGTACATGGCACCTGTCCCCATGCGCGGCAAGCGCAATGAACCGGCTTTTGTACGCTTTGTCGCCGAGAAGGTGGCAGAACTCAGAGGGTGTTCTTTGGCGGAGATCGCCCAGGTGACGACGCGCAATGCGGAAGATTTATATGCACTTTAAGTGAATTTTTATAAAAGTGGTGTGACGGTAAGCGAAATACCGTCACACCACTTTTTCATTCCCATTTTTCAGCTTAATTACAGTTGAAAGTGGTAGAACAATGTATGGGTGATTTGACACTGCCTTTTGCCCATGCTATACTTATTTTGTTCTTTTTGCGTTCCCACTATAACAAAGGGGGGGTTGAATGAGTTTAAAGCGGCTCATTTCCTTACACAAAAAAATCGAAAAAAAATTCTTGCTTTGCATGATCCTGACTGCGGTGCTGGTTATGACGACAGGCTTTACCCGTGCGGGAACGCCTTCCAATATGCATCAGGTCCAGGTTCATGTTGACGGACGCACCATTGAATTCAACAGCATACACAGGAGCCCGGATTATCTCATTGAGCGGGCGGGCGTGAAACTCAGCGCCAAAGACGAATACCAGTTACAGAAACTCGACGACAAAACAACAGATATCACCATTTATCGAGCGGTTCCCGTCACTATTGAGTACGCGGGACAGAAAAAAGAAGTTCTGACTAGCAAACAGACAGTACGCGATGCCCTGATTGAACAGGGGTATCAGCCGGAGGATGTGGAAGCAGCTCCGGGTTTGGACACGAAAATACATGCCAATATGGACATAGCACTGACGGACAGTGCAGCCAAGCTGCAGGCTATGCAGCGCGAGCGGGAAGAGGCCCAGGCTCAGGTTGAGACCTCTCGCGGACTTTCCCGTTACAGTGCCGTTTATACGATGGAAGCAACTGCCTATCTGCCATGGGATGGCGGCGGCAGTGGCATCACGGCCTCTGGGCTGCCGGCACAGTATGGTGTCGTAGCTGTGGATACGGATGTGATTCCCTTGGGAACGCGCCTCTATATCCCTGGTTATGGCGAAGCGATTGCCGCTGATACAGGCGGTGCCATTGTCGGTGATCGCATTGACCTCTGCATGGAGGATTACGGTGCAGCGATGGATTTTGGCCGTCGCGATGTGACCGTTTACGTTTTGGATTAAGGGATCAAAAAGAATAAGACATTGTTGTGTTCCTGCATCTGGCTGACAGGATATGGCCGGATACAGGAGCCTTTTTTTTGCCGTGCCATCAATTGCCTCAGGAGTAGGTGTGCGAGGCCGTGGGCGATGAACGCAAGACTGCCGTGACAAGCTAGAGACCTGTCGCGGCAGCTGATTTGCTTCACTCAATTTTTCTGGATGGTCATTTTGCTGTGATCGGCTTCGGCTTTTTGGATCATGATCTTGAGGCGTTCAATGTTTTTCTTGTGACGCTCGATGGCAAAACCGATGCGAATGTGTTCTTCTTCGGTGAAGTCCGGATTCTCATAGGAGGCTTCGATGCGTTTGAGCCGCTCTTCGACTTCGTGCAGTTCATTCTGCATGGGTTTTACATGTTCGAGTGCAAGCCCGTAGATGGAGCGGATCTGATTTTCCACGTACTGCGCATAACCGGGCTCTCCGGAGGCTTTCTCCAGCCATTTTGCCATGTGATAGATGATATCGAAAGGGTTTTCGCCGCTGTGTATCATATCCAGGATTTCCATCTTGATCTGCTGCTCCCGTCCATGCGGCTGCATGATGGTGGGGGTGCTAGCGGTTGCGTGTTTTTTTTCTTCTGCCATGGTATTCTCATCGTTCCTTTCCTGGCTTACTGACGCAGCATGAGCCATGCGTTTCTCTCCCATTATAGCATATTTCATCTTCCTGCGAATTCGTGGAGTTTACGGTGTTACACAATATTCGATTTTTTATTGCTTTTTTGGCAATGCCTATGATATAATATATCCATATTTTTATGGTTGTAATCCTTCATGTTCAGGACTCTGGGGACATGAACTTTTTTTATGAATAAAAGTGTTTACCGTGAGTGGACAGTCTATGGGTGTCAGCCAAACGACTAGAAAGGTAAAAGTGATTTTATGAATCAATTCAAGATCAGCGAATTGCTCACCATCGGTTTCATGATGTTCTCCATCTTCTTCGGTGCGGGCAACTTGATTTTCCCGCCAGCTCTGGGCCAGTCTGCTGGTGACCATACACTCATTGCGATGGCCGGCTTCCTGCTCACGGGGGTGGGCTTGCCGCTGCTCGGCATCACGGCGATTGCCCTGCAGGGCGGCAAGTATATAGAACTCATCAACCGGCGGACGTATTGGTGGTTTGCCACGGCACTGCTCATCGTGCTCTACCTCTGCATCGGTCCGGTCTTTGCGGTTCCCCGTACAGGCGCCGTTTCGTTTGAGATCGGTATCCGTCCTTTCCTCGGCGATGATGCGGTGACGGCCGGGCAGGCTGTTTATACGGCGCTGTTCTTTGGTGCCAGCTATTACCTGTCGCTCAATCCGAACAAGCTCATTGACCGTGTGGGCAAGATCCTGACGCCGCTGCTGCTCGTTGTGCTGGCCGTACTCTTTGCCAAATCGTTCGCATCACCTTTGGGGGGCATCCTTCCCGCCACGGGCAATTACGTGGAGTCTCCCTTTGCCCAGGGCTTCCAGGATGGCTATCAGACCATGGATCTTTTGGCTTCGATTGCCATTGGTACCCTGGTGGTCAATGCTGTGCGCATGCGCGGTATCACGGATAACCGGGCCATCGGCCGTGTCTGCCTGATCGCCGGCCTCATCACGGTTTCGCTCATGGCCTGTGTATATGGCTCACTGGCGTATATCGGCGCGACGAGCGCATCGGTTCTCGGGCATTCGGCCAACGGCGGCCAGTTGCTGGCCAATGCAGTCGGCCTTTTCTTCGGTCCTGCCGGCAATGGCTTATTGGCTGCGATCATCATCCTGGCCTGTCTGACGACGAGTTGCGGCATGCTCTCAGGTGGTGCCTGGTTCTTCAGCAAGCTCTTCAAGAACCGCATTTCGTATGAGCGGCTGCTGCTGTTGTTCACTCTGTTCAGCTTTGCGGCCTCCAATATCGGCCTGACGCAGATCATCGTTCTGGCCGTGCCGTTCCTCGTGACGATTTATCCGCTCGTTATTGTCTTTGTCCTTCTTTCGCTCTTTGACCGCTTCATTGGTTGGCGCAAGAGCATTTACCAGGGCGCACTCGATTTTACTTTGGCATTCTCCCTTATTGACGGTCTCAATGCCGCAGGCGTGCATGTTACCGTACTCAACAATATCCTGAGTCAGTACATCCCGTTCTACAGCCTCATGATGGGCTGGGTGATTCCCGCGCTTTGCGGCGCAGCATTTGGGCTTGTTATCTCATTGTTCCAGACGGCACCGGTCGGAGACTCTTCAGCAGAACGCTGAGACAGGATCATGCGACTGAAAGATACTGCTCGTATCATAAGATGCGGCAGTATTTTTTTGTCCACATTTTCTGGGGATAACTTCTGTGCGAGCTGTGGATAAGTTGTGGTAAACTATACAGTTTATCCACAGTTCTTCTTGCAGGCAGTGGATAAATACAGCGGTGTAACAACCGTTACATCCTTTTCGGCTATTTTTCGCTAGAATGAGATAGAATAGGGGGGATTGTAATGAAAGGACAGGTTGTGGAAAAAAAGCGGCGGCAGGAGTGTCGGACGGTAGAGGAAATCATACATCTCTATTGCCGCGGCCATCATCACGAGCGCCAGGGGAAAAGGCTTTGCCCGGAGTGCCAGGAACTTGCCGATTATGCCCTGGAACGCATCCGTCATTGTCCGCGCATGGCGGAGAAGACGTTTTGCAGCGTCTGTCCCATTCATTGTTACGCCCCCGAGAGACGCCGGCAGATTCTCCGTGTCATGCGTTACGGCGGCTGGCGCATGCTCTTTCATCATCCTCTCATGGCCTTGCATCACATGTGCCTGAGCTGGCAATGGCACAGGAAACACGGCTGACTGTGCAGGGAAAGGGAGCTGGAGAGCTGAGCAGTTTTGTATAGTAAACGTTTGTTGTTCAGTTTTGGCGATATTATTGCAGGATTTTGGATTGTTCCATCCTGCTTATTTTTTTATAATGAAGATAAATCAGATATATCAGAATTTATTTGCAACGTTGTATATGTGCGTATCCGACAGGAGTCAGTTGATTTGGGGAGGGAAGAACATGAGTGTTGCGATTCATGTCGATCAGGTCATCAAACGGTACGGAGACCTGACCATCATCCCTGGCCTTACAGAGCATATCGAGAATGGTGAGTTCTTTACGCTCTTGGGGCCTTCCGGATGTGGCAAGACGACACTGCTGCGGATGATTGCCGGTTTCAATACGATTGAAGGCGGCAATATCCGTTTCAATGATACGGTCATCAATGATATTCCTGCGCATAAGAGGAATATCGGCATGGTTTTCCAGAGCTATGCGATTTTCCCGCATATGACGGTGCGAGAGAATGTCGAATACGGTTTGAAACTGCGCAAAACACCAAAGGATGAGATGAAAAAGAAGGTCGATGAGATCCTTGATGTGGTGCAGATCACGGAATATCAGGATCGCCTGCCTGAACGCCTTTCCGGTGGTCAGCAGCAGCGTGTGGCGCTGGCACGTGCCATCGTCATCCATCCAAGCGTGCTGCTCATGGACGAGCCCCTTTCCAACCTCGATGCCAAGTTGCGCGTCGAGATGCGTTCGGCCATCCGCGAAGTACAGAAACAAGTCGGCATCACGACTGTATATGTCACGCATGACCAGGAAGAAGCCCTTTCCATCTCGGATCGCATCGCTGTCATGAAAAAGGGCGAGATCCAGCAGACTGCGCGCCCACATACGGTCTACACGCGTCCGTACAATGTCTTTGTCTCCACCTTTATCGGCCATTCCAACCTGTTCCGTGGCCGTCTGGCAGAAGCCGCAGGCGGCGGGCTGGCTGCAGTCTTCCACGATGGCTATGTGATGCCGCTCTCGACGCTCGGCCCCGAGGCCAAAGCCGGTATGGATGTCATCATTTCCGTGCGGCCGGAGGAATTCTCCATCCAGCCGGAAGGACAGGGCCTGCGCTGCCAGGTACACAGCAAGGTATTCCTGGGCAAGTATATCAATTACGGGCTTTCCTTTGATGAAGAGATGCTTGTACCCGGACAGCCTTCCATCGAGTACAGCCAGGACCTTGGGCATGCGGAGCATATCCTGGAGGTCGGCGATACGGTAACGCTGCGTCCGAACCCGGCCAAGGTCAACGTGTTCCTGGCGGATGGCAGCCGCAGTCTCATGGAAGGTGTGGTGCATGATGAATAGGAAAATACATTGGGACTTCTGGACAGGCATTACCATCTTGTCCATCGGTGTCTTTGCACTGTTCCTCATTTATCCGCTGTTCTCGCTGTTCATCAGTGCGTTCCAGGATCCCGATACCGGTGCCTGGAGCATGCAGAACTTCGCACATTTCTTTGATCGCAAATATTATTACCAGTCGATGATCAACAGCTTTTCCGTCACGACCTGTGTGACGATCCTGGCGGTCATCATCGGTACGGCTGTGGCGTATTTCATGACGCTCTATAAGATCAAATTCAAGAATGTCGTTGAGATATGCATCGTCATATCCCTGCTTTCTCCGCCGTTCATCGGCGCGTATTCGTGGATTCTCATCGGCGGCCGCAACGGCTATATCACGCGGTTCCTGGCAGATTACGGCATTGATTTCCCTTCGATTTACGGTTTTGCCGGCATCTTGCTGGTGCTGACACTCAAGCTCTATCCCTTCATCTATCTTTACGTGGCCGGTGCGATGAAGAATATCGATTCGGCACTCATTGAAGCGGCGGAGAGCCTCGGTTGCAGCGGGATCCGCAAGGTCATCACGATCATCGTGCCGCTGATTACCCCGACAATCCTCGCGGGTGCCTTGATGGTCTTCATGAATGCGATGGCTGATTTCGGTACGCCGATGCTCATTGGCGAAGGCTACAATGTCATGCCCGTCATGATCTACTCGGAATTCATCAATGAAGTCGGCGACCAGGCCAATTTTGCCGCGGCCATGGCCGCATTGATGGTACTGATCACCTCGACCATCTTCATGCTGCAGAAATACATCGTCAACCGCAAGTCCTTTACCATGAGTTCCCTGCGTCCCATGCAGGTCGGCGAGCTTCATGGCTGGAAGAAGATGATTGTCCATGTCTTCATCTACCTGCTCGTGGCATTGTCACTGATCCCGCAGCTCGTCGTCATCTACACGTCCTTCCTCAAGACGAGCGGTTCGATTTTTGTCGACGGGTATTCCCTTGACAGCTATCGCACCATTTTTGAAAGCCTGGGGACGGCAATCTCCAATACGTACATCTTCAGTACGACGGCGATGATCGCCATCATTTTCCTGGGCATGACCATTGCTTATCTGACGACTCGCAAGAAGAGCTGGCTCACCGACCTCATCGATACCCTGTCGATGTTCCCGTATATCATCCCGGGTTCTGTCCTCGGTATCACGTTGCTGCTGGCTTTCAATGAAGAGCCGCTGCTGCTTTCGGGTACGGCCGCCATCATCATCATCTCGCTGGTCATCCGGCGTCTGCCGTATACGCTGCGTTCGAGTTCAGCAATCCTTTACCAGCTGAGTCCCAGCATGGAAGAGGCTTCCATCAGTCTCGGAGCATCGCCCTTGAAGACCTTCTTCAAGATCACGGCCGTCATGATGCTGCCTGGTGTCATGAGTGGTGCCATCCTTTCCTGGATCACGGCCATCAACGAATTGTCGAGTTCCATCATCCTGTTCACGGGTGCGACCAAGACGATGTCCGTTGCCATCTATACCGAAGTCATCCGTGCCAGCTATGGTACGGCCGCTGCGCTGTCGACCATACTGACCCTGACGACCATTACCGCCATGGTGATTTTCTTCAAGGTATCGGGGCGTCACGATGTCACGCTTTGAGCCTGCTCATAGGCCTGGAGCTGCCGGTGCGGTTTGAGACAGGCTTGCAGAGATCCGTAAGTGTTCATTTTTCATATGCATCTTAGGAAAGAGAGGAGATTTGTCATGAAGTGGAAGAAGATTGTTGCAGCGCTGCTCGGTGCAGCCGTAATGACGACCTGCCTGGCAGGCTGCGGGGGCAACCAGTCCGCCTCCAAGGGTTCCTCAGGCTCAGGCAGCGATGAAAACAAGCTCGTTGTCTACTGTCCGCATCCGCTCTCGTTCATCAATCCGCTCGTGGAAGAATTTGAGAAGGAAAGTGGCATCAAGGTGGAAGTCGTGGCGGCAGGTACCGGCGAACTCCTGAAACGCGTGGAATCAGAAAAAGCCAACCCGCTCGGCGATATCTTCTGGGGCGGTTCGCTTTCGACGATGAAACCGAAAGCAGATCTGTTTGAACCGTACAAGTCCGCAAATGAAGATCATGTCCAGGCTGCATTCAAGAATACCGAAGGCTCGATGACGCGCTTCACGGATATCCCGAGCGTCATCATGGTCAATACGGATCTCATCGGCGACATCAAGGTAGAAGGCTATGAAGACCTGCTGAATCCGGCACTCAAGGGCAAGATCGCCATGGCTGACCCGTCGAAATCTTCTTCGGCGTATGAGCATCTGATCAACATGCTCTATGCGATGGGCAATGGCAATCCCGACAATGGCTGGGACTATGTCACGAAGTTCTGCAAGAATCTCGATGGCAAGCTGCTCTCCGGTTCTTCTGCCGTTTATAAAGGCGTAGCGGACGGCGAGTATGTCGTGGGCTGCACGTTTGAAGAAGGCGGTGCAAAGTATGTGGCCGATGGCGCACCGGTCAAGCTCGTTTACATGAAGGAAGGCGTCATCTCGAAACCGGATGGCATCTACATCATCAAGAATGCCAAACACATGGAAAATGCCAAGAAGTTCATTGATTTCATCACGGGCAAAGAAGCACAGACCCTGATCACGCAGAAACTGCATCGCCGCAGTGTCCGTGACGATGTCCCGGCACCAGCTGGCCTGGAAGAAAAATCTCAGATCCATATCATCACGGATGATGAGCAGGTCGTGAACCAGAACAAGAAGGCATGGCTCGATAAATTCAAGGATATCTTCACGAGCGTGCAGTAATACAGGTGCTTCGCCTGCAGAGAGAGGGACAGTACGGGATGCTGTCCCTCTTTTCCGTTACGGGGCCGTCGATATATCTGGATCCTGGGGCAGAGCATCTCAAGTGACGTGCGCTGTGGGAAAGTTTTTGCTATACTTTAAGAGGACATGCCAGGAAGGAGTGGGAGTTTGCAGACTTTTCAGGATGAAGTGCGGCGGGCACTGACAAAATATGCATTCCTGCCAACGCTTTTCCTGGCGGCAATCGGGCTCATCCTGGTCCTGGCCAGCTGGGAACGCTATGTGGTGGCGGTCAGCGATGAGAGCCGGATGGTGACCGCTGAGGTCCTATCTGGCATTTTTGAGGATTACAACAGCAGGACACTGGTTGTGGCTGAGAAGGTGACAGATATCGGAAAGCTGCGCACCGATGCTTCTGCCCGCGCGCAGCTTTACAGCTATCTTTACCACGAAGTCAACATCACGCATGATGGCACGCTGTTCTTCCTGCTCGATGCAGAGAATCAGCTGGTCCTGGGCAGCTGGGACTATCTGCCGACAGGACTGGCACCGATGGGCAGCCAATGGGGTATCCTGCGCCGCTTGAAAGAGAAGCCATCTGAGCCGCAGTCAGAATTCCTCGTACGGGAGGGTGAATATGGAGAAGATGATCTCGTCATCGGCAGAGCTATCTGTGATGAAGCCGGACAGCTGCAGGGGTATATCCTCTTCCTATTGCCGGGGCGCTATCTGCGGAATAACATCACTTCGCCTTATCTGGATTTTGTACTGCAGGATGAGTACGGCAATACCCGCATCAGGACGGGCGCCAGCTATACGAACGGCGGCTTGCGCAAATTGGCTCCGGAAATCTGGCATACTGACCATTGGCTGACCGAATTCCATCACCAGGAATATTATGTAACGCAGCAGCCGGTGGCCGATGGCACGTTCACGCTGTTCTCCATCATGCCTGTCACTACGCTGCTGCAGCGTTATTATCTGGGCATTGGTGTTGTCGTGGGCGTCTTGCTGCTCATGCTCCCCATCTTGTATGTCAGCGTGCGGCGTGAAAGCCGTGCGCGTGCGCGGGCCATTGCGGAGGAAGAAGCAAGGGCCACGGCCGTCTTTGAGATGCGGCGTCTAGAGAGCCAGTTCAATCCGCATTTCCTGTTCAATACGCTGGAAAATATCAAATTCATGGTCAAGCTCGACCCTGAGGCTGCGCAGCGCATGCTCATGGATCTGTCACGTATCCTGCGCTACAGCATCAAGGGCGAAGAACGCAAGGTGAAACTGCGGGAGGATCTTTCCTATACACACAGCTATATGGAGATCCAGCAGTATCGATTCGGCAAACGGTTATCGTATGAGGAAGCAATCCCGGAAACGATGCAGGATTGCCGGATTCCCCGCCTGCTTTTCCAGCCTGTATTGGAGAATGCCATCCGTTATGGGGCAGAAGAGGATGGCAGTATCCATATCCGCCTCGGCATCTGCCAAGAACGGCAGGAAGCGGGAGATGTCCTTTGCGTGAGGATTGCCGACCAGGGGCCGGGACTGCCGGTTGAACGGCTGCAGGCCGTCCGCAGAATGCTGGCTGAGGGCGCAGATCCAGCCCTCCATACGGGCATCTACAATATCCATCGCCGGCTGCAGCTGATGTACGGCCGAGCATATGGATTGCAGATTGCCTGTCCGCCAGAGGGCGGTACTGTAGTGACGATGCGATTGCCGTTCGAGAAGGGAGATTTGACATGCTGAAACTCATCATCGCGGAAGATGAAGAAATCATACGACGCGGGCTCATCACGACGATTGACTGGGCTGCGATGGGCGCAGAGGTGATCGGTGATGCTGCTGATGGCATGGAAGCCTGGGCGCTGATCCACGAGAAGCATCCGGACATCATCCTGACCGATATCCGCATGCCGCGCCTCTCCGGACTGCAGTTGGCAGAACGATTGCATGCCGAGAAAAATCCGGCACATGTCATTTTCTTGACGAGTTATGCCGATTTTTCTTATGCACAGCGAGCCGTACGCGTGGGTGCCTGTGATTATCTGCTCAAGCCGGTCGAAGAAGAAGAACTCATGACGGTCCTGCAGCGGATCCGCCTCCAGATGCAGGCTCCTGCTCCGGCAGCTTCAGGATCAGTCGGAAAGATTTCTCTGGTCGATTGGCTGCCACTGCTGGCAGGCGCGCATCTGAACCCCCATGTCCGCGAGGTACTCGAGTTCTTGGCAACACACTATCAGGAGCGGTTGAGCGTTGAAGAAATGGCTGCACGCCAGGGGGTATCCGCCAGTTATCTTTCGCGCAAACTCAAGGAGACGACGGGACATACCTTCAATTCGCTGCTGACGCGCTTCCGGCTGCAGCAGAGCCTGGCACTCCTGGCGGAAGGGCGCCTGCGCGTCTATGAAGTGGCGGAAGCAGTCGGGTTCAGCGACTATAAGAATTATGCCCAGGTGTTCCGCAAATACCTGGACATGACGCCATCACAGTATGTGCATCAGGAAGGTGAGGCAGTCCAGACCATGCCCTGAACAACATGTGACTGGCCGTACCCCTGGAATGCCGACGTGGATTGCAACAATTTCAGACAGAAAGAGAGTCTTTATGAAACCTTATGAGAACTATTTGATCATCAGCGATCTGGATGGGACAATCATCCCGCATGGCGGCCATATCTCGGCTGCCAATAAAGCGGCGATTGCCGAATTCGTGGCGGGCGGCGGTCATTTCGGCATCGCCACCGGACGCACGCCGGAAGCAGCTGCCGGCTATCTTGCTGGCGTCGAGATTACGGCACCGAGTATCTTTTTCAATGGATCCATGCTGTATGACTGGCAGCGTCATGAAATCCTGGCTGCACGTGCGCTGCACGGACCTGTGCTGCAGACTGGCGAGACCGACGATGCCATCTGGCCGCGCTTTGCCGCGCATTGCCTGGAAAAATTCCCCGAGGCCTGCATCGAAGTCTACACGGCAGATTCCTGCAACATCATCAGCAGGCCGGAACATGATGATCCGCGCCTGCCTCATGAATACTATGTGTATCGTCACTGCCCGCTTGATGAAGTAGCGGATCTTGCCAAAACACCGTGGCTCAAATTCTTCGTCTGCGACGAGCCGTCACACTTAAAACAGCTTGAAGCGGAAGCAGAAGCAATGGGGACGTCCGCCGTATCCAACCATTTCTATTCCGAGGCCAACTACCATGAATTCGTGGCTCAAGGCGTATCGAAAGGCGCCATGCTCGCCGAGATCCGCAAGCTGCCGGCTTATCGTGATGTGAAAATCATCGCGCTCGGTGATTACTTCAATGATCAGGCCCTGCTGGAGCAGGCGGATATCGGCATCGCTTCGGGCAACGCACACGAAGCCGTTCAGGCAGCTGCTGATATCACGGGCTGCCGGGTTGAAGAGGATCTCATTGTCTGGCTGCTGCAGAATTTTGATGCGATTGCGAAAAAATGATGTTTGTATCTGTATATGCGAAAATCCGTTGACAAGCCATCCATCTGGTTGTAATATTGTATACAATCTAAGGAAAAGGGGTTTGTCATTATGAGATTTTTAGAGAAACTCAGTGCATTCATCTCCAAGTATATGGCGGTCTTTGTCATTCTTGTGGCCGCGATTTCTCTGTTCCAGCCCTGGACATTCAAATGGGCTGCGCCGAAAATCACGATCCTTTTGGGCATCGTCATGTTCGGCATGGGCATGACGCTGCGCCTGCGTGATTTCCGCCTGGTCCTCCAGCGTCCGAAAGACGTCCTGGCCGGTGCCCTGGCCCAGTTCACGATCATGCCGGCTCTTGCCTGGCTGCTCGCCAAGGGCTTCAACCTGCCGCCGGAACTCGCAGCCGGCGTCATCCTCGTTGGTACCTGCCCGGGCGGCACGTCCTCGAATGTCATGACGTATCTGGCGCGCGGTGATGTCGCCTTATCCGTCTCGATGACGATGACGACGACCATCCTGGCACCGATCGTCACGCCGCTCCTTACCTGGTGGCTGGCCGGTGCCTGGGTGGATATCTCCCTCTCGGCCATGATGGTGTCGATCGTGCAGGTCGTCATCGTGCCGATTGTCGGCGGCATCCTCATCAATACGTTCTTTGGCAATTTCGTACAGAAAGTCGTCAAGCTCCTGCCGCTTGTCTCGGTCGTTGCCATCGTCTTGATTGTCGGCGGTGTCGTTGCCGTCAGCTCGCAGCGCATCATGGAAACGGGCGCGCTCATCATGCTCGTCGTCATGCTGCACAATCTGCTCGGCTATGCCCTGGGCTTTGGCGTGGCGAAGGCCCTGCATATGAACCTTGCCAAGTCGAAGGCTATTTCCATCGAGGTCGGCATGCAGAACTCCGGTCTGGCCACGTCGCTGGCCATGATGCATTTCGGCGCAGCTGCCGCCATCCCGGGTGCCATCTTCAGCGTATGGCACAATATCTCCGGTTCGCTCGCTGCCAATTATCTTGCCAGCCGCATGAACAAGGAAAACGAAAAACAAGCCGTCGAGGAATCTTGAAGCATTGCTCGGCGATGAGAGGAGGTCTTGCGGGACCTCCTCTTTTGTGTTTGCCGGGGAAGTATGATACAATATGTCCATGAGAAGAAGACAGTTTGAATCTGCGGGAGGGTAATACATGGAAAAAAAACGTATTCATATTCTTGCCACAGGTGGTACGATTGCCGGACAGGCTGTTTCGGAGACAGCTACAACCGGGTATCAGGCCGGTGCCATTGGAGTCAATGAACTCCTGGCCGCCGTGCCGGAACTGGCGGATTTCGCGGAAATTTCCGGAGAGACGATTGCGTCGATTGACAGCAAGGACATGACTTCGGAAATCTGGCTGCAGCTGGCCGTGCGTACACAAGAACTGCTGCAGCGGGATGATGTGGACGGTGTCGTCATCACGCATGGTACGGATACGCTTGAAGAAACGGCGTATTTCCTGAATCTGACGATTCACAGTGATAAGCCAGTCGTGCTGACGGGAGCCATGCGTCCAGCTACGGCCCTGAGTGCCGATGGCCCAATGAATCTCCTGCAGGCCGTGCGGGTGGCAAGCGATCCTGAAGCGAGCGGCTATGGCGTGCTGGTGGTCTTGAACGGGCGCATCGATGGCGCTCGTGAGGTGACGAAGATGCACACGACGGCGCTCGATACCTTTGCGTCACCGGAAACAGGCGCTCTCGGCACGGTTCAGGATGGCCAGCCCGTCTTCTATCGCATCCCGCTGCGGGCTCATACCGTGGACAGCGAATTCTCAGTCACCGGGCGGACGAAGCTGCCGAAAGTGGCTATCTTGTATGGTCATGCGGATGATGACGGGTTCCTGGTCAAGGCAGCGTGCCAGGCTGGCGTAGAGGGCATCGTTTACGCGGGCATGGGCAATGGCAGCATTCCCTGTCCTGTCGTGCAGGAACTTGCCAAAGCCATCGGCCAGGGCGTCCTCGTCGTGCGCAGCACGCGCGGTGCCGCCGGGCGTGTCGTATATGCGGAGGAAGTATATGAGGATTTTGCCTTCATCCCCAGTGATACGCTGAACCCGCAGAAAGCTCGTGTACTCTTGCAGCTGGCCTTGCTGCAGACCCATGAGCATGAAAAGATCCGTGCGATGTTTGCACGCTACTGATCATATTGCATATATGACAAAAGCCTGTCGCATGAGCGGCAGGCTTTTGTCATTGGCAGGATGATGGTATATCTTATTTTTCAAGCAGCAGGCCGACGCGTTTCTTGACTTTCGTCAATGTCTTATTGGCAATGTACGTAGCGTGTTCGGCACCTTTCTTCATTTCTTCCTCGAGGTAAGCGCGATCCTGCATGAGGCGGGCGAAATCCTCACGGATCGGGCGCAGCTCGTCGGCAACAGCCTGGCCGACGACAGCCTTGAAATCGCCATAGCCCTTGCCGGCAAATTCGGCTTCGATTTCTGCCATCGTCTTGCCCGTGACGGCAGAGTAGATGGTCATGAGGTTGCTGACGCCTGGTTTGTCCTCGCTGTAGCGCACGCAGGCTTCGCTGTCCGTGACGGCACTCTTGAATTTTTTGAGGATGGTCTTTTCGTCATCGAGGATGGAGATCGTGGCCTTGGGGTTCGTATCCGATTTGCTCATCTTGCTCGTCGGATCCTGCAGGCTCATGACGCGTGCGCCGGCTTTCGGGAAGTAGCCTTCCGGCAGCTTGAATGTTTCACCATACGTGTGATTGAAGCGCGTCGCGACATCGCGCGTGAATTCGAGATGCTGCGTCTGGTCTGCACCGACCGGCACGTAATCAGCCTGGTAGAGCAGGATATCGCCGGCCATCAGGGCCGGGTACGTGAAGAGACCGGCGTTGATGTTATCGGGGTGCTTGGCCGATTTATCCTTGAACTGCGTCATGCGCGAGAGTTCGCCGAACTGGGAGCAGCAATCCATGATCCAGCCCATCTCAGCATGGCATTTATTGTGGCTCTGGACAAAGACCAGGCTCTTCTCGGTATCAATGCCGCAGGCGAGCAGCAGGGCAAAGGCCTCGCGCGTCTGCTGGCGGCGTTTCTGCGGATCGATGTGGATGGTCAGGGAGTGGAGATCGGCGATGAAGTAGTAGCAGTTATACTGCTCCTGCATCGTCTTCCAGCTGCGCACAGCACCGAGATAGTTGCCGAGTGTGAAGACGCCCGTCGGCTGGATGCCGGAGAGGATGATTTTCTTTGCTTCGTTTTCCATGATAAAGCTTCCTTTCTGATTTGTCTGATTTGGGCTGTCAGGAAAACAAAAATCCCTGACAGTACATCTATACTGCCAGGGACGAAATCTTCGCGGTGCCACCCTGCTTCACGGACGAGCCGTGCACTTGCTGGAACACAGACATGCTCCCGGCCACTCACGCGTGCCATACGTCGCAGCCTACTGCGCAAAATGCGGTTCAGTGCGCCCTCAGCGATCCATTTGCCAGCCCGATTTCCATCCGGCTCCCAGCATCCCGGACTCTCTGTGGGCTCATGACTGACGTTATCTTCGCCTCAACGGTTTCTCGATATTGACTCTAGGATATCACCGGTCTGTCACCTTGTCAAGCCCTGGCAAAACCGTTCCGGGGAACGGGGGATGATGCCATTTCTATCAGGATGCGCTATAATCAAGGCAGGAGGAAATGACAGGAAGAAGGGATGTTTATGCTGCAGAGCGATAAAGTGAAAGAAGCGCTGGCTGCTGTCGAGGCATGCTGCGGCCATTGCGAGGTCTGTTCGCCGGACTGTCCGGTTTTTATTGCACGCCGGGCGCTGCAGGGGCTGCTCGATGACTTACTGGCCTACGAACAGCAAGAACAACAGGAACAACAGGATGATGCGCAGGCATGAAGGAAGGGCCCTCGTCAGAGAGCCCTTTTTTCATGCGCCTTTGTTAAAACTCGTATTCTTTTTTTACGCGCTGGTACGTCGTATGCAGCAGCTCATGTGCCTTGCCCTTGAGTGGTTCGCCAAGGAAATCGCGGTAGAGAACCTGGATGACGGGGTTCTCATGCGATTTGCGGATCGGCAGCTGACGGTCAATCTCATAGAGGGCGGCCATGCGTTTGCGGCGCACGGCATTCGTCGTGCCGATCGGCTGCCCGCCGCCGCCGATGCAGCCGCCGGGGCAGGCCATGACCTCGATGAAATCGTAAGGCGAAGTCCCGTTCTGCACCTGCTCCATGAGGATGCGGGCATTGCGCAGCGTGTGGGCCACGGCGACGCGGACCTTGCGGCCGCCGAGATCGAGCGTGCATTCCTTGATGCCCTTGACGCCGCGGACATCATCGAAGTCCAGGCGTTCGAGCGTCTTGCCCGTCATTTTCTCGCAGACCGTGCGCAGCGCCGCCTCCATGACGCCGCCCGTCGTGCCGAAAATCGCACCAGCCCCCGAAGCTGTGCCGAGCGGGCTGTCGAACTCCGTTTCCGGCAGGTGGTCAAAGGAGAGACCGACGTACTTGATGAGCTTGATGAGTTCGCGCGTCGTCAGCACGATATCGACATCCTGCATGCCATCGCGGCCCATCTCCTTGCGGGCAGCTTCATACTTCTTGGCCGTGCAGGGCATGATGGAAACCGTGACGATGTCATGGACATCGATGCCGGCCTGCTGCGGATAATACGTCTTGGCAATCGCACCGAACATGCTCATCGGGGACTTGGCCGAAGAAAGATGCGGGATGCAGTCGCCGAAGTGCTTTTCGACGTAGTTGACCCAGCCCGGGCTGCACGAGGTCAGCATTGGCAAAACGCCGCCATGCTGCAGGCGATCCATGAATTCGGCACCTTCTTCCATGATCGTGAGGTCGGCACCGAAATTCGTATCAAAGACTTTATCGAAGCCGAGCAGGCGCAGTGCTGTGACCATCTGGCCCGTCACGATGGCACCCGGTTCCATGCCAAACGCATCGCCGAGTGCCACGCGTACCGACGGTGCCACCTGCACGATGACGTGTTTCTTGGGATCCTGCAGGGCATCGAGGACCTTTTCCGTATCGTCCTTCTCAACAATGGCACCCGTCGGGCAGACGAGGCTGCACTGACCGCAGAGGATGCAGTCCGTCTGCTCCATCGGCTTGTTATAAGCAGTAGTCACGACGATGTCGCTGCTGCGTCCGGCATACGTGAGCGCCGCGATGCCCTGGACATCCTTGCAGGCCCGGATGCAGCGGCCGCAGCGGATGCATTTTGACGGGTCGCGGACGATGGCTGGATTTGTTACGATGCGCGGCTGCTCCTTGTAGACGGAGGGCAGCGATGAATGCTGGATATTGAAACGGCTGCAGAGACGCTGCAGGTCGCAGTTCTGGTTGCGCGGGCAGGACAGGCAGTCCTTGTGGTGATTGGCCAGCATGAGCTGGAGCAAAGATACCTGCGTATCGCGCACAATCTGGGTATCCGTATGGACTTCCATGCCTTCCCAGACCTCCGTCGAGCAGGCGGCGAGCAGGCGGCGCTTGCCGACGACTTCAACGGAACACAGGCGGCAATGCGCTTTGATGCGCTGATCCTCATGATAGCAGAGATGCGGGATATCGATGCCGAGCTTCTGTGCGGCCTGCATGATCTTCGTGCCTTTCGGGACTTCCAGGGGAATATTGTTGATGGTCAGATGGACCATGGGGATTTCTTTTTGGGATTGCTGTTCATTGCTCATGCTACTGGTCCTCCAACTTCAAACACTTCAGGGAATACGCGCATCGCGGAACGCAGCGTATTTTGTGCCGTCTCGCCGAGCCCGCAGAGCGACGACATGCTCATGACGCGGGCAATCTTCATCATGATGGCGATATCGGTGCGCGTAGCTGTGCCGGCAGCCATCTTGTCGAGGATGATCTTGATGTGGAGGTTGCCTTCGCGGCACGGCGTACACTGGCCGCAGCTCTCCTCCGAGAAGAACTCCTGGTTCATGCGCAGGAAATCGAGTACGCTCGTGCGTTCATCGATGACGAGCATGGCACCGGACCCGACCATGACGCCGGCGGCACGCAAATCTTCATACGTGTACGGCGTATCGAGGATGGAAGCATCTGCCACCTTCCCGGAAGCTCCGCCAAACTGGATCAGGCGGATGGCGCGGCCGCGCTGGACGCCCCCGGCCAGTCCGTCAATGATCTCGCGGATGGTCATGCCGAATGGGATCTCGAATGCTCCCGGATGATTGACATTGCCGGCGACGCTGATCATCTTCGTGCCGATGGAATCGCCCTTGCCGCAGGACGCGTAAAATCCTTCCTCATCCATGAGCAGATGCGGGACAATCGAAAGGCTCTCGACATTATTGAGACAGGTCGGGCGGGCAAATACGCCGCTGACTTTGATGAAAGGCGGTTTCATGCGCGGGCGTCCAGCCTTGCCCTCGATGGAGCGGATGAGAGCCGTACCTTCGCCGCAGACATAGGCTCCGGCACCTGAATAGAGGTGGATGTTGAAATCAAAGCCCTTGCCGAGGATGTTCGTGCCGAGGAAACCGTAATTCTTGGCCTGGCGGATGGCATTCAGCAGCAGCGGACGGAAGCAGGCATACTCGGCGCGCATGTAGATGTAGCCATCTGTAGCACCGACGACATAGCCCGCGATGATCATGGCCTCGATGAGATTGAACGGGTCATGCTCGATGAGTTCGCGGTCTTTGAACGTCGTCGTCTCGCCCTCATCGGCATTGCAGATGACCACTTTGCGTTCGCCCACGACGGCACGCGCCTGGCTCCACTTGCGCCCGAGTTCGTACTCGGCGCCGCCGCGGCCACGCACTTTTACCGATGAAATGAGATCCGTGATTTCTTTGGGGTCGGTATTGACTGCTTTGCGCAGTGCTTCAAAACCGCCAATCCTCATATAGGATCCGATTGAGGAAGTATCGTAACGACCAAAATTCTTGGTCAGGAAATGTACAGGTTCAGTCATGTTTCTCTTCCTCCTCAAGGCAGCGAACGCAGCAACTGCTCAATCTTATCTTTCGTGTCCAGATGATCGTACACGTGGCCATTGATGCGCACGGCCGGTGCGCGGTCACAGGCCCCGATGCAGGTCACCTTTTCCAGCGTGAAGCGCCCGTCATATGTTGTTTCCCCGAGCTTGATGTCCAAAAGATCCTGCAGCGTCTCAATTAGGCGGTGGGAATCGATGACATTGACGCGGCAGGCCGGCGAGCAGCAGACCTGGATCGGGTACTTTGCTCTGGGGACAGGAGAAAGTTCACTGTAGAACTTCAGGCAATCGAATACATTCGTGATGTGCATATCGAGCCGGTTGGCGATATAGTAAGCCGTCGGTTCGGGAACGTAATGGCGTTCATTCAGGTCCTGCACCTCGAGCAGGATCCCGACAATCTGCGTGGGGTCGTAGTTGTGAGATTCCAGCACGAGGTCAATCCGCTCCTGCAATTCCTTGTCGAGCGGATATTCCTTGGTTTGTGCGGTCAGCATGGGAAGCCTCC
Organism: Selenomonadaceae bacterium; assembly: GCA_029338835.1. Lineage (GTDB taxonomy): Bacteria > Bacillota > Negativicutes > Selenomonadales > Selenomonadaceae > Mitsuokella. Next base: position 2,361 of record JAQYBD010000048.1, on the reverse strand, counting down.
TTTATACGAGACAATAATACACATGAATAACAGATAAGTACATTATATCGTAGTTTATGCCAAAAATAAATGGAAATATATGATGGACATATGGTAGAATAACTTGCAGTTTTGTGGTATAATTTAATTGCCCGAGGATGGCTTGTAAAGAAGACCGAAACCATGGGGGGATTATCATGGCAATCAAGAACATTGAAATGGATCGTCGTGACAGTGCGAGTTATCGCAAATTATTGAAACGAGGTGGATTCCTTTCTGCAAGTTACTTGTCGGTCAGTGGCTTTGATGTCATTCAGCTCAAGAAACTGGCCCAGCGCGGCGAACTCGATGCAGTACGCTGTGCGATTGGCAAATCCATCCGCTGGTATTACCGGGAACGGCAGGCGGAAGCAGCTCATCTTCGTGGCTTAGCCTGAATACGGCTGAGAATCTTCACGGACCGGATCACCGGTCTATTTTTTTGTCAAAATTGAGGTGATTGGTTTGACCTGGCTCACATTGATTGTAATAACGTTTTTAGCGGTGTTGTTCTTTTTCCTGATCTGGCCAATGCGCTATTTATTGGCAGGGCGGAAGCTTCGCTATGCCCGCCTGACCATTCTGGCTATTGACCTCGTTGCCATCGGCTGGTTTGTCATGCATGCCGTGCGCTATCATCAGATCAGCGGCAATGCCGTCTTCCTGGAACTCATCGTCTCCTTCATCCTGGCGCAGCTGATCGGCAGTGTTTTCGTGATGCTGGCAGTCATCATCCGCTGTCTGTGGCGTCGCATGATGGCCGTGCCTGTCGACAAGAGCCGGCGCCGCCTGCTCCGTAAAGCCGCCGTCTATCCTGCCGCTGCAACTGGCCTGAGTCTCTACGGCAGTTTTGTGGAGCGCGCTTCTTTAGTCGAACGCTCCTATGATATCCCCGTGCATCATCTCGTGGAAGACGGCTACCGCATCGCACAGCTCAGCGACATCCATCTGGGCTCCTTCTTTTCTGTGGCCGACCTCGAAACACTCCTGCAGCATGCGGCTGCGGCGAAGCCCAATCTTCTGGCCATCACCGGGGATCTCTTTGACGACAACGCGCAGAACCATCAGGCTGCCAGGCTGCTCGACCGCTACGTCGATGCATTTCCCGATGGCATCTGGTACTGTCTCGGCAATCACGAACACTTCCGCGGCGTGACGGCCATCCTCGAAGACCTCGCCAAGACGCGCGTGCAGGTCCTCGTCAACGAGAGCCGCCAGGTCCCCAGCCGCAGCATTTTTCTCGCCGGTGTCGACTACCCGATGGATCGGCTCAATTTCACCGAGCTTAGCAAAGAATACATGGAAGAAGCCATGGAAAAACTGCCCGCGGGCGCACCGACCGTACTCCTTGCGCACCATCCCGATTTCATCGATCTGTCTGCCGAACGTGCGATTGCCTTGACGCTTTCCGGACACACCCACGGCAGCCAGTTCGGCATCTTCGGCCTGCCGCTCTTCCCCGTGTTCAAATACACCCGGGGCATGGTCCAGATCGGCGAGTCCTACGGCTACGTCCACTGCGGCAACGGCAGCTGGTTTCCCTGCCGCATCGGCTGCCCGCCAGAAATCGCTTATTTCAATCTGCGGGCGGTTTGATTCGAGAAACAATGATGACACAGTCTTATGACTGTGTTATTTTTTTGCTCCAATGACTAGTTAGCCTGCTCCGTGGAGAGGGAAACATTCCCTCGGTGTCTTGTGGGGGGGCATTTGTGTGGCGAATTGTCAAGCTAAGTGAAACACCTTTGAGAAATAGACTTCATATGGTGTTTTGTAGCCAAGGCACTCCCTAGGGTACAGGTTCAACTCATGGTACTTCCGTTGGATGTAATCCTCTGGCGTATCCGTGATGTCCTTGCCTTTCGGGAAGAACTCCCGTAAAAGGCCATTGGTGTTTTCATTGGACCCGCGCTCCCTTGGATGGTGCGGAGCAGGAAAGTAGAACGTCACACGCTTCAGCTCCTTTTTGAGCGGAGCATGTTTCGAGAATTCCTTTCCTCGGTCCGGCGTGACCGACAGGTGCGGTTGCCCAGAGAGCGCTTCACACATCACCTTGTTGACTGCAGCGGCGGTCTTGCTCATGGCTTTTCCACCAAGCAAGTACCGGCTTTTCCGGTCCACCAGTGTGACGAGGCAGCCTTTCCTTGCTTGCCCACCACAGTATCCGCTTCCCAGTGGCCACGGACGGAACGGTTCGCTGCACTGGCAGGACGCTCTTTGATGGGGTGCGATATGACGAACTTGCCACGATGTTCTTCGCTGCCTTTCTTGTGACGCCGTTTCCCGTGATGCCGTAGTTTCCGAAGTACGAACTTCGCTGAAGCTCCTGGCGGGTTCAGCAGT
>JAQYBD010000047.1 GCA_029338835.1 Selenomonadaceae bacterium | reverse complement strand
CCGCAGGCATTTCCTGCAGCTGACCTACGAGAGCTTCGTCGAGCTTGCCGAGCGCAGCATACTGGAGATTATCGCCCGCTTCCCGCGCCTCCAAGCCGCGGCCATGCAGCAGACCGGCTTCTGGGACCGCCATGACGCCATTCTCTGCAAGCTGCGGGAACGCGATGAGGAAGGGCGGTGAGCGCCTAAAAGATCCGCGTGCCACAGTATGAAAAAGAAAAGAGCTTGCTGCTCGACTGATGCAGCAGACAAAAAAGCTCCCGGTTAGATGCCGGGAGCTTTTTGATTGGGAAAGAGTCAGAGTGAGAACAGGAGAAACGAGGATCAGGCGAAGGGGTTCTCGCTCGGGTAGAGCATGCCTTTGGGCTGATTGAAGGAGACATCGCCGACGCCGAGGTATTTGAGGATGGAGAAGATCGTCTTGCCGAAGTGGCCGAAGGCGACGGCACCGTGATGCGGGAAGCGCTTCTCGATGAGGACGTGGCGGTAGAAGCGGCCCATCTCCGGGATGGCGAAGATGCCGATGCCGCCGAAGGAATTCGTGGCAGCTGGCAGGACTTCGCCCTCGGCGATGTAGGCGCGCAGCTGGCCGTCAGCCGTGCTCTGCAGGCGGAAGAAGGTGATGTCGCCGTCGGCGATGTCGCCCTCGAGCGTGCCGCGCGTGATGTCCGGCGTATTGCCGTCCTCGAGCAGGCGGTTCTGGATCAGCTGGTACTTGACGCCGCCCTTGCGGAGCTTGCAGAGCGGGGTGTTGCCGCAGTGGAAACCCATGAAGGTATCCTGGAGCGTGTAGTCTTTCGTGCCCTTGATGTTTGCCTCGAAGAGGTCTTTCGGCACGGAGTTGTTGATGTCGAGCAGCGTGACGGCATCCTGCGAGACGCAGAGGCCGATGTACTCGGAGAGGGCGCCGTAGATGTCGACTTCGCAGGCGACCGGGATGCCGCGCGAGACGAGGCGGCTATTGACGTAGCACGGCTCGAAGCGGAATTCCGTCGGGAAGGCTGGCCAGCACTTGTTGGCAAAGGCGACGTACTTGCGCGCGCCCTTGTGCTCTTCCATCCAGTCCATGAGCGTGAGCTCATACTGTGCCATGCGTGGCAGCAGGTCCGGGTACGGGTTGCCGCCATCGGTGCCGAGCTCTGCCGTCATGTCGGCGACGACGTCCTTGATGCGCGGATCGTTTTCGTGGGCGCGGTAGGCGACGAGCAGATCGAGCTCGGAGTTCTCCTCAATCTCGACGCCGAGGTCGTAGAGCGGCTGGATTGGGGCATTGCAGGCGAAGAAATCCTGCGGGCGCGGGCCGAACGTGATGATCTTGAGGTCCTTGAGGCCGAGCAGCGTGCGTGCGACGGGCTGGAACTCGGCAATCATGTCGGCGAGCTCTTCGGCCGTGCCGACCGGATACTCGGGGATGAAGGCTTTGAGGTGGCGCAGGCCGAGGTTGTAGGAGCAGTTGAGCATGCCGCAGTAAGCATCGCCGCGGCCGTTGATGAGGTTCTTGCCTGTCTCTTCCGCAGCGGCCACATACATGACCGGGCCGTCGAACTCGCGCGCAATCAGCGTCTCCGGCGTCTCTGGGCCGAAGTTGCCGAGGAAGACGACAAGGGCATTGCAGCCAGCGTCCTTGGCTTCTTTGACAGCGGCCAACATGTCCTTCTCGTTCTCGACCGTCTTTTTTACTTCGTATAAGCTGCCGTATTTCTTTTCGTAGGCCGAGACGATGGCCTGGCGGCGGTTCTCCGAGAGGGAGATGATGAAGCAGTCACGGCTGACCGAGATGATGCCGCATTTGAGCTCGGGGATATTTTTGGTGTCCATAATCAAGCGCTCCTTTGATACATTTGATACATTGCACCGGATACACTGCATCCGATGAGATCTTTGAGACTTTATGGTAGAGTGCATGTGCACGCTCTTGTTGATGCAAGGATAACATGATTCGAATGAATTGTCAATCGTTTAAAACGATTTTGGATTAATAATCTGCAGTTTATTACAAATATGGCTTAGATAAATGGGAAATTGATGAAAAAAGGCTTTAAAGTGTACAGTTTCAATCCGATATCAGAATACATAAAACTTTTTAATATCGTATTGACGCGCAGTTGATATTGTGATATATTGTTTTCAGACAAGAGTTCTCGTGCACGCAATGAGGCTGATGCGAGAGCTGAGAAAAAAGGGGGAAGTAAGATGCGATACTTGATTGGCATCGATATCGGGACATCTGCAACGAAGACTGTCCTATTTGATGAACGATGCCAGGCGGTCACGTCGTCATCACAGGAATATCCACTCTATCAGCCACAGAATGGCTGGGCGGAGCAAGACCCGATCGATTGGTATCATGCGGTGGAGAAAACGATTTGTGATGTCGTCCAGGAATCCGGTGTCAACCCACAGGATATCAAAGGCATTGGCCTCTCGGGCCAGATGCACGGCCTCGTCATGCTCGACGAGGACAATGCAGTCATCCGTCCGTCCATCATCTGGTGTGATCAGCGTACGGGCAAGGAATGCGAGGAGATCACGGAGCGCGTCGGCCGCAAGCGCCTCATCGAGATCACGGCGAATCCGGCACTGACAGGTTTTACGGCCTCGAAGATCCTCTGGGTCCGCAACCATGAGGCAGAGAATTACCGCCGTTGCCGCCATATCCTCTTGCCGAAGGATTACATCCGCTTCCGCATGACGGGTGAGTACGCGACGGAAGTTTCCGATGCGAGCGGCATGCAGCTCCTCGACATCCCCAACCGCTGCTGGTCAGACGAGATCCTCGAGAAACTCGAGATCGACAAGGCTCTGTTGCCGAAGGTCTACGAATCCCCAGAAGTCACGGGCACAATCAGCAAAGAATTTTCGGAAAAGACGGGCTTGTCAGTCGATACCGTCGTCGTCGGCGGTGCCGGTGACAACGCAGCGGCAGCCGTCGGCACGGGCATCGTCTTTGACGGGCGGGCCTTCACGACGATCGGCACGAGCGGCGTTGTCTTCGCGCATACGAGCGAGCCGCGCATCGACCCGCAGGGCCGTGTGCACACCTTCTGCTGCGCTGTGCCGGGCTGCTGGCACGTCATGGGTGTCACGCAGGCGGCAGGACTTTCCCTGAAATGGTGCAAGGATCAGTTGGCAGACCGATACCGCATGAAAGCAGAGAAAGAGGGCTGCGATGTCTATCGCCTGATCAATCAAGCAATCGCAGATGTGCCGCGCGGCAGCCGCCGATTGATTTATCTTCCTTATCTAATGGGAGAACGCACGCCGCATCTTGATCCTGATGCGCGTGGCGTATTGTTCGGCCTCTCGGCTATCCATACGCAAGCCGATATCCTGCGTGCCGTCATGGAGGGCGTCAGTTACTCGCTGACGGATTGCCTGGATGTTCTTCATGAGATGGGCGTCGAGATTGACTCTATGATGGCTTGTGGCGGCGGTGCCAAGAGCCCGATCTGGCGGCAGATGCTGGCGGATATGTACCACACACCGGTCAGCACGGTCATGAACACCGAAGGCCCGGCATTGGGGGTCGCAATCTTAGCTGGTGTAGGTGCAGATATCTTCTCGGACGTACCAACGGCTTGTGAGCAGTTCATCCAGAAGAAGATGACATGCAGCCCGGATCCGGCAGCAGGTGCGTATTATGACAGAGGGCATCATCTCTACAAACGCTTGTATCAGCAATTGAAGGATTGTTACCGCGAATTAGCGGAATTGAATTGAGTCATGGTTCAGTAAGAGTTATCAGGTATCTGTAAAAGAGGAGGGTGTAATTATGCAACTCAAGAAAATTCTTGCAGTATGCGTTGCCGCAATGTTTTTGGTTGTCATGGCAGGCTGCGGTGGAGGCGGCAGCAGCTCGTCAAGCTCGGGCAGCAGTGACCACAAAGGCATCAAGGTAGGCGTCTCGATGCCGACAAAGTCCTTGCAGCGCTGGAATCAGGATGGTGCTAACATGGAAGCCAAGCTTAAAGCAGAAGGCTATGATGTAGATCTCCAGTTCGCAGAGAACAAGATTGAGACGCAGGTTTCTCAGATCGAGAACATGGTCACGAAGGGCTGCAAGGTCATCGTAGTCGGTGCTATCGATGGTGGTTCCCTCTCTTCCGTTCTCGATGAAGCAAAAGCTGCTGGGTGCAAGGTCATCTCGTACGATCGCCTGATCATGAACACGGATGCTGTCAACTACTATGCAACGTTTGATAACTACGGTGTCGGCAAGATTCAGGGGCAGTATATTGAAGAGAAACTCGGCCTGAAAGAAGGCAAAGGCCCGTACAACTTCGAAATCACGACGGGACCTCTCGATGATAACAACGTAGTATTCTTCTTCAAAGGCGCCATGGACGTCCTGCAGCCGTACATTGATAAGGGACAGCTCGTCATCCGCAGTGGCCAGAATACGCGCGAGCAGTGCGCAACGCCGAACTGGGATGAAGCAAAAGCACAGGAACGCATGGATAATATCCTTACGACGTATTACACGGATGCAAAACTCGATGCAGTTCTCTGCTCGAATGACTCGACTTCCCTGGGCGTACAGTCTGCTCTGAAGTCGGCTGGCTATAGTGCTGGTCATATGCCGATCATCACGGGCCAGGATGCAAACCTGCCGAACGTCAAAGCAATCGTCAACGGTGAGCAGTCGATGTCCGTCTTCAAGGATACGCGTGCTCTCGCCGATCAGGTTGTCAAGATGGTCGACGCAATCGTTGCAGGTCAGGAACCGGAAGTCAATGATACGTCGAGCTATAACAACGGTGTGAAGGTCGTACCGTCGTATCTGCTGCAGCCGCAGTTCGTCGATAAGAGCAACTACAAGAAACTCTTGATTGATTCTGGCTACTATAAGGAATCGGACCTCCAGTAAAACGGTAGTCCGGATATCTGGCATGGAAGTGGCGCATCTATTCGATGAAGGCATTCAAAGAATTGATGCGCCATCTTACCAGAAAGAGGTAACGTTATGGCAAAAATTCTGTTGGAAATGAAAGACATCATCAAAGAATTTCCAGGTGGAGTCCGTGCGCTCGACCATGTGAATCTGAAGGTAGAAGAAGGATCCATCCATGCACTCTGTGGTGAGAATGGCGCTGGTAAATCCACGTTGATGAATGTTCTTTCTGGTATCTATCCGTATGGAACGTATCAGGGCGAAATCTGTTACGATGGTCATACTTGTAAATTCAAGAATATTCGCGATAGCGAAAAAGAAGGCATTGTCATTATTCATCAGGAACTGGCGCTCGTCCCGTATCTTTCTGTCATGGAGAATATCTTCCTTGGCAATGAATGCCAGGAACATGGCATCATGAATTGGGAAGAATGCCGCTCGAAGGCAATCGATTTGATGAAGCGAGTGGGGTTGGATGCTCTGCCGGATACGCCGGTCAACAAACTGGGCGTCGGCAAGCAGCAGCTGATTGAGATCGCTAAGGCATTGGCAAAAGATGTCCGCCTGCTGATTCTGGATGAGCCGACAGCTTCGCTGAACGATGAGGATAGCGAGAAGCTGTTGAATCTGATCCTCGAACTCCGTGAGAAACTGAAGATCACAGCAATCATCATTTCGCATAAACTGAACGAGATCACGAAAATTGCAGACCGCATCACGATCATCCGCGATGGCAAGAGCATTGAGACGATGACAGAAGGTGTCGATGATATCACAGAAGACCGCATCATCAAAGGGATGGTAGGCCGTGAAATCACGAATCGCTATCCACCTCGTCTTGAAGGAACGAAGATCGGGGACACGTGCTTCTCTGTCAAGGATTGGACGGTATACTCCCCTTATGTTGCAGACAAGCTGGTGGTAGACCATGTCAGCTTCCACGTCAATCGCGGCGAGGTTGTCGGCATCGCTGGCTTGATGGGTGCAGGGCGCACGGAGCTGGCCATGAGCATCTTTGGCCATTCGTACGGATGTCGCATTTCGGGTCATCTGTACAAGGATGGCAAAGAGATCCATTTGAACAGTGTATCGTCAGCCATTCAGAACGGCATTGCTTACGTGACGGAGGACCGCAAGGGGCAGGGCTTGGTACTGATGGAGAGTATCCGGGAGAATATCACCTTGCCGACACTGGGGCGCCTTGCTCATCTTGGTGTCGTGGACGAGAACAAAGAAGTCTGCGTGGCTAATGAATACATGGAGCGTCTCAAGATCAAGGCTCCCGGCATCTATCAGAAGACTAGAAATCTATCTGGCGGCAATCAGCAGAAGGTCATGCTGGCGCGCTGGATTTATGCAGACCCTGACATCCTGATCCTCGATGAACCGACGCGTGGTATCGATGTCGGCGCCAAGTATGAGATTTACTGTATCATCAACGAGCTGGCAAAGAAGGGGAAATCGGTCATCGTTATTTCTTCGGAGATGCCAGAAGTCCTTGGTATCAGTGATCGAATCTATGTCATGAACGAGGGCTGCTTTGTTGGAGAACTGTCCCGGGAGGAAGCATCGCAAGAAGCAATCATGCGCTGCATCATGGACAGCAATGTGAAGAAGAAAGCGGTTTGAATCGGTTTGAATCATTGAGTCATTGAACGTGTTTATTCATGGAGGAGATATCATGAAAGATGTAATCTCAGCACAGGGGGCAGGCAATGAAGCGCTTATCAGCAAGGCTTCATTTGTGGGCTTCGTGCGGAAATATGCGATGTTCGTTGCATTGATCTTCATTGCAATCTTATTCGAGTTCCTGACGGACGGCGTGCTCTTGGCGCCGATGAATGTCTCGAAATTGATCATGCAGAACAGCTACATCCTGATCTTGGCCGTCGGCATGCTGCCCTGCATCTTGACCGGTGATATCGATCTGTCAGTCGGTTCCGTGTTGGCAGTTGTTGGTGCAATTGCAGCTACGATGATTGTGCAGCAGGGCTTTTCAGTACCTGTTACCGTGGCGGCTTGTCTGGCATTCGGCCTGTTAGTCGGTGCTTGGCAGGGCTTCTGGATTGCGTTTGTACGTGTGCCGTCATTCATCGTCACTTTGGCAGGCATGCTTATTTTCCGCGGCATGACAATGGTCATCCTCGATGGCAATACGCTTTCCCCATTCCCGGATTCGTATCAGTTCATCGCCCAGAAATTCTTGGTCGATATTCCCTTGTTTGCAGCAATTCCGATGAGCACGATGATTGTCGGCGTACTGGTCGCTGTCTTTGCGGCCTACATGTTCATCCATAATTACAACCAGAAAGTCAAATATGGTATTCCTGCTGGTTCGCGTACGATGCTGTTTGTGAAGGTAGCCGTTGTGGTAGCGGTGACGATTTTTGCGGCATATTGGTTCACGCAGTTCAAGGGCCTGCCGATTATCCTGATCCTGCTTGCGGCACTCATCGCGATCTATTCCTTCGTTTGCAACCGCATGGTCATTGGCCGTCACATCTATGCGTTGGGTGGCAATGAGAATGCAGCACGCCTTTCGGGTATCAAGACGAAGTGGGTTCGCTTCCTGGTCTTTGTGAATATGGGACTGATGGCCGCTGTTGCAGGCCTGGTGTTCTCGGCACGACTGAACTGCGCTGCTCCTTCGGCGGGCGTTTCGTTTGAGCTCGATGCAATCGCCGCCTGCTACATCGGTGGTGCATCGGCAACGGGCGGCATCGGCACGATTGTCGGTGCTGTCGTCGGTGGCTTGGTCATGGGCACGCTGAATAACGGTATGTCTATCCTCGGCATCGGCATCGATTGGCAGCAGATGATCAAGGGCCTTGTCCTGCTGGCAGCGGTTGCCTTCGATATCTACAACCAGTCCAAGAAATAACTCGAATCATCATAAGAAGACGCTGTATAAGAAGACGCTATGGGATGCTAGATCGTCGTAGCGAGAGCGGGGTTCCTGCCATGCGTGACATGGCCGGGGCCTCGCTTTTTATGCGGGAATGTATTCTTATTGCTTGCGTACATGTGAACGCTAATGGGAGAGTAAACGATATGGAATGCATCGTTGCATTATTGGTGATTTGGATAAAGTGAGTGATAATAGCCGATTTTTCCTGAAAAAATAAATGTGATAGGGTCAGTTCGGGAATTATATTTTCGTATTGACGCGTACTTCTTATTGTGTTATAGTAAGCGTATAGATAGAGTACACGTGCACGCAGATAAGAATATCTACAAAGGACGGAGATATACTCATGGAACCAAAAGTAACAGTATCACCTAATGACGAATTTGCCAAGCTGTCCTGGAAAGAGCGCATTTGCTATGGGTCAGGAGACTTGGCGCAGAACTTGATTTTTGGTACGATCGGCTCGATGCTGCTGTTCTATATGACGACGGTATTTGGCTTGTCTGCTGCGGTGGGCGCTACTATTTTCCTCATCGTTCGCTGCATCAATGTCGTCTGGGATCCCTGGGTCGGCACAGTAGTCGATAAGGCCAGCTTCAAGAACGGGAAATACAAGCCGTTTTTGCTGTACTTCGGCATTCCGCTGACGATCTTCTCGGCGATGCTCTTCCTGCCAATCCCGGCAATCCGC
>JAQYBD010000046.1 GCA_029338835.1 Selenomonadaceae bacterium | reverse complement strand
GATGCCGTCATCGGCCTCAATCCCGCCGTCGATACGATGGACAGCGTAGCCGAGATCCTCCGGGAATTCAAGGAATTCATGAACAAATGGCAGCTGCCGACGCAGAACTGCGTGCTGGCTCATGTCACGACACAGATGAAGGTGCTAGAAAAGGATCTGGCACCCATGGACCTGATGTTCCAGAGCCTGGCCGGCTCTGAAGTGGCCAGCCGTGCCTTTGGCATCAATGTGGCCTTGATGGATGAGGCGTATGCCATCATGAAGGAAAAGAAGAGTTCGACCGGCCCGAACTTCATGTATTTTGAGACGGGGCAGGGCTCGGAACTTTCGTCAGACGGCCATCACGGTGCCGACCAGCTCGTCATGGAAGCCCGCTGCTACGCGTTTGCCAAACGTTACCATCCGTTCCTCGTCAATACGGTCATAGGCTTCATCGGCCCGGAATACCTCTATGATGGCCGCCAGATGATCCGTGCCGGGCTTGAGGATCATTTCATGGGCAAGCTCACGGGAATCCCCATGGGCTGCGATGTCTGCTATACGAATCACATGCGTGCCGACCAGAACGATCTCGAGAACCTCGCGATGATGCTCGACCTGGCCGACTGCAATTACATCATGGGCATCCCGGGCGGCGATGATGTCATGCTGATGTACCAGACGACGAGCTATCACGATGTGGCGGCACTGCGGCGTCTCACGGGCAAGAAGCCGATCCGTGAATTCGCGCAGCGCCTGCAGGAACTCGGCATTCTCGATGCAGAGGGGCACTTGACCAGGCTGGCAGGGGACCCGTCTCTCTTTTTTGCACGCGAACACATGGCACAAGGAGGAAAAGCCGTATGAAGCACAAAGAAAATCACGAGGAAGATTTCGTACAGGATATTTCTCTGCCAGAAATCAAGGATAAGGTCCTCATCGACCATCCGCAGGATCTGGAGATGGTCAAGCGTCTCAAGAGAACCACGAATGCACGCCTCGGCGTCGGGCGTGCCGGCGACCGCTTCAAGACGGAAACGCTCCTGAAATTCCGCGCCGATCACGCCATTGCGCAGGATGCCGTCTGGACAGATGTCGACGAGACGCTCATCGATGCGATGGGCTTCTACAAGGTGCAGACGCTCGTGCAGGACAAGGAAGAATACGTTCGCCGGCCGGATCGCGGCCGCATCTTTTCCGCAGAGACCATGGCGGCCATCAAGCGGGACTGCATCCATCATCCCGATGTGCAGCTTGTCGTGGCGGACGGGCTCAGTGGTTTTGCCATCAATGCCAATCTGCGGGATATCTATGCCATCATGATGGACGGCTTTGCAGAGAAAGGCTATCGCGTCGGCACGCCAATCTTCGTGCGTTACAGTCGCGTGGCGACGATGGACAAGATCAGCGAGGCCCTCGGTGCCAAGGTCACGATCCAGCTCATCGGCGAGCGTCCGGGCCTTGCGACGGGCGAGAGCATGAGCGTCTACATGGCCTATGAGGCCAGCATCAGCAAGCCGGAATCCCAGCGTACAGTCATTTCGAATATCTATGCGCACGGGATCCCGCCGCTTGAAGCCGGTGCGCAGGTCGTGCATCTGACCGAGATCCTCATGCGCGAAAAGAAGAGCGGCGTGGAACTCAAGATCTGAGGAGGGATTGCGATGCTGATGGATGAAGCACAGCGTTTGACGGCACGCATGGCCGTACCGCCGGGCAGCCTGGGACTCTTGGAGAAACAGGTGCAGAGACTCTTTCGCGCCTGGCCAAAGATTGAATGGGAACTGCGGCCGCATCATTTCGTGTTTGCTGCGGACAACGGGATTGTCGCTGCCGGTGTCGTCGGCCAGGATCAGGATATCACGTATCTGCAGGCCCGGAATATGGTGGAAGGGCGTGCCGCCATCAGCTGTTTCTGCCAGGTCCAGGGCATGCCGCTTTCGGTGGTCGATGTCGGCATCAAGAGCGAGGAAGCTGTCGGCATTGACCGCAAGGTGGCGAAGGGCACGGAGAATTTCCTGGAGAGCCCCGCGATGAGCGAGCGCAATTTCTGGCGTGCTTATGATGCCGGTGCCGAGATGGTGAAGCTGGCGGCAAAAGACGGCTGCAATCTGCTGTCCTTCGGTGAGATGGGCATCGGCAATACCACGACTTCGGCGGCGGTCCTGCATGCGCTGACGGGGGCAGATCTTGAGAGCATCACGGGCTGCGGGGCCAATCCTGGCCATCCGGAAATCGTCTTGCGCAAGCGCGAGGTCATTGCGGCTGCCACGCAGCTCTATCGGCCGCTCATGAAGACGCCGCAGGACATCCTGCGCTGCGTGGGCGGCTTTGACCTCGCCGCACTCTGCGGGGCAATGCTGGCCTGCAAAGAAGCGCGGATCCCCTTCCTGCTCGATGGCTTCATCACGGCCGTGGCCTTGGCTTGTGCCGCGAAGATCGATCCAGATGTGACCAGGATGGCCATCCCCACCCATCTTTCCCAGGAACCCGGGACAGCCGCAGCCCTGCGTGCAGGCGGCATCAATCCCGATGAAGTCCCAATCCATGCAGAGATGTGCCTCGGTGAGGGGACGGGAGCCGTCCTTGGCTACGCCCTGCTGCGCACGATGCTCTATACAGTCCGCCACATGAAAACGATGGAAGAACTCGTACGCGTCAGCCAGGGCTGAACGGCCGCAATCCAGAGGAAAATATCAAAAACAGACTTCAGTCAGCAGGATTGGAGCCTGTTTTTGTGGTATTATATAGAAGTACTCGTTTGGAAATGACAGCGGATACCGCTCTGGGAACATGCGAAAGAGAGAAGCAGGATGCATATCAAGCAGCTGGAAAAACGAACAAAGGAACAACAGGAACGGCAGCGGCTCATCACGCTGGCGGTTTTTCTCGTGAGCCTCCTGGTCTATATGCTGATCATGGGGCGACTGTTTGAGCATGAGCGGGAGATGGCAGGCGAGCGTTGCAAGCTCAATGCACAGATCTATGCAGAAGAGCTGGAGAAGGATTTCAACCAGAGCAGCGTCGTCACAGAAATGCTTTCCTATATGATTGCAGACGAGGGCGGCCGGATACGTGATTTCCCGGCAGCAGCCGCCGCTATGCTCAAGCGGAGTCCCTATATCGATACCATCATGCTGGCACCAGGCGGTGTGATAGAGGATATCTATCCGGAAGCGCATCGGGATTTCGCGAACCGGGATCTTTTTGCCCTGCCGGATCGTGCGCAGAGCCTGGAGTACAGCCAAAGCCGCAAGAGTGTGGTCCTGCAGGGGCCGTTCCAGCTGCGGTCTGAGAGTGAGGGGATTGCTGTGAGGCGTCCCGTCTACCTGGCGGCTGCCGATGGGCAAGACCGGTTCTGGGGCTTTGCCATCGTTGCCATCCGGGTTCCCGATATCTTCACGGATACCGTGGAAGATCTCAAGGCTACCGGGAATGATTACCGGCTCCTTAAGACGGAGCCGGGGGAAGAAGAATATCATGTCGTGCAGGCATCCAAAGAAGTCCTGGCTCAGCCGGCCATCCATACCTTTTTCTTCGGTGGCTGCTACTGGCGGCTGGAGGTGGCGCCGCAAAGGGGCTGGGGACCATCTTTCCCGCTGCTGGTTTCCTTCTTCCTGGGTCTCGGCATCGTCTTCCTGTTGACGGGCATGACGTACCTGCTCCAGCGGTTCCAGGCACAGCGCAAGTATCTGCATCATCTGGCCAATACGGATGCCTTGACTGGGCTTTACAACCGGCAGGGCTTTGATGAGGCTGTTTCTGACTGGCTGTACGGTCATACGGATACAAAAGCGACAGCTGTCATCCTCGACATCGATAATTTCAAGCTGGTCAACGATCTCTACAGCCATCGTGCTGGCGACGAGGCCTTGCGTTCGCTCGCACGGCTCATGCGGCAGCATTTCCCTGAGCCGGTTATCGTCGGGCGCAATGGCGGCGATGAGTTCTGCCTCTTTCTCCCGGGACTTTCGGCAGAGCAGTCAGAAGCACGTCTGCAGGCTTTTGTCGAACGGCTGCATGCGTTCCGCTACAGTGACCAGGAACACAGTTATACTGTTTCGCTCGGCTATGCGGAATACCCGACGCAGGCTCGGTCGCGCTCGAATCTCTTCCAATGCGCTGACGCAGCACTCTATGCCGTGAAGCTCAACGGCAAGTGCGGGCTTTTCCGCTATGCGCCGCACGTGGGGGAGGCAGGGCGCAGCCAATTGGCCTTTGGCCTGCAGGACATCGCCATGCATCTGCCAGGAGCTATCCTTATCTACAAGGCGGATCGCGACGAGGAAATCCTCTTTGCGAATCTGGAACTCATCCATCTCTTTGACTGCACGTCTATCGAGGAGTTTTTCACGTATACGGGCGGCACGTTCCGTGGCCTCGTGCATCCCGATGATTATGATGCGGTGGAGAAGGATATCTGGCAGCAGGTACATCAGGAGGGAAGTTCCGGCAATGATGCAGTCATCTACCGTATCGTCACGAAGAAAGGCCGCATTTTCCGCGTCCTCGACAAAGGACGCCTCGTCGATACGGAATTCTATGGCAGGATCTTCTATGTCGTGCTGCTCGCTGAGGACAGTTGGCAGTGACTCGATAAAAAAGACGGCTTCCGGATGGTTTTTCGCTGCGATTCCGGGAGCCGTTTTCTTGACACTGGACATAAAAATCGGTAAGATAGTAAGGTATAAAGATAAGTCCGCACAAATGCTTTGTTTATAAGCACTTATGCGGACTTTTTCATTCTGATTAGTAACGGAATGGTAACACTTTTACCAGAGCTTTGACAAAATGCCTGTGATTTCTTCCCCCTTTGTTGGGTACAGGTGGCTGTATATGTCCAGCGTGGTTTGTATACTTTTGTGGCCTAGACGGTCACGGATGACGATGGGCGGAACGTTCTGCTGGATGAGCAGTGACGCATGGGAATGCCTGAGGTCATGGATCTTGATGCGTGGCAGGCCCGCCCGCTCGGTGCCCTTGTAGAAGTGCATGCGCGGCGTATCGTCGGCCTTCATGTGCTCGAACAGGCGTGTCTTGCTGTCTGGATGCGGTATTTTCTTGATGAACGCTTGCAGAGTGGCAGAGAGTTGCGACGGGATGGAGACATTGCGAATGCTATGGGCCGTCTTTGGCGTGGTGATAACGTCACGGCCGCCATAGCGGTGATATGTCTTGGTTACGGATATGACGTTATTCTCTAGGTCAATGTCTCCTATTGTCAAGGCCCGCGCTTCTCCAATACGCAAGCCAGACCAAAATAGCAGCCGGAACAAGGTTTGATAGGGTTCGTCGCCCTGCATGGCCTTATCAAATCGCTTGAATTGGTCAAGAGTCCAGAAATGCAGCGTATGAGTGGCAGGCTCGTCGGGAATGGGGATGCCTGCTAGGGTCGCTGGGTTCGTCGGTAGATGATAATACTTGCGGGCAAAGTTCAGCACCATAGACAAGTATGTATGCATCTTTCGCAAGGACACAACGGACAGTTCGCCAGTATCTTGCAGATCATGTTCCCACTTCCTGACCATGTTCGGCGTTATCTGATTGATGGGCGTATCTTGGAAGTAGGGCAGCACTCTCTTGCGAATGTTCGCGGTAACGACGATGTAGGATGATTCTTTGACGCGCCGCTTGTAGTCCCTCTTGAATATTTCCAACAGGTTGCCGAACGTCATGCTGGGGGAGCCTGCTTCTCGCTCGATGAAGTCCCGTTCGTAGGCAAGTGCTTCTCGCTTGGTGGAAAAGCCGGACGCCTTCTTCTGCCGTCTTTTGCCCTGCCAGTCGGTGTAACGGAACATGATGAGCCAGCTTGTCTTGCCGTCCTGCAAGGTGCGTTTCTCAATGTGTGACATGTGCATCACCTTCCCCGTAACTGGCGATGAAGTCGAGCAGGGCCGCTTTCTCGTGGTCGTAGACCTGTGTCAGGAAGGGTACAAGGTTCCGTTCCGTGGCGTACTGGTCGAGGGCTGTGTAGTAGGGGAGCTGATTCTCTGCCTTGATGGAGATGGGCAGGAAGCCGCCCGCCATGAGCTGGTAGTTCATGATCATGCGGGACGTTCTGCCGTTGCCGTCAGCAAATGGATGGATGCGCACAAACTCGGCGTGCGTCCATGCGGCAAACTCTACGGGGTGCATCCTGTCCCTGTTGGTGGGCATGTCCGCGAAGAAGAACTTGATTTGCTGGAGCATGTCATATGGCTCGGGCGGGCGGTGCGATGCGCCAATGATGCGCACGGCATGGGAACGGTAGATGCCGCCTTGCATGATGTTTTGCATCAGGATTTCATGGATGTCCTTCACGAGTTCTTCATCCAGCGGGCGGCCTTCTCGGATGAGCTGGCGTACATAGGTGAAGGCGCGGTCGTGGTTCGTGACCTCGTACACCTCGCGGAGCTTCTTGCCGCCAATGGAAATGCCGTCCTCAAGCAGCACTTTCGTTTCCACAAGAGAAAGCGTGTTGCCTTCGATTTGCGTGGAGTCATGGGCATACGTCACGTCGAAGTCGCGGTTGTAGTTGTCGAGCACATCGGGCGGCAGTGTGCTGGCGATGCGGGACATGTCGGCCTTGAGTCGGTCAAGGGCCTTGTAGTCGAAGTCGGTCATGGTCGCGTTCTCGTCCTTTCTGGTATAATAGAATATGCATTCAGTCTTTCTTATCGCCGTTGGCCTTCGGGTCGGCGGCTTTTTTGTTTGCCTGATCAGCGTGTGGGCTGTCAGCTTTGTCTGGTTCCTTGCTGGTAGGGAATGGGTCATGGCCTAGGAATGGAGTAGGCGACTGGTCATTCTGTATCTTCTTTGCCTGCTCTTGTATTGCTTTTACGACGAGCCTTGTTATCTCGTCGTCTGAAAGTGGTTGTATATCGCTCTGTTCTGGTTTTAATTTTATTGCATCGTTTATATTGCCTGTGCCAGCAAAGTAGTCACGTTTTGAAATAGTGTGGAGAGCTTCAGCGATGGTATTTTTACCTATCAGAAACCAATGTTCTTCGCGATATGCTTCATCAATCTTGCTTATGAGCATGTCTTTTATAAGTCGTGGGCGTACATCCCTGTTGAATGTTTCGAGACAGTCATTTATAGCTTGTATGAATGCGTTCTTGCTGATCGGCCACTCCCATTTCTGTTTGGATAAAGGACTTGTCAGGTGTACCTCTTCTTGTTCCAGCGTGGCAGTTCCGCCGGTTGCTTCGTGGAATAGCGCGGCGGCTTTTTCAAATTCGTCAGGCGTAGGCGGTCGATGGCCTACCAGCTTATCTATAGACGTATGAAGCGTGTTGGCCATTCTTACTAGTGTGCTAGCCTTCGGTTCGCTGATGCCTGCTTCGTAGTTCTGGTAGGTAGTATATGGAATGTGCAGGGCCTTGGCAAAAGCCTTGGCGTTACTAAAGCCTGCTTGTTCTCGTAGTTTTTGCAGTCGTTCATGAAATTGCATATGCATCCCTCCATGTACTACTATAACAGAAATCCGTACTTACAACAAGAAAATACCGTTTTTGGTTGCAAACTTTTCGTTTCTCTGCTACAATAGGTTTTGAGGATACAGAAAACCGTATCCAAAACCGAAATAGGTGTTAATAGAGTTAAATAGGATTCCGTAAGGACAATAGGAGGTGTGTTTCATGGAAATCAATGTGACAGCAGTACGCCTTGCAATGGCAGATGCAGGTATGACCGTCAGCCAGCTGGCAAAGAAAGCCCATGTCTCTCAGGCAACGGCTGTGCGCTATGCCAGCAAAGGCGGAAACGGTGGGCCTAAAACATTCCACAAGATTGGGCAGGCGCTTGGCGTGAAGCCGAGCACGCTCGTTTTGGTTCGCTGACGGCACAAGAAAAAGCCGCCCGTGGGCGGCAGTACAGAAAGAGAGGTAACGCTATGGGTATCCCGACAAATGAGCAAGAGACGGTCGTCCAGTATGACCGCAACGGCGAGACGATGACCGTCTATACAACGGATTCAACGCAGATCACGCGCCTTGATAAGATTTACCAGCGACACAAAGAACACAAGCAGGCTGGCGAGGTCGTTGCTGTGGAGTACGTCGTGGACAAGAACCTGCTGTCTTATCGGTCAAGGCGTGTCAAGCGTACTTTGTCAGACGAACAGCGGGCGGAGATGGTAGCGAGATTGAAAGCAGGGCGAGAAAAGGCCAGTCAAGCAGGGGCCTAATTTCGATTTTAAAGTCATTTCTCCTTGTAGCTACAAGAAGGAGAAAAATCCAAAGGCATATGGGTACACTTAACCTAGGGGCGACAATAGAAGGCCGCTCGTAGGCTATACAGAAAGGATGAACGATATGAACGCAACTATTGAACCGAAAGTAGATGTGAAGCACGAGGTCACGATTGACCTGTGTGACCTGTCTATTGCGATGGCAGAGGAAGAACAGGACGATGGCGAGCTGGCCATGATGCGTGCGGACGCAATTGCGAAGATCATGAATCGGTACATCGACGAGGACACGACGATTGCAATCAACAGTGTCAACCTGAGCTACACAGACCATGTTTCCGTCGATGCCTATGAGTATCATCAGAGGGATGAAGGAGGCCGTTGTACGGTGGGCCTGTCTTTCCGAGACGCAGATGATCGAGAGCTTGCCTTGTGGCTTGTGGATGCAGTAGGTAGCGAATTACACCTTGAGTTTCACAACAGTGAGCAGGTTGGCGTCGGGAAGCTGCTTGTTATCAGCTTGAAGTAAGAACGAGGTGAGCACGATGGAACAGGTACAGCGGGCGGCACTTCCTATCTTCATGCAGGAGCGCATGGCGGCCCTTGAGTCGGCTGGCTATGCGGTGCAAGAGACGTGCCG
>JAQYBD010000045.1 GCA_029338835.1 Selenomonadaceae bacterium | reverse complement strand
TTCTGGTAGTCGCTGTGTATGATTTCCAGGTCTTCCTCGGGGGGTGTGAAGAGTTGTACGAAATCAACGGTGCTGTCCATATCGCTCATGCCTTTTTCGTGCAGGTACCAGACCAAAAGCATGAGCTGTGCTTTCTCCCACAGATGGCTATGCTCGAAGTCCCGTTCCTTGACAATCTCCATGTAATAGATCATCGTGAGGACGAGGCGTTCTTTTGCACGGAAGCCCTTCTTTGTCTCGACGTATGGCGTGACCTTCAATTCTACGCCGGCCTCAGGGAAATCCGCCTGTGCATCGCTGTTCGCCCGGTAGCCGAACCAGCATTCCTCGACGAGATTCCCGACACCGCCTTTATAGTTCTTGTCCGCATGCCTTGCCATATACGTCGCTTTATCCTCTTTGATGGTATGGATCCTCCCGGATGCCATCGCCCCTTCATAGATGGAACGGAATGTCTTCCCAATCATCTGCCGTCCATATGATTCGATGCTTGACGGGTCTGTCTTATCATACCATGGCGTCATCTCCATTCCTATCCCTCCCCTGAATATGTGTTCTGTCCAAAGATCAAGGACAGATACTGTTTGCTTATTTTTGTTAATTCGTTAAAAATCCGAAAAATCCTTCCTTATAAAGGCTGACGTGGTTACTCCATGAACCAGGAAAGCCGCCAGGCATCCCCCTGGAACGGGATTTGCCTGACGGCTTTCTTGTGATCTTTATTTATTCTGTCCACGTTCCTTCACGACGGCAGACAGGGCGTCTTCCAGGGCTTTCCAGTTCAAGCCCGTTCTTTTGTCCAAGTGTTCTTTCATGAATATCAGGACTCGACGTTTTTCGCTCTCGGTGATCTCTTGTGCCTGCCAGTCCTCATGCTCTGCGATGAACGCATCGACATCTTCGACCGTCCATTTGTCTGCGATGGTGTAAGGCCAGCCCTGGACGGATACATTCTCTTCTTCCAGGTCTTCATCGGTCATGACGAATTTTCCTCTGTCCGAGTCTTTGATGGCCTGCATCAGGGCATCATGCCAATCTTCTGCTTCTACCGTGATGTCTTTCGCGTATATGTTTTCTATCCTGATTGTAAATTCCATGATTTCTCCTCTTCTGGATCCGTCATCGTCATCGTTCAATAAACGATGACCGGGGTGTTCTTGTCGACATTCCGGTAGATGGCGGCGGCATTGGCGGGGGGCAGGTTGAGGCAGCCATGGGAGCCGCTCTGCTTGTAGATCTGGCCGCCGAAGGTCTTGCGCCAGGGGGCGTCGTGGAGGCCGACGTTGCGGTTGAAGGGCATCCAGTATTTGACTTTGGAGTCGTAGCCTTCGCCGCTGAGCATGGCGTCACGCGTCTTGTAGGTCAGGCCGTAGATGCCTTTAGGGGTAGCGTGGCCGCGGGTCGGGTTGCCTGAGACGAAGTAGCTTTCAAGGATGCACTGGCCGTCTTTGTAGAGCCAGAGCTGCTGGGCCGAAAGGCTCACTTCGATGTAGGTATCGCCCCAGTCTGCTTTGACGTGGCGGGCGGCCGTCTGGGCGTAGACGGGCTCACAGTCCGCACTCTGCCGGGCGGCGAGGAGTTCCAGGAGGTGTTTGGTTTCCTGTTCCTGGTCGATGCGCCAGCCGTAATCGCCCTGGGAAATCTCGATGTCTTTGCCGGTAGTCGTGTGGAATTTGCGCACGGTATAGGCCGTGTCGTATTTGTCGGCGAGTTCCTTGACAAAGGCCTGTACCTGCTTTTTGTCAAAGGCGACGCCGGAGTCAGATCCGTCATCTTCCCTTAGCCAGGAGACGATGCGGTCGCCTGTGAGCGTTTCGCTCTGGTCACCGAAATGATAGGTGATGGTGATGTCGGCATAGTCTTGCTGTGCGATTTCCAACGGGGTCGGCGGCGTCAGCTTGTGCGAGGCCAGGAGGTTGCCGGGCTGGCGTCCACTGAGGAGGACGATTACGACGATGAAGCAGGCCATTAGGAAACCGGCCGCGCTGGAGAAGAGCAAGAGTTTTTTTCGTTCCATAAAAGATCCGTCCTTTATGAGTATCTCATGGGTTGATGTCTTGGACAAACATGAAAAATGAATGTACTCCTAATGTACCACATTCTGCTTGCAAATACAAAACTTCTTTGCGATTCTTGAGATTGGCTTGCTGCCAGGCACACGCAAAGCAAAAAGGAGCAGCTCTTTTGGGCGGAGCTGCTCCTTAGTCTTTGGCAAGCCGGATGATGATGGACAGCCGCGCCCCCAGCCCTGCCTCATTCGGCGTGATTGCGGCGGTTGAAGTAGTCAATCCATTCGGCCGTCAGCTTGATATGCGTGACACCGGCAGCGTAGGGAGCCAGATCGTAGGGCTGGTAGATGAGCGCGAGGTCACCGTTGCCGAGCAGGTAATAATTCGTGCTGAGTTCGGCGTCCCAGCGGTACTCGCTGAGTTCCTTGTCGGAGAGGATTTCGTCGCGGGCATTGTAGATCGAGAAGCCCAGGACCTGCACGCGGTCAGCAGGCGTCAGCCTGACAAAGTACGAGAGCGGCAGCTTCTCCCCTGTTGCCTTGTCGTAGTTGAGACCGATGTAATCCGGCATGCCGTGTGCGCCGCCCGTCCATTTGTATTCGCAGAGGACGAGCGAGACGACCTGGTCGTCTTCATACTTGACTTCGTATGAGAAGCTGCCGTCGATGAAGTCGCCGCGTTCATAGGCGGCGCGGAAGTCGGCAATGTATGTGTAGATGTCCGCATTGATGGCTTCCTGGGCAGCTGGGTCTTTCGTGTAGACGAGCGGGTAGTTCATCGTGTAGTTGATTTTCGTGTCGGTACCTGTTTCGACGGTGGCCCCGGCCGGCAGTGGCGCACTCCAGAGCGAGAACGCACAGAGTCCGGCCAGCAGCATCCTGGTCATTTGACGCTTGCACATAAAAAAACCTCCTGTCCTTTCGAATATTCTCATAGGGATTACTCTAAGACTACTTCGCCATGGAGACGGGGATTTCCTGTCAGCAGGGTCATGATATTTGCCGGAGGGCAGCAAGAGACAGGCTTTTTTCCTGTGTCACCAGGGCTGCGGGGTCATCGGGGTGATGACGCCAAACGTATAGCCCTTCTCTTTGAGGATGCGGATGATCTCGGGCAGGGCTTTGACGGTTTCTTCATGGCCTTCGGAGCAGTGCATGAGGATGATGGCCGTGTGCTGTACGGCGGCGCCGTCTGTCTGGCTGTCGATGTTGTCGATGAAGTCCTGGGCGACCGGATGGTTGGGCGCGGCGTCGGCGGAGCTGACATTCCAGTCGTGTTCGACGTAGCCGTTGGCTTTGAGGGCCGGGCCGTAGGCGGAGGTGAAATGGCCGATGACGCCGCCCGGTGCGCGCAGGATGAGCGGGCGCACGCCGAGGATGCCGTAGATGATGTCGTCGGTCTTTTCCATCTCGGCGAGGAAGCCCTGCGTCGAGGGATAGAGCTTCTCGTATTTGTGGTCGTAGCTGTGGTTGCCGATGGCATGGTGTTCGGCGAAGATGCGCTTGAGTACGTCGGGATGGAGTTCCGCGTGCTGCCCCGTCACGTAGAAAGTGGCCGGCACGTCGTTCTCCTTGAGGATGTCGAGGATGGCCGGCGTGTTCTTATCGTCGGGGCCGTCGTCAAAGGTCAGGTAGGCCACGCGGCCTTCGCGGTATGGGGTGATCTCAGGCAGTGCCGTCACGAGGCCCTGCTGACGCCGCATGGCGAGCGTCTTGTCGTCGTAAACGGGCGTGCGGGGGTCTGATTGCTGCAGGTTCGAGAAATCATCGCCGGCCAGGACGCAGGAAGGTGACGTCTCCTCTGCCGCTGCGTCGGAGGCTGAGGAGGAGCTGGAAGGATCTGCCTGTCCTCCGCCTCCTGCTGCACAGCCGCCGAGCAGCAGGAGGCCCATCAGGGCCAGGCCGCTGAGCAGGGCGCGCAGCAAGCCTGTTGCCTGCGTCTTCCTTGTGCCCTGCTCCGTCTGTTCGTTTGGCGTGCCCTCTGCCGCAAGGGCTGTTTCTTCTGTCCTGTCCAAATGCTTCATTGTTTCCTTCCTCTTCCCTTTTCTCGTTCCTTTTTTGCGTGTTCCTGCCTGTGCGGAGCGTTTCTCATCTTTTCCTGGCTGGCTGCGCTGCCGCTCGTTTCAGCGTTCGGATTCGACTCCTGCCTGGCCTCTGCCGTCGGCGGTCTTGCCGGCCGTCTCAGGCTTGGAAGCCGGTGCGGCAGGCTGATGCATCGCCCCGTAGATGCGCGCAAGCTCTGCTGCGTGCTGCTGGTGCATCGCGTCGAGCTTCTGCACCAGCTCTTCGCGGGCCTGCAGCAGCGCGGATTGCTTCTCGTTCTCGGCCTGGGCTCTGGCGAGGGCGAGTTCCTGCTGCTGCTGGGCGGCCTGGGCTGCATACTGCCGTTCCATGGCCTGCAGGCGTTCTTCTGCTTGCTGGAGCTGCTGTGCAGCTTCGCGGTGTGCGGCTTTTTCCTCCTGCAGGGCTGCGGCCAGCTCCTCTCGCTCGGCGCGTGCGGCTGCGGCGGCCTCTGTTTGCTGCCGGGCTGCGGCAAGCTTCTGCTGCAGCTTCGCGACCTGTGCAGACAGGAGCTTTTGCAGCTGCTCTTTATCGGCAAGGACGGCCTCATGTTCCTGCCGTTCTTTCGCGGCGTCAGCCTGCAGCTTCACGAGCTGCTCCTCTAGTCCATCTTTGGCCTTTTGGAGTGCTTCCTGCGCCGCTGCGGCCTCCTGCTGCCTTTTCTCGGCCAGGCTGGCCTGCTCGGCGGCCGCCTGGGCCTTTTCCTGTGCCTGCGCGAGTGCCGCGTCCTGCGTCTCGAGACGCTGCGCATACTCCTGGCGGATGCGCGCATCGGTGTTCGCGTTGATCTGCAGGGCATGCGTGAAGGAAGCGGACAGCTGATTGAGGAGTCCCTGGAATTCCTTGATCTCCGCCCCGCGTTCCGGCAGCGTCCCGAGTGCTTTCTGCTGGGCGTAGAGGTTCGCGAGCGTCGTGAACGTCCCGTCCCAGGTGAGTTCGAGTTCCTCGCAGATCTTCTGGAGATGCTGGATGGTCTCCGGCTCCAGCTTGTACGTCTTGACTACGGTCATGATTGCTACTTCCCTTCTGCGTGCTTCAGCAGGGCTTGCCTTCTTTGAAGCGTTGCATCATCTCATTCGTCAGGCTCCAGTCGTCCGGCTGCAGGATGACGTCAGCGGGGCTGGCCCAGAGGGCACGGCTGAGTTCCTGCCTGTCCATATGGATCTCGGGCGAGCCGTCGAGGTCGCAGTAGAAGCCGGCGAGGATATCGGCTGCGCTGCCCCAGGGCTGTGATTTGTAGTAGCGGATATTCTTGACGTGCAGGCCCGTCTCCTCCATGACTTCGCGCTTGACGGTCTCCTCGAGCGTCTCGCCGATCTCTGTGAAGCCGGCGATCAGGGCATAGTACGGCACTTCGGCGTTGCGCGCGTACTTCGTCACGAGGATCTTGCCGTCGTGCAGCACGCCGACGATGACGGCCGGATTGATGCGCGGGTAGATGATGTTCCCGCAGTGCGTGCAGCGCAAGGCGCGTTCCTTCGTATCGAGGACGGTCGGCTGGCCGCAGGCGCCGCAGAAGCGGTTGACCCGTTACCAGCCCGAAAGATGCAGGGCCGTGTAGAATGCATAGAAGCTCGGCAGCTTGGCTTCCTTGTTGCTACGGATGCTCCGGACGGGCTCAAAGTCGAAGCCGGCCGGGATGACCGGGTCCTCGGCGCTGAGCAGCAGGAAGAAGGCTTTGCGGCCGATGGTGAAGAGGTAGACGCAGTCCTGCGGACGCTGGAGCTGCGCGTAGGTCGGGAACAGCTTGCCCTCGTCCTGGCGCACGAGTACCTTGCCGTCGCGGAAATAGAAGACGACGCTGTCATCCTGTGGGGCGGCATCGGGCTTGTACTGGTTGTCGAGGCGTTTCGGTGCGATATCTTGAATCATGGAGACGTTCCTTTCTGAAGAAGTGTTTTAGGCATGGCGGGGCTTTCCACGGGATCCGGGGCTGCCCGGGCGGTCAGGATCGGTAGAACGGGCAGTCCTTCTCGTCCCGCACGGTCGTCGGTGCCGAATGGCCAGACAGCAGGATGGTCTCGTCCGGCAGCGTGAGGATTTTCTCGCGGATATTCTGCAGCAGCGTGGCTTCGTCGCCGCCGTACATATCCGTGCGGCCATAGCTGCCCTGGAAGATGGAGTCGCCGACAAAGGCAACGCCATCTTTTTTCGTATAGTACATGGCGCCGTCGGTCGTATGGCCCGGCACAGGGATGAGCGTGAGGTCACAGGCAGGAGATGCGTCCAGCGAGATGGTGCTGTAATCGGGAAGATAGGTCACTTCCGGCAGCGTGATGGGCGTCCCAGTCTGCGCCGAGAGATTCCAGACGGGGTTTTCTGCGTAGGCACGGCCATTTGCCTGCATGCAGACCGGGATGGAAAGAGCCTGCCGGATCTTCTCGACGGCACCGATATGGTCAAAATGGCCATGCGTCAGCAGGATGCGCTCGATGACAAAGCCCTTGTCGCGGATCATCGCGAGCAGCTTGTCCGCCTGCGCGCCCGGATCGATGAGGAAGCCGTGCTTCGTCTCGTTGTCGATGTAGAAGTAGGCATTCGTCGGGATGTACTTCATGACAGTAGCTTGCAGGATCATGCTCAGCCCTCCCCTTCTTCAGCCGTCAGGCCGTAAATCGTATTGAGCAGGCGGATGCCGCTTGGCGTGCGGAAGACTTTCTCGCGGAAAGCCAGGATGCCCTTCTGGGAAAGCTGATCCTCATAGGCATTGACGAGGAAGTCGGCTTCGAGCAGGATCTGGTAGTCCGGGCCATCGACGCCTTGATACGTATGGTGATGGCCGATGAGGAAGCAGATGCGTTCCGTGACGTCCGGCGCGATGCCGAGCTTTTGCAGGAGCTGCCGCGCAGGCGCCGGGCCTTCTTTTTCCTGGTAGACGCCAGCTGTGCTGCCGTACGTTGCTTCGGCGGCATGGATACCGATGTCGTGCAAGATGGCGGCCATCTCGAGCAGGCGCTGCGTGTCCTCAGGCAGGCCTTCCTGCTTGCCGATGAGCGAGGCATAGGCGTAGACTTTCAGCAAGTGCTGGATCCTCCTGGCATCGCCGCGGTCAAATTCAATCATCGCGGCCAGCACGTCCGCGACGGTCGCTGCCGGGGTGGCCGGTGCTTCGCTGCGAGCTTGCGTCTGTAGAGCTTCCATCGATACATCATTCCTTTCTTGCTGCGGTTTTTATGGTCTTGTTATGGTCTTTCGTCAAATGCAGGGCTCAGGGCTGCGTGGCGGAGAGGAACTCTTCGACGAGAGCCCGGCGCAAGCGTTCGTAGAGTTCCGGCGCGCGGCCACCCACGGCCTTTCCGTCGATATGTGCGACGCGCAGGCAGAAATTGCTCGAACTCGTCACGAGGACTTCGTCGGCCGTGAACAGGTCTTCTTTATCGTAGGGCGTCTCGCTGACCCCGATGCCGAGTTCCTTGCATTTGCGGATGAGATGGGCCCGTGCGATGCCGGGCAGGATCAATTCATCGGCCGGCGCCGTGAAGAGCTTGCCGTCCCGGATGATGTGGCAGTTGCTGTGCGCGCATTCGGTGACGCGGCCATCGTGGCGGTAGAGGATTGCCTCCTCGCAGCCCCGGCGTTTCGCATGCTCCGCCGCCAGGACCGACGGGATGAGGTTCAGCGTCTTGATGTTGCAGAAATAAAAGCGCTTATCCTCTTCCGTGATGACATCGATGGGCTGCTCGCCCTCGTTCCAGCGGCTCGGGAACAGCATGATCCAGAGATTGCCCGGGCCGGGCGTGAAGGCGTGATTGCGCAGGCCCGTGCCGCGCGTCACTTGGAAGTAGACGAAAAGGTCGCCGCTGTCCATCTTGTGGATGAGCTTCGTCAAAAGCTCCCGCAAGCCCTCTTTCGTCACGGGCATCACGATGTCCAGGAGTGCCGCACTGTTGAAGAAGCGGTCGATGTGTTCGTCGAGTGCGAAGACCTGGTAATTGCGGCTCGGGGCCGCATCGTACACGCCGTCGCCAAACCAGTGCGAACGGTCATTCATGGGGATCATCATCGCATCGAGTTCCCCGATCTTGCCATTGTAATAGCCTAAAGTCTTCAAAAGATACCCTCCTATCTCTTTCCTCTCGTTTTCTTTCTCTTTTTTATCCTTTCCGCCGCAAATCCGCCACAAACTCTTTGCTGCAATCCATGCGGCAGCTAGCAGGTCCTGTGATACCGTGTCATTCTGTGTGATGGGGATGACCTCCAAGCTGCGGCTTGTAGGACGCTTCGCTGTCCGTCTTCGTGCGTTGCGCCTTTGCAGGGCCTCAGGCGGCGTGTGCAGACGATGCGTGTTCCTGCTGCAGCTGGTCGAAGCCATAATCGAGCAGGGCCGCTGCTTCGCGGAAGCGCGTGTCGTCATCGTCGGAATGCATGACGACGACAATCAGCTCCGTGTCGCCGCGCTTGGCTGCTGCCGTGAGACAGCCCCGGGCGGCACGCGTCCAGCCCGTCTTGACGCCCGTGCAGCCCGGATACGTGCCGAGCAGCTCGTTGGTGTTCTCGCAGTAAGCCGTGTGGCCGGCCGGACGGATGTAATAGAGGTTCTTCGCCTGCGTGCCGACGATCTTGCGGAACGCCGGCATCTTCATTCCGTAGCTCGCGATCTTGGCCATATCGCGCGCCGTCGAATAATGGTTGCTGTCCGGCATACCGTTGGCGTTCACGAAATGGGTACCCGTCGCGCCGAGTGCAGCGGCTTTCTCGTTCATGAGCGCCGCGAAGGAATCGATGTCACCGGCCACAGCTTCGCCGACGGCCGTCGCTGCGCCGTTATCCGAGCTGGTCATCATCTGCTGCAGCATGTCGGCCATGCGCAGTTCGTAGCCCGGATAGAGCCTCGTGCTTTCCACATCGGCGGCATTCTCGCTGACTGTGACGATCTGGTTGGGGCTGGTGCGCTCAAGCGCGAGGATGCAGGTCATCATCTTGGTCATGCTGGCCGGGTACTCCCGCTTGTCAGCATTCTTCTCATAGAGGACTTCTCCCGTCTGCTCATTGACGACGATGGCTGCATCGGCCGTGATATCCGGCGCGGCAGCCAGTGCGCAGGCAGACCAGAGGAGCAGGAAGGCCACGCTCAAGATGGCACTTCCGAGCTGCTTTCGCCAAATTTTCATCGAAATGCGGGCAGGAATGCCCGCTTCACCTCACTTTCTTGATTGGTTCATCTCCCTGAATGGGAAAACCTGGCCGGAGCCCGGCAGGCTTCCCTTTTGAGGAAAGCCAGTATCTCTGTGAATTCGGCATTTATTTTACCATAGATGTCGTGCGGATTCAAATGCCAGGCATATGCCCTGCGATGGGCAAAGATACGATGAATGCAAACAGATATGGATAAAACACCAATAAAGTTCGGATATTTCTACAGTCAAATTCCATTGCAAGCGGCTCCGCTTATGCTATAATAAAAAAAGTGGATCATTTTATCATGATACCACAGGAAAGAGAAAAGAAAGGAGGCTGTTCTATGCGAAAAACAAAGACGTCAAGCGAACGTCAGAAGGAAATCTTCCAGTACATCAAAGCGTTCCTGCTCGAAAAGGGCTACCCGCCTTCCGTGCGGGAAATCGGCAAGGCTGTGGGACTGAAGTCCAGCTCTACGGTACATGGATATCTGGCACGATTGGAAGCCAACGGGCTTATCAAACGTGACCCGACAAAGCCAAGAGCCATTGACATCCTCGATGAACGTCCATGGGGCAAGAGTATCCCCGTGCCGCTCATCAATGCCGAAGCAACGGATAAGGCGCTGCTGTCTGAGCAGAATGTGCAGGAAGTCTTTTCCTTCCCGCAGAATCTGCTTGGCACGCAGGATAAGCCGTTCATGATGCGTATGGCAGACAACAGCATGAAAGATGCCGGTATCAATCAGGGGGATTTCGTCATCGTCAAGAAACAGGAGTTTGCTGACGATGGAGACATCGTGGCCGCCATCGTCAACAAGCAGGCTACGGTGCGCCGTTTCGTGCAGGACTCTGCAGGCATCCATCTGGAAGCCGCAGGCGAAGGAGCTGCCGAAGCAAAAGGGAAACGCATCAATATCCTGGGCCGTGTCATCGGGCTTTACCGCAGATTCTGAGCAGCTGCAAGAGGAGATCACACAAGCGGACTTATAGAGGTACAGGGAACTAGAAAGGGTCTGACGTGATGCGCAGCCCAGACGGAAGTTGCCTCGTTTTCATTGATGTCCTTGTACATGACCTTGTACACCCAAGGAGTTCACAAGAGAAATGACAGACAAAACAGAATAAGCACACAAAAAGAACGAGGAGAGAGACATCCCACGGGGTGCCTTCTCCTCGTTCTTTTTTATGGCTTTTCATGCCATCATGCGATCATGCCGTTTGCTGGAGCGTTTTCCTGCGTGCCTCGCGCATCAGGCCTGCTGGCCGCTTTCGCAGTCGAGTACGGCTTGGGCTGCGCCCAAGATGCCGATGACGGCATGCTCGAACGTCAGTCCGCCCTGCAGGTAGACGTTGTACGGTGCCCGCAGCGGGCCGTCGGCACTGAACTCGATGGACGCACCCTGCACGAAGGTGCCGGCGGCCATGATGATCTTGTCGGCATAGCCCGGCATATCCCAGGGCTCCGGTGCCGCAAAGGAATCGACTGGCGAATACTTCTGGATGCCGCCGCAGAACGCGATGAGTTTTTCCGCCGAGCCGAGTTCGATGGCCTGGATGATGTCGCCGCGCACATCGGTCGGCAGCGGCAAGGTCTTGTAGCCGAGCTTGGCGAACATGCCGGCCGCGAAGAGCGCGCCTTTGATGGCCTGCGAGACGACGTGCGGCGCGAGGAAGAAGCCCTGGAACATCAGGCGGTTGTTCGCGAGGCTGGCGCCGAGTTCATCGCCCATGCCCGGAGCCGTCAGGCGGTAGGATGCAAGTTCCACGAGGTCGCTCTTGCCTGCGATATAGCCGCCCGTCGGAGCGATGCCGCCGCCCGGGTTCTTGATGAGGGAGCCGGCCATGATGTCCGCGCCGACCTGCGTCGGTTCCCGGTAATCGACAAATTCGCCGTAGCAGTTGTCGACGAAGCAGATGCAGTCCGGCTTGAGGCGATGCACTTCCGCCGTGATGGCTTCAATATCCGCGATGGAGAGCGGACTGCGCATGCTGTAGCCGCGGGAACGCTGGATCTCCACCATCTTCGTTTTCGGCGTGATGACATTCTTGATGCCAGCCATGTCGACTTTGCCATCAATCATCGGCAGCTCGTTGTAGAGGATGCCGAATTCCTTCAGCGAGCCGGGGCTCGGATTGTCATAGCCGATGACAGTCTGCATCGTGTCGTATGGTTTGCCCGTCAGCGAGACGAGTTCATCGCCGGGGCGCAGGATGCCAAAAAGTACGGTGGCCAGGGCGTGCGTGCCCGAGACGAACTGCGTGCGTACGAGCGCGCGCTCAGCACCGAAGACGCGTGCGTAGAGTTCCTCGAGCTTGCCGCGGCCGATATCGTCGTAGGCGTAGCCCGTCGTCGTGTTGAAATGGGCGTCTGATACGCGGCAGTCGCGCATAGCGTCGAGTACCTTCAGCGTATTCTGCTCTGCCACATCTTCAATGTGGGCAAAGAGTGGTCTGGCTTCCTTCAGGACTTCCTGCTTGAGGTCCAGGATCTGCTTTGAAAATGTCAATGGTGTTCCCTCGAATCTTTTTACTTCTATATTATCTTTATTATCTTTACTGGATTATCGTTACGATACAGCCGCATCGTTTCATGGGGAAGGCTCCGTCAGGAGATACGGGAGGTACCGGTCCTTTTGCGACAGCGGGACCCGAACCTTGAGCCGTGTCCCCTCGCCCGTATACTCCGTCTGCTCGACGGCCTTGAGTTCATGGAGTTCGGTGATGATGTCCCCTGCTGCATACGGGATGAGGAGGGTCATGCGGGCCTGCTGCTCGGCAAAGAAGCCCTCGATTTTCTGGAGCAGCAGGTCGAGGTTCTCCCCCGTCTGCGCCGAGACGCAGACGCCGTCGCGGTCATGGAGCATCATCTGGCGCTGCGGGGCATCGGGCGGCAGGCAGTCGGCCTTGTTGAAGACGTAGAGCGTGGGCTTCTGCTCGGCCTGGAGTTCCTTGAGGACGGTGACGACCGCCTCGATCTGCTCCTCGTAATGCTCGTTGCTGCAGTCGACGACATGCAGCAAGAGATCGGCTTCCTGCACCTCCTCGAGCGTCGCGCGGAAGGCCTTGACGAGCGTATGCGGCAGCTTCTGGATAAAGCCGACCGTATCCGTCAGCAGGACTTCCTGTTTTTCCGGCAGCACGAGATGGCGTGTCGTCGGGTCGAGCGTCGCGAAGAGCTTGTCTTCGGCGAAGGCATTGGCTCCCGTCAGCTTGTTGAGCAGCGTCGACTTGCCGGCATTCGTGTAGCCGACGAGAGCCACGAGCGGGATGCGGGCTTCTTTGCGGCGCCGGCGGTGCAGGTCGCGGTTCTTCTTGATGGACTCGATCTGCTGCTCGAGGTCGTGGATGCGCCCGTAGATGCGGCGGCGGTCCACCTCAAGCTTCGTCTCGCCGGGGCCGCGCGTGCCGATGCCGCCGCCCTGGCGGGAGAGGACGAGGCCCTGGCCGCCGAGGCGTGGCAGGTTGTACTTGAGCTGGGCGAGTTCGACCTGCAGCTTGCCTTCCTTCGTGCGGGCGCGCTGGGCAAAGATATCGAGGATCAGGGCCGTGCGGTCGATGACCTTGATGCCGAGGATCTGCTCGAGATTGTGCTGCTGCGACGGCGTCAGCTCATCGTCGAGGATGAGCAGCGTTGCATCGAGATTCTGCACCTCCATGCCGATTTCCGCCACCTTGCCCTTGCCGAGGAAGAAAGCGGCATCCGGCCGTTCCTTGCGCTGGACAAAGGAGCCCACGACGACGGCACCGGCCGTATCCGCGAGGCGCCGGAGTTCTGCCATGGACGTTTCGCTGTCAAAGACGTTGCCGGGCCGCTCGACGCCCGCGAGGATCGCGCGTTCCTCCTCGTCAGCCGTCGTCTTCGTGCTGGCCGCGCCGAGCTTCTTGTTGATGGACGTGATGAGATACGTCAGGTTGATGCGGTGCAGCAGGCTTTCCTTCATGGGGCCAGCCTGCGTGATCTCTTCGCCGCCCGCTTCGTCCTGCTCGCCGGAGAAGAAGCCCAGGGAGGCGACAATCTCGCCCCGGTAGCGGCCGATGGCTGCCATGCAGTCGAAGCGCAGCCGCCGCAGCGAGGAAAGGTCGGGGTCGCTCAGGCGCGTGTCCCCGCTCGGATGCGTGTGGATGCAGCGGATGCCCGCGAGCCTGCGCGCAGAGCGCACGTCAAAGGACGGCAGGTCGACCGTATTCGTATCGCCGACCGAGACTTTCTCGACGCGCCCCTGACGGGAAAGGTAGACGGCCACTTCGCGGCCGAGGACGTCCGTGATCGCGAGCATCGATTCGTTGAGTTCATGCGTGGAAATCTGCCCCATCGGCACCGTCAGCTCGTAGAGATGCTGCAGTTTCTCGCGGACGAATGCCTTGAGATTGCCGGTATTGCCATGGATGATTGTCATTGTACACCTCCATCCCTTTCTCTTTGATCCTTCTTATCCTTCTTGTCCTTTCGGGAAAATAACGATTCTCCCCGGGCCTCAATTGCGGTTGACGATGTTTGAGATATGCTTGAGCGTGATGGAGAGCGTGCCGTCCTCGTTGTTGTGGAACTCCACGTACTCCGTGTTGTCGAAGTAATCCGTCGGGATGACAAGGTCGATGCCCGTGTCCGTCCGCAGCTTGTGCCGGCAGACCTTCTTGAGCGTCGCTTCCTGGTCCATCTTGACGGGCTCCGTGAAGCCGGCCTCGCGGATGGCATCGTCAAAATCCTTCTGCATGGCGGGATTCTCGCGGAAGATCTCGCCGCCCGCAGCCGCAAGGTCGAGTTCGTCGCTTGCCTGCATGTTCTCCGTCACGTAGTTCTTGACGGCCGCCTCGACGGCGACGGCATCCTGCCCGTACGCTTCCGCGACCTTGGCCGCCGTCTTGCTGAGGTTCTTCATGGCTTCCTTCGGCGAGGGCGTCAGCGAGCATTCGAGCAAGATCTCCGGCAGCACGAAGATGGCATTGCCGTCAAGCGTGTATTTCTTGGCCTGCACCAGGAGAGCCCCCGTTTCCGGCTGGATGAAAGCAAATTCGTCCATCTTCTGCGTCAGGTTCGGCATGATGGAATAATGGTTGATGATCTCGTTGCGGATGCCGTCCTCCGTCTGCGTCACCTGGTGCGTGTAGCCGATATGGCTGTTGCTCTTGAAGACGACGAGCTGGCGCACCTCATCGATGCGCACGTCGGCCACGATGACATCGGCCGAGACCATCTCCTCGGCATGGATGTAGGCATCTTCGAGCGTCTTGCCGATCTGCTTCGAGAAGTCGACAAACGAAGTCTGGCCGGAAAGATACGCCGCGAGCTGCTGCTTGAAGGCGCTGTCCTCGTAGAACGTCCCCGGCTTGGCATCCTGGCTGCCCCAGGAGCGCTCGATGTGCTTGAGCAGGAACGTCTGGATGCTGTCCGTCGGTTCTAGTTCGACATCAGAGTACACCGTCATGCCGGAATTGAAATCCAGGATATGCAAAATGGCTTTGTCGATCACGATCACGATGGCTGTCCCTCCGTTTCTTCTGCTTCTTGCAAGCCTGCCGCTTCTGCCGTCAATGCTTGCTCGGTTTCCCCTTGCTGCTGACGCGCGGCCTTTGCGCGGCGCACCCTGGCCTCTTCTTCTGCCCGGCTGCGCACTTCCTGCAGGCGCGGCAAAAGATACCGCTGCAGGCGTTCCTCGAGTTCTGAGAGCGTGCCGGAGTCAAAATCATACGTGACATCGGGGATATTCCAGATGCGCGCTTCGCTGAAGAATTCATCGCGGTAGATATTGTAGTAGACCGTGACGCTGCTCTCAAGCGCGAAATCGACGTAGTCGATGACGATGTAGGAGCCATTATTGATCTTGACGGGCTCCTCGGGCCGGATGTAGAGCGTGAACCCTTCCATCGTCGCGGGCAATTCCTTCGCAGCCTCCCAGGTCATGATCTGCTTGTCCTTGACGATGCTGCCGATGCTCGCCGGGTCGAATGCCGCCAAGCCCGCGAGTACCGTCTCGAAGTGCGCGCGCAGCTGCTCCTCGAAAACGGGGAATTTGGCCGTGATGAATTCGATGCGGCAGAATTCGATGAGACCGATCTTCACGCGCAGCTTGTATTCGTGTGTTTCCTCATGGAAATAAGCCGTTACGCTCTTGTGGAGGGGCGGGTCCTCATAGCGGTAGATGTCGTAGCGGTCACCCTGCACACGGCAAAGCCGCTGCAGCGTGAAGCCGTGCCAGGTGTCCGGCAGTTCCCGGAGATACGCCCAGTCCTTGATGTCCGCTTCGACGCGTTCTCTTGTCTCGTCCTTCATCGTTCCCACTCCCCTCTGCGCTGGTCCGCCGCTAGTCCATAGATAGATATTATATCACTAAGACCGAGCTGCTTTCAACTGTCTTGTGCAGTCTGCCAGGAGCGGAGCAAGGGTGTGAGGAATACGGATGGATAATATAGAAGGAAAAGGCATCTCGTCCGCCAAGAAGAAGCCGGAGAGATGCCTTTTGCAAGATAGGCGTTCAGTTTTTCTGCAGGGAGGTGCGGTCAATCTCCGTGCCGTCTGGCAGGAAGCAGCAGACGGTGAGCGTATCCGGTGTCACGGACAGCGTCAGGTAGTTGTCCGTTTCCGGCTGCGGCGCGATGACTTTGTCGAAAGCATGGTCGACCCAGAGATCCGGGTAACGCACGTTGCCCGCCACGCCCGTCAGGATGTAGAGCGGCCCCTTGTCCGCTGGCTGCATGTGATAGAGCCGCCCGCGGTCCCGGTACGTGTGCAGGTGCGCCGTGAAGACGGCATCGATGCCGAGTTCATCGAAAAGTGGCATGAAAGCTTCGCCGACGTCGCTGATGCCTTCCTGGCGTTCCGGACGATTCTTGATGCGATACTGCAGCACATCCTTATGCAGCAGTACGATCTTCCATTTCTTCTGCGAAGCGGCCGCATCGCGGCGCAGCCATTCCTGCTGCTCAGCCATGAGTCCCGGCAGGAACTCCTCTGTCTCGTCCCACTGCGTGTTGAGGACCATGAAATGCGCGAGGCCGTAATCAAAGGAATAGTAGTATTTCTCGAACTGCGCGCTGCCGTTGGCCGGCACGTCAAAATAATGCAGGTAGGCTTCCGGCAGGCGCACGTTCCACTTGAGGTCATACGTCTCGTGATTGCCCATGAGCGGGGCGAGCGGCACGCGCGCGCTGAGTTCCTGCACGGCATCGAACCAGGCGTCCCACTGCGTGTGGTCTTCGCCGTTGTCGACGAGATCGCCCATATTGATGAAGAAATCGGCCGCTTCGTTGCGCGCGGCTGCCCCATGGACGAGCTGCTGCCAGTCACTGTAATTGTTGGACTGGGAATCCGGGAAGAGCAGCGCGAGGAACGAGCCGTTCTCCTCTGGCGTGCGCAGCATCTGCCAGTCGCCGGCCTCCTTCCCGTCCGTGATGCGGTACTCGTAGGCGGTGCCGGGCGTCAGGCCCTCAAGGGCCGCTGCATACTGGTGATGCGTCACCGCGTCATCGGTGAATGATTCATCGACGGCCGGCTGGAGCTGGCTCTGCGTGCTTCCCGACAGGCGGTACTCGACGGCTGGTGCGGGAAGCTCCGTTGCCGTTTCCCAGAGGATGCGGCGGCTGACGGCGGGATCTTTGGTCATCAGCTGGCGCAGCGCGCGGACATCGAGCCCGCCGGCCAGGGCCTGGGCCTTGTGCATGGCCGACGGCCACCAGAACTTCCTCCCGAAGAACGCACCGCCGGCGGCCAGTACCCCGGCTGCCAATGCTCCCTGCAGGAAGCGGCGGCGGCTCATGCGCACAGGTTCCCTTCCTGGTTTCTCTTTTTTTTCAAATCTTTTTTCTTGCTGCTGTTCTTTATTTTCTGGCATGATACACATTCCTCACACTTCTGTTTCATTCTTATGTATCCATTGTAACAAATCTATCTGAAAATAAGAAAGGCTTATTCGTTATTGCTCAAGATACGCAAGAAGCATGGGATTCCCCTTTTGCCTACGTGCAAGCATCCCGTATTCATGCATATCGCATCAAAAATATTTATTATTTTCTGTAATCTTGTAAACAGGATTTATCTTTTCATGCATAGAAATTATGAGCCAGTAAGAAAAAATCTTTTATCCAAGGAGGTCATTATGTTAGGTTTACTCATTGCTATCATCGTAGTAGTCTGGGTGGCACGGTACGTACTCAAAAAGTACCCCGCCCAACCAATCCTCTTCACGGCCGGCATCGTCATGATGGTGCTGACGCTCGTCTTCGGGCTCGGTGAGATCCTGCCTGCCAAGAGCAGCACAGGGTCGCCCTGGCTCGACATCATCCAGTCCATCAGCATGGCGTTCAGCAGCCGTGCGGCCAAGCTCGGCATGATCATCATGCTGATCGGCGGCTTCTCCAAGTACATGGACAAGATCGGCGCAAGTACGGCTCTCGTACGCATCGCCATCAAGCCGCTGCAGAAGCTCGGCCATCCCTACATGGTACTCGCGCTGACGTCCATCCTCAGCAACGTCCTCGCGATGTTCATCAGCTCGGCTTCGGGCTTCGGCCTCTTGCTCATGGTCACCATGTATCCGGTACTCGTACGCCTGGGTGTCAGCCGCATCGCGGCCTGCGCCGTCATCGCCACGGCTTCCGCACCGGGCTGGGGCCCTGCAGGTGCCGACAGCATCTTCGCTGCAGAACTCTGCGGCATGGAGATCGTCCCGTATTTCGTCCAGTACCAGGTACCGGTCGGCATCGCCACGGTCCTGACGCTGGCCATTGCCCACTTCTTCGTGCAGCGCTGGTTTGACGCCAAGGATCCCGATGAGATGGCCGGCAAGGACGTATCCGCCAAGATGACGGACGACCAGCTCGCCGCGCAGGAATCCCCGAAAGTCCCGGCTTTCTACGCACTGCTGCCGACACTGCCGCTGATCTTCGTCCTGTTCTTCGGCCTCGTCGATCTCGGCGTCAAGATGGACATCAGCCTCGCCACGCTCGTCTCGATCTTCCTGACGATGATCATCGAGTTCGCACGCCATCGCGACGGCAAGAAGACCTGCCTCGACATCACCTCTTTCTGGAACGGCATGGGCCTGCAGATGGCTACGGTCGTCACGCTGATCGTCGCTGCCGAGACGTTCTCGAAAGGTCTCATTTCCCTCGGTGCCATCGACACCCTCATCAAGGGCGCGCAGGATGCCGGCTTCGGCGGCATCGGCATGATGTTCGTCTTCGTCGCCATCATCATCGCCGCCACCCTCATCACGGGTTCTGGCAATGCGACGTTCTTCGCTTTCGTACCGTTGGCCCCGAAAGTCGCAGCCCTCTCCGGCATCTCGCCAGTCCTCCTGATCCTGCCGATGAACTTCGTATCGAATCTCGCGCGTTCGCTCTCGCCGATTGCGGCCGTCGTCATCGTTGTCGCCGGTGCAGCCAGCCTTTCGCCGATGGACCTCGCCAAGCGCACGTTCATCCCGATCCTGGCTTCCACGGTCGTCAACATCGCCGTGACGCTCGTCCTCTTCTTCTGAGGCAGCCGCGCAGCTCCAGGCAAACAGCCTAAAACAAAGGACAAGATACCCCCAGCTGGGACAGTTTATTTTCACTGTCCCAGCTGGGGGTATTGTTATGTTTCCCGGTTCGACTTGACTTCGTACTCTGGGATGAGCAGGGTGGTCATGCCCGGCAACAAGCCGTGATAAAATAGATGTAAAATCCCGAACAAAAAGTGTATAATGAAAGCATATCACAGTTACATCCTGCAGTGCTTCGGGACACGACCGGGCAAGAAGGGAACAGGGGGTCATGCATCATGGAACATACAAATAATCCCATATCTGCCATGCAGGTGTTCTATCGAGCGGTTCGGCAAAAGCTCGCCAAGGAATGGTCTGCGGGACACATGCTGAGATCCTGCCCCGTTTTCTTCAATATCACGAATTTCCGTCTCTATAATGCCGCGTTCGGCAGCGAGCAGGGAGACCGCTGCCTGCAGCGGATTGCCGCCATCCTCCAGGAAAACTTTCCCGGTTGCCTGCTGACCCGCCTCGGGGCAGACCACTTCGTCGTACTGGCAGACAACGCGGATGTAAAAGAACGCATCGAATCTGCCTGTCATGCGGTGGAAGAGGTCATCACCAATCCCGATATCGAGATGAAAGCGGGCATCTGCTACCTCGAGGAACTCCCGGACGAGGATGCCCTGCACCTGGCATTCGAGAAGGATGCCGCCCTGGCCTGCAAATCCGTCACGAAGGATGCGACCCGCCATTACGCCGTCTATACGAAAGAAATGGGGCGTCTCCACGAACTGCAAAGCTACGTGCGGGAACATCTCGATGAGGCGCTTTCCCAGCATCACATCAAAGTCTACTGCCAGCCCATCATCCGCTCCTTGAACGGCAAAGTCTGCAGCTTTGAAGCCCTGGCTCGCTGGGACTCCCCGGAATACGGCCTGCTCTCCCCGGCCCTCTTCATTCCGACGCTCGAGAAATTCCGGCTGATCGACCGGCTGGACCGCTATATGACAAAATCCATGGCTCTCTTCCTCCACGACCAGATGAAGCAGGGCCGGCCAATCCTGCCGGTCTCCCTCAATTTCTCCCGGCTGGATTTCCAGCTCATGGACCCCGTGCAGCTGCTGGAAGAAACCCTGTCGCAGTACCAGCTGCCCCGGAACCTTTTCTATCCGGAAGCCACCGAAAACGCCCTGGTCCTCCAGGATGACTCCATCCATCGAGGCCTGCACCGGTTCCAGGAAGCCGGGTTTCACGTCTGGCTCGACGATTTCGGCAGCGGCTATTCCTCGCTGAATGTCCTCAAGGATTACCATTTCCATACGCTGAAACTCGATATGGCATTCCTGCATCCGTTCACCCGGGAGAGTCGCACCATCCTGACGTCCATCATCCGCATGGCCAAGGAACTGGGCATCCACACGCTGGCTGAAGGCGTGGAGACGAAGGAGCAGGCCGATTTCCTCCGGGACATCGGCTGTGAGAAGCTCCAGGGCTACTACTTCAGCAAGCCGCTGCCGCTTGCGGAGTGCCTGTCGTTCTGCCAAGACCACGATCTTGCTTTCGAGTCACTCCAGGAAGCCGTGCTGCTAGAACG
Source organism: Selenomonadaceae bacterium (assembly GCA_029338835.1). Taxonomy (GTDB): domain Bacteria; phylum Bacillota; class Negativicutes; order Selenomonadales; family Selenomonadaceae; genus Mitsuokella. The sequence goes on along the minus strand of JAQYBD010000045.1, from coordinate 5,181 downwards.
GGCCGGCCTCATCGACGTGAGCCAGCCTACCCCGATCGCCATCGTGGCGGACGATGCCAAGAATCTCCAGTTCCTGCAGGTCAACGCGGCCTATCTGAAATCGCTCCAGAGCATGGGAACCTCGACCATGACGGACAGCAATCACTTCCTGCGTTCTCTCGATTTCCCGATGCACCAGAAATTCCGCCATTTCGCCGACCGAGCCCGGAAAAGCGGGCAGACGGAAACCATGACGTATGTGGACAACGGCCAGTACATGAAGGTCCATCTCAAGACGATAGCCCAGGCGGGCCAGCACTGCATCCACCGAGCCGAACTCTACAACATCAGCCTGGACGAGACTGCCCGCGAAAAACAGTCCCAGCGCTTCGACACGCTGCTCCGGAACATCATCCTGACGTATGAAGGCATCTGGTATCTCGACCGGGCGCAGCAGCTCCTGGAGATCATCGAGCCCTTGACCTCCGACCAGCGGATTGGCGCAACCAATCGCGACATTGACGATACCCTCCGTCATTTTGCCGAATACTTTGTCCATCCCAAAGACCGGGAGCGGTTCCTGCGGTTCATGGATGGGGAAACCTTCTACCAGCGGGCTGCGGACTCGCAAAGCACGATGCTCACCGAGCCGTTCCGCATCCTCCGCTCCAACGGCAATTTCGACTGGCTCATCGTCATCGGCCTGATCTTGCCCAAGACCCCCAGCCGGGATATCCTCTTTTTTATCACCAAACCGCCCCTCAACAACCAGGAAACGCTGCGTTCTGTTCTCCTGGAAATGCTCCGCAGCTATGGGATCACAGCAGCTGCCATTGCTTCAAGCACCGCTGACCTATCCTCTGCGCTCTGGCAGACATTCATCCAACACAGCCGGGAAAAAGTCTGCTGGAAGGATCCATCCCACCGCATCCGCGGAGCCAGCCGAGCCTTTTGCGCGTGGCTGGGCATCCCCGAGCAGGAGCTGCTCGGCAAGACCGTCCGGGAACTGGGGTTCTGCGTGGATTGCCAGGTTGATGAGGAAACGGATGAGACTGCCATGCACACCGGCCAGGCCGTGCCGGGAAGTTCCTTCCATTTCATCGTCAAGCAGCAGCCCCATCTCGTACGGATCGACAAATTCCCCCTCTATCAGCATGACCGGATGGCCGGCGTCGTCCTCTGCTGCCACGATGTGGAGGACGTCACGCATCCGCAGATCGATGCGCTGCATGCTGCCATCACCGATGAAGAAACGGGCCTGCTCAACTACCGGGGCATGGTCATGGCCGGCCTGCGCTACGCCGATACGTACCGACTGTATGGCGACGACTATACAGCCGCACTCATCGATGTGCCGGAGTTCGATGCCATCGGCCTGACTTACGGGCAAGGATTCCGCCGGCATCTGCTCCAGAAGATCACAGCCATCTTGAAGGAATATCTGCCGCCTGCCCTCACCCTTGCTCATATCGGCAGCTGCTGTTTCCTGCTGTTCCAGAAATCCACCCTCATCGGGCGGCTGCAGCAAGCCCATGTCCAGATTTCCAATGCCATCCATGCCATCCAGCAGGTGGATGGCTTCCCCTGCACGCTCTACATGCACTACGCCATTGTCCGGGGCTCAGAGGCCCGCAGCCTGGACAGCCTGCTGCAGCTCTTGATCAAGCGCATGCACGAGTCGGAGGAAGAGCAGTATGGGCAGGCGCTTTACACCAGTGACCGCTTCATCTTCGACCGGGAGGCCTTTGACCATTTTGAAGAGGGCGTCGTCGTCATCGATCCGGAAACGTATGAACTCCTGTACTGCAACCCGGCCATGCGCAGATATATCGGCTTGCCGCTGGATGCACCACTCGCGGGCCGGAAATGTTACGCGCTGCTGGCAGGCCTTGCCGCGCCGTGCAATGACTGCTGCCAATCCCAGCTCAGCCGCGGCCGCTTCCGCTCCCGGATATTCCACAATCCCGTGGCCGGTACGGACTTCCTGCTCCGGGATACGCTTATTCCCTGGCATGGCAAGAACTGCCACTTCACCACTGCCCTGAATCTGGATGCCTATCTGACCCGGGACATGCGCTTCAACAAGATGCTGTTCTTCGACGCGTCCGTGAACGACGCACTCCGCCTGGGCATGTACGAGACGGATCCCGTCCGCGGCATCCAGCAGATGATGAGCCGCATCGGCCGCCAGCTCGGAGCCGACCGCATCGTGCTGGCTGAGGAGAAAGGCGATTGCGTAGCGATCACCTATACGTGGGAAGCCGAGGGCATCCTGCCCCTGGGAGAGGATTTCCAGCCGATTCCCCGGGAAACGCTGCGGCCTGTCTTCGACCAGTTCGCGAAAGGCAACTCGTTTTCCATCCCGGACATGACGACTTACTGGCAGGAACATCCGGAGCTTGCCCCTCATATCCCAGGCATCCGGCAGGTGGCCATGGCCCGGCTGATGCTGGACGGCGAGCCCTATGGCTTCATCGATGCCATCAATCCGGCACCGGGGAAGCTGCACCAGGCCGAAGAACTCCTGGCCGCCCTTACGCGCTTCTTCACCATCCTGCTGCGGAACCGGGGCATGATGCAGCGCCTTGACCGCCTGAGCAAAGCGGACCAGCTGACAGGGCTCCTGAATCGCCGGGGCTTCAAGGAATGCCTGGATACCTTGCCCGCAGGCAGGCAATTCGCTTTCATCTTCGGCGATCTGAACGATCTCAAGGAAACGAACGACACGCAGGGCCACGAAGCCGGCGATCAGCTGCTCTGTGCGGCGGCTCAGATTTTCCGCCATGTCGGCCATGAAGACCGCATCTTCCGCATGGGCGGCGATGAATTCCTCATGGTGGAAGAAATCCATCATCCCCAGGATGCAACAGCCCTCTTGAAAAAACTCCAGGAACATTTCAAGAAAGCCCGGATCAGCATCGCCCTGGGCTGCACCACCGCCGCCTCTCCCATCGACGACATCGACGCCGTCCTCATGCGGGCCGATACCATGATGTACCGCCAGAAAGTCCGTCAGCACTGCGAGGATCGCAACGCCTGAGAACGCTCCCTCTTGACGGCATGCGGCCTGCCATTTTGCTGCAAGACTTGGCGAGGGCAGGAAAATCCGCTACAATAGAAAGGCAAACGAATACACGATAGTGGAGGAAATACCTTGATGTTTACGGAACACGACGATATGAGCCTGGCCGCCCGCGATAAAGCGCGCCGCGACCTCCTGGCCCTGCAGAAACGCATCGCTGCCATGCACGAGCTGCGCAACGAGATGAACCGGGCACTGGCCCGCGTCCATGCCGACAACCTCGACCTCGCACTGACGCAGAAAAAGAACCTGCGCCGCTTGAGCAGCGAATACGACAAACTCAGCCGCGACGTTCGCTGCCTGCCCCCGATGGATGCGACGGCCGTCCTTGAGGACGAGTACAACTACATCCTGACCATCGGCAACATCATCGAGACGACGCGCGAACTCAAGAAAGGCACGAAGATCGAAGCCACGGCCCGCCAGGGCATCCTCGACGGCCTCATCCAGTTCTATGACGGCCTGCGCGACGAACTGGCCCGCCAGGACGCCGCTGCCAGATAATCAAGAAAAGCAAGAGCAAAAGAGGAAGCAGCCAATCCCTCAAGGTAATGGCTGCTTCCTTTTCGTATCGTTCGTATCGTCTGATTAAACACCGTATTCCACGACTGTACCAGCATCTCCTGTCATTCCATTCCGGCTTGATCCCGGCTTGATTCCCAGTCAATCCCTGATACTTGTTTTCGCCGGACAGCCGCAAGATTCTGCTTTGCCTGCAAGGTTTGTCTGGTTCTGCCAGGGGATGCCAAGAATTTCATGGGGTTGCGCGCTGCCGTGCCAAGTCCGGTCACGGCCTTACGAGGAACTCAAAGATATATGTCCAGCAGGCGCTCGATGGCCTCCTGATCCGCTGCGCCCATGGTCTCGCGTGCAGAATGCATGGCCAGGATCGGGACACCGATATCCATGGTGCGGATTGGCAGCTGTGCGGAGAGGATGGAGCCCAGCGTCGAACCGCCGGGGATATCCGAACGGTTGACATAATACTGATATGGGATCTCATGCTCCATACAGAGTGCGCTGACGATGCCGATGGCTTCCGCGTCGCCCGCATACGACTGGCTGCAGGCCATCTTAAGGGTCACGCCCCCATTGAGTACCGGGAAATTCGTCACATCATTTTTCTCCGGGTAATTGGGATGGACGGCATGGGCCACATCCAGCGACAAGAAGAAGCCGCCGGCCACGTTCCGTTCATACGATTCGCCCGTCGGGTCAAGCTGACGGTAAATGCGCTGCAAGATCATGGGCAGGATCTGCGACGCTGCCCCCTGCTTCGTGCGGCTGCCCACCTCTTCGTTATCGAAAAGCGCGATGACGGAAAGGCCCTTTTGGCCACTGCTGCTGCACATCCCCTTAAGGCAGGCCTTCACCGAAGTGAGATTGTCGAGGCGTGGCGAGGACAGGAACTCATTTTTTACGCCGAGCAGGCAAGGCTCCTCCCAGGGATAAACGGTAAGTTCATAGGAAAGGATCTCTTCTTTTTGGCAGCCGGCTGCCTCAGCCAGGCAGGACAAGAGATATTTTTCCTCGAGATTGTCTCCGAGCATCGTCATGAGCGGCAGCATATCCTTCTGGGGATTGAGTTCCACGCCTTTATTGACCGCCCGGTTCATATGGATGGCCAGGCGCGGGATCGTCATGACGGGGCGCTGCAGGTCGACCAGGCGGGTCTCCGGCGCATAGGGATCCTCCGTCCTCAGGACAACCTTGCCTGCCAGCGACAAAGGACGATCCAGCCAGCTTTCCCGGATCATGCCGCCATAGATCTCGACATTGACCTTCCCATAGCCGCGCATGTGCAGCTCGGCCGACGGCTTTACGCGCAGGCAGGGGAAATCCGTATGAGCTGCAGCCAGATGCAGCGGACCATCTTCCTTCCCCAGCCGGAATGCGATCAGGGTAGAACCATAGACCTTGACGAAATAGGCACCGCCCTGATGCAGCTGCCACGCGTCTTTTAGCTCCAGTTCCAGGAATCCCGCCTGTTCCAGCTCCCTGCTGCTATACTCCACCACATGATACGGCGATGTACCATTCTTGAGGAACGCCATGAGATCTGTTATTGCCTCGTTTTTCATCGGATTCATACGCTTCCTTCCTTTGCTTGTTTTACTGGT
>JAQYBD010000044.1 GCA_029338835.1 Selenomonadaceae bacterium | reverse complement strand
AATAGAATATCCGGTGATGATGCCTGAATGGTTCCACCTGTTCCCATACCGAACACAGTAGTTAAGCATTCAGAGGCCGAAAGTACTTGTCTGGAGACGGACTGGGAGGATAGGAAATTGCCGGTTTCATGGCGGCTTTGGTGAAGCGGTTAACACACTGGATTGTGGCTCCAGCATGCGTGGGTTCGATCCCCACAAGTCGCCCCATTTTTTTATATTAGGGGTATAGCTCAATTGGTAGAGCAACGGTCTCCAAAACCGTAGGTTGTGAGTTCAATTCTTACTGCCCCTGCCATTTATGGAGTGGTACTCAAGAGGCTGAAGAGGACGGTTTGCTAAATCGTTAGGCTGGGTAACTGGTGCGGAGGTTCGAATCCTCTCCACTCCGCCACTTCAAAAAAGATGCTCTGACATTTGTCAGAGCTTTTTTATTGCCGTTTTACTTTTTCCTGATCATAGGAATGAATTGACATGATGTTCTTTTTTTGATATCCTTAGTGCGTTATTTCTTGTATAAGCCCATGGATAAGGTATGGGCGTTTCTACAGGCAACCGTAAATTGTCACAGGCTACAGGAATGGGATGAAGAGTCTCCTTTTTGGTCTTGCCTTGCTATTTGCGGTGCTATCAAAAGAGGAGGCTTTATTTTATGCAAGCGCAAACAGGCAAGGAGTCCTTCCTGGAACGGTTCTTCGGATTGCGTGAGAAGAATACGACCGTACGGACGGAAATCCTGGCTGGCTTTACGACGTTTATCGCGTTGGCCTACATCATCTTTGTCAATCCAAATATCTTATCTGAAGCGGGAATCCCGAAAGAAGCCGCTATTGCTTCCACCATCTGGATTGCCGCGCTTTCGACCATGGTCATGGGCGTCGTGGCGAATTATCCGGTGGCGCTGGCCCCTGGTATGGGACTCAACGCCTTTTTTGCGTATTATGTTTGTGGTACCTTGGGACTTCATTGGACTGTTGCCCTTGGTGCGGTATTCTTCTCAGGCGTCCTTTTCTTGCTGCTGACGATCAGTCATGTCCGTCAGGCAATCATCAATGCCGTGCCGCAGAATCTGCGCGTGGCCATTGGCGTTGGTATTGGCCTTTTTATTGCTTTCATTGGTCTCAAGGGTACAGGACTGATTATCCCTGACAAAGCTACCTTTATTGGCTTGGGCCATGTGACTCAGCCTACTACACTCCTATCTCTTTTCGGCTTGATCTTGACAGGAGCTTTGATGGCACGCAAGGTCCAGGGAGCAATCCTCATCGGCATTGCCGGCACGACTCTGCTCTCGATGATACTGGGGTATTCGCCAATCCCGCATGGTATGGCCGATATCATCAGCACGAGCCTGCCACACATGGGAGAGACCTTTGGCAAGCTTGATATCATAGGTGCCTGGAATTACGGTATTGTTTCCATTATCTTCACTTTTACCGTCGTTGAGCTTTTCGATAATATGGGGACGCTGATTGGCTTGACCTCGAAAGCAAAGCTGGTCAAACCAAATGGTGAAATCGAGAATCTTGACCGCGCCTTGACGACAGACGCGGTTGGCACCATTTGTTCATCCATCTTCGGTACATCGACGGTCACGAGTTACATCGAGAGTGCTGCGGGGATCGCTGCTGGGGGCAAGACGGGGCTTACCGCGGTCACTGTATCCATTTGCTTCCTCATTGCCTTGCTTTTTGCACCGCTGGTTGGCCTGGTGCCGGGCTTTGCGACGGCTCCGCCGCTCATCCTGGTCGGAGCGCTGATGATGAGTGAAGTCGGCAAGATCAATTTCCAGGATTTCTCAGATGGTCTGCCAGCTTTCTTGACCATCATCATGATGCCGCTGACAGGATCCATTGCCAATGGGTTCGCCTTTGGGTTTGTCAGCTATGCATTCATGAAAACTGCTGTAGGAAAATATAAGGAAGTCAGCTGGATCATGTGGCTGGTTTCCCTGGCATTTGTCGTCAACCTGGTCATGCGTTCCTGAGTCCTGGTTGTATGATTCGCAGGTAAGGAACAGATAAGGGACAGATTGTCATTTTTCTATGGCAAGCTGTTCCTTTTTTCTTGACATTGCGGCACCGCTATGCTATGATTTTTAACTGTAGACGCTGAAAGTGCGTCTTTCCCCAACCGCACAGTGAGGTTTATCAAAACGAGCAATCGTACCGTAGCTGGCGAGTAATCTTTCAGGGAGGTGTTTTCATGTACGCAATTATCAAAACGGGCGGCAAGCAGTATAAGGTTGCTGAGGGCGATGTCATCACGATCGAGAAACTGGCTGCCAATGAGGGTGAGGCTGTTGTCTTTGACCAGGTCCTGACGGTTGTCAGTGATGCAGATGTCAAGGTGGGCAAGCCCCTCGTTGAAGGTGCCAAGGTAACGGGCAAAGTCGAGGCTCAGGGCAAAGATAAGAAGATCCTTGTCTTCAAGTATAAGGCAAAATCCAACTATCGCAAACGCCAGGGTCATCGTCAGCCGTTCACGAAGGTTGTCATCGAGAAGATCGAAGCTTAATCTTTTATGATCAAAGTCAAGATCTTTTACCAGGATGATGGGAAAATCATCGGCTTTGATGTTGCTGGCCATAGCGGTACGGCAGCTGCGGGCGAGGACATTGTCTGTGCCGGTGTCTCATCTCTTACAGATTCAGCATTCCTTGGGATAACAGAGTATCTGCATCGAACAGTCAGCTATGAAGACTCGAGTGGAAAGCTCAAGATGCTGCTCAAGGATTGTCCTGATGACAGGACGGAAGCGATTCTGCAGACAATGCTTTTGGGGCTTACGGCGATTGCCGAAGCGTACCCCAAGGCAATACGGATTCTGAAATAGTGGAGGTGAATTCCATGTTTAAGTTTGAACTTCAGCGTTTCGCACATAAAAAGGGCGTCAGCTCCACGCGTAACGGCCGCGACAGTGAGTCCAAGCGCCTCGGCGTCAAGGAGCATGCTGGCACGATCGTAACGGCTGGCAGCATCCTCGTTCGTCAGCGCGGCACGCATTTCCATCCGGGCCACAATGTTGGTATCGGCAAGGATGATACGTTGTTTGCAAAGGTTGCCGGCAAGGTTGCTATCGAGCGCAAAGGCCGCTACAACCGCCAGATCAGCGTATACACGGCTGAAGAAGCTATGTAATCAAAGGATACCTGCGCTTCTCCTTCGGGAGGCGCAGGTATTATTATATGGAATACAAACGGCGTTAAGTTGCGTTGTGATGGATAAAAAGCCGGTATTGGGGGTCACAATGCCGGCTTTTTATGCATCATAATTATACATGCAGCACAGGAGTTTGTAACAGCATGAAGTTCAGGAAATTCATGCTTGGAAATAAATTCGAGAACAATGAAAAAAGGAGGCTATCATGCAATTTATTGACAGAACCCGTGTTATCGTCAAAGCGGGCGATGGTGGTCATGGCAAGTCCGCGTTCCGCCGTGAGAAATTCGTACCGAATGGCGGCCCTTCCGGTGGAGATGGCGGCCGTGGCGGTGATGTTGTCTTTATCGTTGATCCCAATATGAATACCTTGCTGGATTTTCGCTATCATCGCAAATTCAAGGCCGAGAATGGCGAGAATGGCGATATCAAGAACCAGTATGGCCATAATGCTCCACCTTGTTATGTCAAGGTGCCGGCCGGCACCATCGTAAAGGATGAGGATACGGGCGCCGTACTCGCAGACCTTACGGAAATCGGTCAGGAAGCTGTTATCTGCAAAGGGGGACGCGGTGGCCGCGGCAATGCAAAATTTGCCAATGCCGCCAATCGTGCCCCGACGTTCGCAGAATTTGGCGAGCCAGGAGAAAGCCGCAATCTCATCCTCGAACTCAAGCTGCTGGCGGATGTAGGGCTCGTCGGATATCCGTCTGTCGGCAAATCGAGTCTGGTTGCCAGTGTCAGTGCAGCACGCCCTGAGATTGCAGAATATCATTTCACGACCATCACGCCAGTACTTGGTGTCGTCAAGACTGACTATGAGAAAAGTTTTGTTATGGCTGACATTCCGGGGCTTATTGAAGGGGCTGCGGATGGTGTAGGACTGGGTCATGATTTCCTGCGCCATGTGGAACGCACGAAATTGATATTGCATATTGTCGATGCCTCGGGACTCGAAGGGCGTGATCCGGTTGAGGATTATTACAAGATCAATGCGGAGCTTAAGAAGTACAGTGAAAAGATTGCTCGCCGTACCCAGATCCTGGTAGCGAACAAGATCGATCTGCCGAGTGCGCAGGAGAACCTGCCGCGCCTCAAAGCCCTGGCCAAGAAGGAAGGCCATGCGTTCTTTGCCATTTCAGCAGCCACTCGTCAGGGACTGAAAGAACTCATTGCTTATGTGGGAGAATGGCTTGACAATTATGTTGAAGAGCCAGAACAGGACGACGAGGTCAAGGTCTATGACGAAAACGCAGAAGATCCGGAGAAGGTGACCATCAGCCGCAATGATGCAGGGGACTTCATCGTGCATGGCAAAGCAATTGAGAAGCTCGTCATCATGACGAATTTCAACAATGATGAGGCCGTACGCCGTTTCCAGTATATCTGGCGTATCAAGGGCATCGACCAGAAACTCAAGGAACGCGGCATCAAGGATGGCCAGACGGTTCATATCGGCGAGATGGAATTTGAATATCGCGATTGAGTGTCGCGCGTGAAGTATCACTTTTAGGAGGAATATCGTTGATCCGTAATTCACTTACAGGCAAGCAGAAGAGCGTTTTGCGTTCGATGGGCATGAAGCTGGAGCCGGTTGTGCAGATCGGCAAGGAAGGCGTAACGCCTGCTGTCGTACAAGCTGCTCGAGAAGCTATCAAGAAGCGTGAACTCATCAAGGTCCGTGTGCTGCAGAATTGCATGGAACTGCCGGGGGATGCCATCACGATGCTGGCAGAGCGTGCCGATGCAAACCTGGTACAGCTCATTGGTCGCAATGGCCTGCTCTTCAAGCGCAATTTCGAGAAACCGAAAATCGAACTGCCATAAATCATTGTTAGGGGGATTCCTATGTTAGCACGGGAACGTTTGCGTGAGGCAAAGCGGATTGTCGTTAAGGTGGGGACGAGTACGCTGGCTCATGATACGGGCAAGCTGAATCTGTATCGGATCGATCATTTGATTCGAGAACTGGCAGATCTCATGAATCAGGGCCGGGAAATTATCCTGGTATCTTCAGGTGCTATCGCCGCGGGTATCAGCAAACTGGGCTTGCAAGAAAAACCGGCTTCTATTCCGGAAAAGCAGGCGGTGGCAGCCATTGGCCAAGGTGTGCTTATGCATATCTACGAAAAATTCTTTGCCGAATATGGCAAGACCATCGGTCAGGTGCTGTTGACGAAAGAGAATGCTGTCCGACACCATCAGTATCGTCATTCCCGTGACGCATTACTGGCTCTGCTGGATATGGGAGCCATCCCCGTCATCAATGAGAATGATGCAGTGGCTGTCGATGAGATCAAGATCGGCGATAACGATAATTTGTCTGCCATGGTTGCAACACTGGTCGATGCCGATGCGCTGATTATCCTTTCCGATATCGACGGCCTTTATACGGCCAATCCGGCGACGCATGATGATGCGAAGCTCATTCATGAGATCCCGGAAATCACGCCGGCTGTCATTGAGATGGCCGGTGGAGCGGGGTCGAGACTTGGCACGGGAGGCATGGCTACCAAACTCCAGGCTGCGCAGATTGCGATGAGTGCTGGCGTTACCATGGTCATAGCCGCGGGACAGGAAGACGGTATCCTGCGCCGCATCCTGTCCGGGGAACCGGCAGGGACTGTGTTTCCCGCTCGAGAATCCCATCTGAAGGTACGCAAGAGTTGGCTGGCCTTTGGCAAGCGCCTGCAGGGGGAACTGACCGTGGATGACGGTTGTGTCAAGGCCCTGGAAAACGGCTCCAGTCTGCTGGCCGCGGGAATCATCGATGCTGACGGTGATTTTACAGCTGGAAGTACGGTGCGTGTGCTGTCTGAGGACAATCGTGAGATTGCCCGTGGCATTGTCAATTATGATGCACAGGATCTTCGCCAGATTCTCGGTCATCACACGGAGGATTTTGCAGACCTTGTCCATGGTCCTGTCCATGATGAGGTCATCCACCGGGATAATATGGTCCTGATGGTTTGAGTGTAGGGGAGGAATCCTGGATGGATATTCAAGCAGAAATGAAACAGAAGGCAGAAGCCGCGCGTGCTGCTTCCCGCAAGCTTGCAGTGCTTTCGACGAGCGTCAAGAATGCAGCGCTGATGGCTATGGCTGATGTGCTCGAGAAACGCAGCGAACTCATTTTGAAAGCCAATGAACTGGATCTGGAAGAAGCCCGTCAGAAAAAAGTCAGACGTTCTTATCTGGATCGCCTGTTGCTCGATGAAGGGCGTATTGCTTCTATGGCCGAAGGCCTGCGGCAAACGGCATCCCTGCCAGACCCTGTCGGACAGGGGGATTATTCGACCGTACGCCCGAATGGCCTTGAGATCCGCCGGATTCGCGTCCCTTTGGGCGTCATTGGCATCATTTACGAAGCGCGCCCCAATGTGACAGCGGATGCAGCCGGTCTCTGCTTGAAGTCCGGCAATGCGGTGATCTTACGCGGCGGCTCTGAGGCAATCCGTTCCAATACGGCCATCAGTTCGTTATTGGCCAAGGCGGCATATGGTGCTGGTATCCCGGAAGGGGCGCTGCAGTTCGTGGAATTCACGGATCGCGAGGCGGTAGAGGCCATGATGCATCTGCGCGGCCTGATCGATGTCATCATCCCGCGCGGTGGTGCCGGGCTCATCCGCCATGTCACGGAGAACAGCAGTGTGCCGGTCATCGAAACGGGAACTGGCGTCTGCCATACGTATGTCGATGCATCGGCGGATCTTGACATGGCAACGGCGATTGCTGTCAACGCCAAGGTAAGCCGTTGCTCCGTCTGCAATGCCATGGAGACGCTGCTCGTCGATGCTGCCATAGCGGACGAATTCTTGCCGCAGATTGCAGCAGCCATGCAGGAGAAACATGTGGAATTGCGCGGCTGCGAACGTGCGAGAGCCATTTGTCCGGAGATGGTGCCGGCAACGGAGGAGGACTGGCGTACGGAATACGGCGACCTGATCTTGTCTGTCCGCGTGGTGGACGGCATCGATGCGGCCATCGCACATATCAACCGTTATAATACGGGACATTCCGAAACCATTGTGACGAATGATCTGGTGCATGCTCACAAGTTCCAGCGTGAAGTGGATGCGGCGGCTGTTTATGTCAATGCCTCGACGCGCTTTACCGATGGGTTTGAGTTTGGTTTCGGTGCAGAGATCGGCATCAGCACGCAGAAGCTTCATGCGCGTGGCCCTATGGGGCTTCATGAACTCACCAGCATGAAGTACCTGATTTACGGGGAAGGCCAGATCCGGAGATGAGGTATCTGGCGTATCTCCAAGCTTTGCGGCAATATCTGAGGACGCCGAAAGGAGCCTTTGATGCCAGGGATTATCTGCGGGCCATCGCATGCATGGCCGTTTCGGCAGCAGCTGCTGCCTGTCTCTTGAACTGGATCCTGGAGGGGTGAATTCTTGATGGCAGATCGGATTGGTATCATGGGCGGGACGTTCGATCCTATCCATAATGGACATTTGCTGACGGCTGAGTATGTGCGGGATGCCTGCAGACTAGTGAAAATCTTGTTCATTCCGGCAGCCAATTCTCCGTTCAAACTGGAAAAGAAGGTGGCACCAGCCCATGACCGTCTGGCTATGACACGGCTGGCTGTTGCAGATAATCCGTATTTTGAAGCATCGGATATCGAGATGTGCCGTCGGGGGGTATCGTATACATCGGATACGATTGATGAGCTGCATCGGCAATTTGGCCGACGAGCCACGTTCTTCTTCATCACGGGCGCAGATGCCATCAATGCTCTGCCGTCGTGGCATGCGTCTGAGCATCTGCTGGCTTCCTGTCACTTCATTGCCGCCACACGGCAGGGGACGAAGCTCGATATGGCACATCTGCGAGAGGCGTTTGGCTCTCTTTGCGAGCGTCATATCCATCAGCTCACGACGCCGGAGCTTGAGATTTCTTCGACGGAAATCCGTGCGCGCATCCGTGCCGGGCGTTCTGTCCGCTATATGTTACCTGCTGCTGTGGCAGATTATATCAAAAAAGAAGGGCTGTATCGATGAGTTTTGCAATGGATTATGAAACGATGAAACAGGAACTTCAGAGCCGTCTCAAACCGACTCGCTTCCGCCACTCGCTCGGTGTGTCGGATACTGCAGTACGCCTGGCCTGCCGGTTTGGGGTCGATGAGGAACAGGCTCGTGTTGCGGGACTCCTGCACGACTGCGCCCGTGAGTTTCCCAATGAGGATATGATTGCTGAGGCAGAGAAGCGTCAGCTTCCTATCGGTACGGTGGAACGCTCGATGCCACTTCTCCTGCATGGCCCAATCGGTGCGCGGCGCGTAAGGGAAATCTATGGCGTCGATGACCGGGATGTGGAACAGGCCATCGCTCGGCATACGGTAGGCGGCGAGCATATGACGGCACTCGATAAGATCATCTGGTTTGCCGATATGATTGAGCCAAACCGCGACTATCCTGGGGTTGAGAAGCTGCGCAAGCTTTCACGTGAAGCGACGCTCGATGAGATGTTGCTCGAAGGACTCAGTGATTCCATTACCTTCGTCGTCGCCAAACGCCATCTCATCCATCCAGATACGGTCCTGGCTCGCAATGAGATCTTGTTGAAGATGAAGAAGGAAGCATGATGGGGAAACGGGAACCGGAAAATATTACCCGTCGCCATATCGAGCAGAAAAAGAAAGCGATGGCGCGGGCCAGGCGCAGGCGTTTCCTGCGCCGTATGCTGGCACTCATCATCTGCACGTTCCTGCTCCTGCTGTCAGCCGGAGCTATTTATGGCCTCTTTCGTGGTGCAGAGTATCTCACACAGGAATATCATGCACTCTACGATGGCTATACGCAACGCCAGCAGGAACGGCGTGGCACAGTCAACCCCAATTTTGACGGCTATACCAATGTGCTGGTCCTGGGTCTTGATGATGGTGCCGGACCGACTCATACCGAGGGGCAGAAGGCAGATACCGTGCTGGTCTTGAGCATCGAGAATGATACGGGCAGGATGCGGTTCATTACGATCCCGGGTGATACCTGGGTCAAGGTCGTCGATCATGCACATTCGCTGCGTTTGAGTTCTGTCTATACACAGGGCGGAGCGCCGCTGATGGTCCGTCAGGTGAATGCGCTGCTCGGCATTTCCATACACCAGTATGTGGTGGTAGACCTCAAGGCATTTGTGGAGCTTATTGATGCTTTGGGCGGCGTGGATCTTTATGTCGAGAACGATATGGACTATGAGGATCCGGAGTCTGGATACCGCATTCATCTCCAAAAGGGGTATCAGCATCTGGATGGCAGCCAGTCCGAACAATATCTGCGTTATCGCGGCACGGAACTCGGGGATTTTGGCCGTACGCAGCGTCAGCAGAAATTTGTCAAGGCACTTTACCAGCAGGCCATGCGTCTGGAGACCATCCCGAAATTGCCGTCGATTGCCAGGATTTTCCGTCAGGATGTCGACACGAGCGCAGAGTTCTTCGACTCGGCGCATCTTGCAAATGTACTGCGTCATCTGAGCAGTGAAGATCCTGTCAGCATCATGCTGCCGGGGACCACTGCCCAGGATGATGATACGATCTGGCTGCCGGACACGTCCGGGATCCAGAAGAAGATGGAGGAGCTTTTCCCCGGAGAGATGGATCATCATACAGAGCAGTGATTCCATAGAGGGAAGAGACAGTGATAAAGATAAGGAGTTATTATGACAGAGAAAGAAATCTGCACGGCTATCTGCAAGGCAGCCAGTGACAAGAAAGCACGCGATATCGTAACGATGGATATGGAAGGCCTGATGATCTCGGCGGATTATTTCGTGATCTGCTCAGCCAATACGGCGACGCAGGTGCGTGCCATTGCGGATAATATCGAAGAAGAACTGGCAAAGGCCGGTGTGGCATTCAATCACAAAGAAGGGTATCGTGAAGGCGAGTGGATCCTGCTCGACTTTGGTGATGTCGTCGCGCATGTATTCATGCAGGAAGCTCGTGAGTACTATGCCCTGGAACAGCTCTGGGGCGATGCGAAACTGACCGTCTATGAAGACTGAAGATAGGGATGATAGGATGATGGAGAAATCAGGGATTGCGAGTAGGGATGTGACCAAGAAGAAATTCGGTCCCAGTACCGTGGCACATTTGCAGGTTGTGCGCGTCAACGAGATGGGGGCTTTCCTCGATGCTCAGACTGGCAATACATCCGATGATATCCTGCTCCACAAGACCCAGCAGACACATCCCGTTCAGGTCGGTGATTTTGTCGATGTTTTCCTTTACCTGGATCCGAAACGCCGTTTGACGGCCAGCATGCGCATACCCAAGATGAAAGAGGGGCAGATTGCCAGATTGCGGGTCATCAATGTGAGTCGTGACGGTGCTTTCCTGGATGTGGGAGCTGAACGCGGTATTTTCATGCCGTATGCCGGCATGCGCGGCCGCCCTCAGATCGGTGAAGTGGTATGGGCAAAACTCTATACCGACAAATCCGGACGCCTGGCCGTGACCATGGAAGTGGAAGATGAGATGCGCCGTGCTTCTGTACCCGCCACACATGTCAAGGTCGGCGATATGGTTACGGGAGCCATCTACAACTATACGGACAGCGGCGCATTCCTGTTCAGCAAAGAACGCTATATTGTCTTCATTGCGAATAAGGAAATGAAGGAGCGTCCGCGAGTCGGTGAAGTGGTAACGGCGCGTGTGACGTATGTGCGTCCGGATGGACGTCTCAATGCTTCTCTGCGCGAGGCCAAGGAAAAGGCTCTGATGACGGATTCGCAGCGCATACTGGAACTTTTGGAGAGCCGCAACGGACGTATGCCTTACAGCGACGAATCCTCCCCGGAAGTGATCCGCGATAAATTCCAGATTAGCAAAGCAGCGTTCAAGCGGGCTCTTGGCCATTTGCTGAAAGAAGGGAAGATTGAGGAAAAGGATGGCTGGACCTATCTGAAGTAAGTGCCATCTGTAAAAGGCAGCTGCCAAGCGCGGCTGCCTTTTGCATTGTGAAACAAACCGGGAGCGATGACCTTGTGAAATCGTGCAAAGTCCGATATAATGAAGGGTAAACTAATTGATTCTTAGGATAGAGAGGTTAAGAACATGAGGCGATATACGTCCTTACTGCTCACGGCGTTCGTCCTGTTCCTGCTGGTGCTGGCTGGCTCTGCGTATCTGGCTGGTGCAGATCATAGTGGCGGACATCGCAGCCGGCATGAACTCACCGTGATAACGACCCTGCCGGCAGAACATGCAGAAATCTTATCACAGGCGTATGAAGAGAGTTCAGGAGTCCATGTCAATTTCGTACCGCTCTCTGCAGATGATGCACTCAAGCGGATGCAGGATATGGCTTCGTCCTCTGACAACGGCCGGGCATCACTGCTCCTGGCCGACCGCCAGACTCTGGAGCAGGCGGCTGCAAAAGGATATCTGGTGCCGTATATTTCCGAACGCAATGACATGGTCCCCAATTCCTTCCGGCAGCAGGACGGCTATTGGACAGGCGTCTGGTATGATCCCATTGTATTCTGTGTCAATCGCGATTACTTGAAGACGCTCCGGGATGATATCCCGGATTCCTGGCAGGCACTGGCCAGACAGGATGCCCGTATTGGCGTGACGGATTTCATGGCTGCGGATGCATCTGCAGAGCTTTTCTATGCGATGACAGCACAGTTCGGTGAAGTGGCGACCATGGGGATTTGGCGCCAGCTTCATCCCAAGGTTGTCCAATATGCGAGATATCTTTCCAATCCAGTAAGACAGGCAGGCATGGGCGAGGTCGACATCTCCGTTGCTGTTGAAAGCGAAACCTTGCGCTACATTCATGACGGCTATCCCCTGCAGATCATCTATCCTTCGGATGGGACTGCAGCGCGACTTACTGGGATCGGATTGCTTGCCCATGAGAAGAAGCAGGATATTGCCATGGCAGAAGCATTTGCGGACTGGCTGCTTTCCGATGAAGCCCAGATTGCCCTGCAGAGCCATAATTATTTCTTTATTCCTACCAATCCGAGTACCCTTGCCTACAAATCCTTTGCCGGCAAGAATCTCGTGCTGTTTACTGTGCCGGTCACATTCACGGATACACAGAAACGTCATCTGCTTGATGAATGGGCCAGGAACATCCGTTTTAAATGATCCATGAGGATGCTGCAGTCGCAGCATCCTCTTTTCGGGAGTATTGTGCAGGCTGTGCAGCCTGATTATGTAAGTATAGGAGGAGTTTTTCAGTGAAAGCAGGTTTCATCAGTCTTGGTTGTTCCAAGAATCTTGTCGATACAGAGGTCATGCTGGGCATCTTGAAGGAACACGGCATCGAGATCACGGCTAATCCCGCTGAGGCGGATATCCTGATTGTCAATACATGCGCCTTCATCCAGTCGGCGAAGGAAGAGTCCATCACGACGGTACTCAATATGGCTGAATACAAAGAAAGCGGCCGCTGCCGCAGCCTGATCGTAGCAGGGTGCCTGGGGCAGCGTTACAAGCAGGAACTCCTGGATGAAATCCCGGAAGCAGATGCCATCATTGGCACGGGAGCATGGGGGCGCATCATGGAGGCTGTGGAGGAAACGCTCAAAGGCCATCGACTCGTCATTGCCGGCAAAGATGAGGCTCTTTATGATGAACACACGCCGCGCATCACGACGACCCCTGGTTATACGGCTTATGTCAAGATCGCAGAAGGCTGCAACAACCGTTGTGCATTCTGTGCTATTCCTTATATCCGCGGTGATTATCGCAGTCGTCCCATCGAGGATATCTGTGATGAGATTCGCAATCTCACGGAGAAAGGGGTCCGCGAGATCGTGCTGATTGCCCAGGACTCGACAGAATATGGTCGTGACCTTTATGGTGAGCCGAAACTCGCGGCACTGCTCAAAGAGATTGTCAAGGTCCCGAAGCTCCAATGGGTGCGCACGCTCTACAGTTATCCCAAATACTTTACGGATGAACTCATCGAGACGATTGCCAGTGAGCCCAAAATCTGCAATTACGTCGATCTGCCGCTGCAGCATGCGCACGATGCAGTACTGCGCAGCATGCGCCGTCCGGATACGCAGGAAGATATGCGCAAGCTTATCGGGAAGCTCCGGGAACGCATTCCTGGCGTGACCATCCGCTCGACGTTCCTCGTTGGTTTTCCGGGCGAGACGGATGCGCAATATCAGACCCTGCGCAACTTCATCGAGGAGATGCGGCTTGATAAAGTAGGCGTTTTCACATATTCGCGCGAGGAAGGAACCCCTGCATACGATATGCCGAATCAGGTGGCTGAGGACGTCATGCAGGAACGCTACCATGATCTCATGAGCCTGCAGTGCAAGATTTCTGAAGAAATCAATCAGTCCCTCGAGGGCAAGGAACTCGATGTCCTCATCGAAGGACGCGATGAAGAGCAGCCCAATATTGCTGTCGGCCGTTCTTACCGTGAAGCGCCGGATGTCGATGGGCAGGTTTATGTCGAGAATGATACGGACAGCAAACCGGGGGACATGGTGCATGTCAAGATCCTGCAGGGCTTCACGTACGACCTTGTCGGAGAACGCCTGGATGGCAAGACGGCTGCAGAAAAATGAAATGAGGCGAATGCATGATGAAGATTGAGGAACAGGCAGGCAAACTGCTGAAAGAGCAGGGCAGGACGATTGCTTGTGCCGAATCCTGTACGGGAGGGCTCCTGACCAGCCGGCTGACGGATATCGCCGGCAGTTCAGACTATGTCATGGGCTCTGTCGTTTCGTATACGAACTACATCAAAGAGAAACTGGTCGGTGTCCAGCACGAAACGCTCGTGGCACATGGTGCCGTCTCTGCTGAGACTGCTCGTGAGATGGCAGAAGGCATCCGCCGGAGTATCGAGACGGATGTGGGCGTCGGCATTACGGGGATTGCGGGCCCCGGTGGCGGCACAGCCGCCAAACCCGTTGGGCTGGTTTTCATTGCTGTTTCAGGTCCCGGTGGTACGATAGTCAAGGAAAATCATTTCCATGGTTCGCGTACGGAAATCAAGCGGCAAAGTACGGAAACAGCCTTGAAGATGCTCTGCTTCTTTTTGACGAAGCAGCATCGTTCTTTTTCGGAGCCGCTGTATGCGGATGACTTGCAGATAAAGGAGTAATTGCGATGAAAATTTATGCATATCTGGCTGCTGCAGCCTTGGGGGCATCGTTCCTGATGGCTCCCGCCATGCCAGCCATGGCTGCAGCACAGGCCGCTGATGTCCAGGGGAATGCCGG
This sequence comes from Selenomonadaceae bacterium, assembly GCA_029338835.1. Classification (GTDB taxonomy): domain Bacteria; phylum Bacillota; class Negativicutes; order Selenomonadales; family Selenomonadaceae; genus Mitsuokella. Next base: position 54,623 of record JAQYBD010000044.1, on the reverse strand, counting down.
AGAATCCGCTGAAATCTCGTTGCCGTATACGTACACGAGCAAGCAGTACGGATTCTCCATCCAGTGCCCGCAGAAGCCGGTCGGCGTCATTCCGGCCAGCCTGCTCTATGAGGACAAGCAGGGTGACGTACTCATCTTCGACAATGAGGAATACAACATCAAATATGCCTGGATTGTCTTGACGGATGCCTTTGATGACAAGAAGGTGCCGGATCTCAACAAACTGAAACCGCAGGAAGCGGAAAAACTGTTGCAGGGCATCATGGGCAGCAATGGCTATGAGGGCATCATGCTCGTGAATCTCACGCCAAAGAACAAGGCTATCTACGCCGTGACGGCCAAAGAAATCGAGATCGATACGGATGGTGATGGCAAGGCAGATGAAGTGGCCAAGGCGGATACGCAGATGGCGGTGGCGTTCTTCCGCACGCCGTCCGGCAAACGTTATGGTGTAGAACTCATCGATAATCCGGATCTGCGTGCATCTTCGCTGGCAGCCTTCCAGAAAGGCATCGCAACCCTGACGGATTCTCAGGATAAGGCCATGGCAAAGCAGGCGAACAGCAAGAAAAACAAGAAGAATAAGAAATAAAAGCTGTATGCATCATAGCAGTTTGCTCATGACGACGAAATCCCCGCAGGGGATGGGTAAAACCATTCCTGCGGGGATTTTTTGCTGAGTCCATGTCATTGTCCGGTGCATGAAGACAAAAAAAGACCGATTCATCATCGGTCTCTATCTTCTTATGGCAGGGGTAGCTGGACTCGAACCAACGCATGCGGGATTCAGAGACCCGTGCCTTACCAACTTGGCGATACCCCTGTGTCTTTTGACATTTATATATTATATGGATGATGGATCTGTTTGTCAAGCACTTTTTAGAAAAAATTCTTGCTCTTATTTTGCAGCGATGCAAGAAGGACTTGCTTTTTTTTTCACGATTTGATATAATTCAATCAATAAATGAACTAATGTTCATATGTTGATTGAGATAGGAGTGTGAAAGATGAATCCGAAGCAGAAGAAGAACTTGATCCGCATTGCAGCCACCGCTGCCCTGATGGTTGTGCTGACCTTCCTGCCACTTACGGGTATGGCGCGTCTGGGGGCGTATCTGGTTCCCTATCTGATTGTGGGCTATGATGTCATCTGGAAAGCCGGCAAGGGCATCTGGAATCGGCAGCCGTTCGACGAGAGCCTGCTGATGGCTGTGGCAACCATTGGTGCTATAGCCCTGGCCATCTATGAGGATGGCGATTATACGGAAGCGATTGCCGTCATGCTGTTCTACCAGGTGGGTGAATGGTTCCAGTCTTATGCCGTGGGACGCAGCCGACGCAATATCAGTGACCTCATGGATATCCGTCCGGATTTCGCCAATCTTGAGCAGGCTCACGGGCAAATCCTCCGTGTGTCACCGGGAAGCGTGCCTGTGGGAAGTACGGTCGTGGTCAAACCTGGTGAAAAGGTGCCGCTTGATGGCGTGATCATCGAGGGAACATCAACGCTCGATACCGTCGCTTTGACGGGCGAGAGCCTGCCGCGCCGCGTCACGACCGGCGATGCGGTCGTCAGTGGCAGCATCAATCAGAGTGGCTTGTTGCATATCAGGACAAGCAAGGCCTTTGCAGAGTCTACGGCTTCCAAGATCCTGGCTCTGGTGGCGGATGCCGGTTCGCGTAAATCAAAGGCAGAGAATTTCATCACGAAATTCGCGCGTGTTTATACGCCGCTGGTCGTTTATGCGGCGATAGCGCTGGCTCTCCTGCCGCCACTCGTGAACATGGTATTTTTTGGCTTGCTGCCGGATTGGGAGCGCTGGGTTTACCGGGCACTTATTTTCCTGGTAATCAGCTGCCCCTGCGCGCTGGTCATCAGCATTCCCTTGTCATTCTTTGCCGGCATTGGCGGCATCAGCCGCCAGGGCGTACTCGTCAAAGGTGCGAATTACCTGGAAACCTTGTCAAAAGTCGATACGGTTGTTTTTGACAAGACGGGGACTTTGACCAAAGGTGTTTTCGAAGTCACTGCCATTCATCCGGAGATCATCAATCCGCAGGAACTCTTGCATCTGGCTGCCCATGTGGAACGCTTCTCTACACATCCGATTGCAGTGTCTCTGCGCAATGCTTATCGCCATGAGGCGGATGACTGTTGCGTGGAAGACGTGGAAGAGATTCCTGGTCAGGGCATCCGGGCCAAGGTGAATGATTCGGTAGTCTGGGTCGGCAATGCCAGGATGATGGAGGCAATCGGAGCAAAATGGCGTCCTTGCGAACAAGCCGGTACAATCGTTCATGTGGCCATCGATCGTGTGTATGCCGGGCATATCGTCATCTCTGATGTCATCAAGGAACATGCCGGTGAAGCCATCAAAGCCTTGCATCAAAATGGTATCCGACAGGCAATCATGCTGACGGGAGACGGTCGGGATGTTGCGGAACATGTTGCCCATGAATTGGGGCTGGATGCGGTATACAGTGACCTGCTGCCACAGGATAAAGTCCAGAAGGTCGAATCTTTCCTTGCGGAACAGCAGGCAGGGAAAAAGCTGGCCTTCGTCGGCGACGGCATCAATGATGCACCGGTGCTGTCGCGCGCGGATGTCGGCATCGCGATGGGAGCGATGGGATCCGATGCTGCCATCGAAGCGGCTGATGTCGTACTCATGGACGATGACCCGTTGAAGATCGCACTGGCGCAGCGTACGTCGCGCAAAACGATGCGTATTGTCTATGAGAATATCGTATTTTCCATCGGCGTCAAGGCTGTTGTCCTTGCGCTTGGCGCGCTGGGACTTGCCAATATGTGGGCGGCTATCTTTGCCGATGTCGGTGTCATGATCCTGGCTGTCTGCAATGCGACACGGGCGCTTTTCATGCCGCAGGGATTGCGTGGATACGGCAAGGAGAAAAAGCAGGCGAAGGGACAGGAAGAGCAGGTCCGTCCGCAGCAGACCGTTGCAGCTGGCAATGGCTCCCGTGTCTACAAGATCGAGGTTGATTGTCCGAACTGTGCCGCACTCATGGAGGAGGCCGCTAGGAGGACGCAGGGCGTGCGGAGCGCTGCGGTGAATTTCATGGCACAGGAGATGAAAGTCGAGCTTGCAGAAGGGGCGGACTGGAAGCGCGTCATGGCAGCTGTGCGCGGTAACTGCAAGAAAGTTGAGGATGACTGCGAGATTTATCTTTGAGTGAAATCCATGAGCCTGCTTACATCGCAGCAACAAGGTAAAACTGAGTCGTGATGATGCATGAGAAACGGCCAGTCACCGCAGATCCTGTGGTGGACTGGCCGTTTTTTACTATGTGCATGGCAGAGGCGGCTTATGGCAGTATCTCCAGGAGCGGCGTGGTTTCCAGGTAGATTTCGAAGGTGCGTGGCCAGGGGAAGCTCATATCGGCCTTGAGTTCCTTGATGCGAAGGAAGCGGATGCCCTCTGGGGTCGCCACGGGGAAGGGAGCCTGCAGAGCCGGTGTATGGCTGTAGGCCTGGACCTGGCGCATCATGAGACTCTGGAGCATGAGATTGGCCCAGCGGTAATTATGCTCGAGATCGAGATCTGCCGTATTGAGATAGCCAGCTTTTTTGAGGCTGCCGTTGATGAGGTCGATATCTTCTTTGAGGTAGAAGTAATCTTCCAGGATGCGGTTCTGCAGGAACGTGATTTGGCTGCCTGCCCGTGACAGGGCTTCTTCCGTACTGCCAACTTCTTTTTGTGCGGCCTGGTACAGGCAGGCTTCGGCCAGTGCCGTGCCGATGGCGTTGCTGGTCGTATTCCAACCGGCATAGGCGAGCAGCTGATTGAGCGGGAAATCGCTGGCGATGAGCTGGGGCAGTACCGTCTCTGCAGCCGTGAAGTGTTTGCTGAGATCGACCAGGCCGATGGGCTGATGGGCAGCCTGAGCATCAGCGAGCATTTGCACGGTTTGCCGACGGCTGTCCATCGTATCACGTTCGGCGTCATTGGTTGAGATCAAGAGGGTGAAGTCAGCATCTTCCGGTGTGCGGGAAAGAGTGCCGCCGAGAAGAAGGACCTTTTCTTCGGCGCAGACGCCGGTTGAGACAGCCATATAGGGCATGACCTGCTTGCTCGCTGCTGGCGTGTTGTATTGCAGGAAGATGCGGGGCTTTATTCCTGCCTGTGCATTCTGCCAGGCAGCGAGCAGCGTCAAGGCAATCTCGTCGGCCCCATGGGTCAGGAATACTTCGCGTTCACTGAGCCCCGAGTTCGTGATGTACTCCTGCAGGGCGTATTTCTCTATGTTCGGGATGCCGTATTCCTCGCCGTCATCCTGTCCGAGGACAAGGCGCGTGAGGATGCCCTGGCGCGTGAGATCGATGAGCTTCTCGTTGAGAACGGCGTTTTCCCGGAAATGAGACAGATAGCGCTCCAGGCTGCTGGGAGGAATCTTATCGTGCAGGGCCTGAAGCTTGCCCTCGTCGATGGCAAGCCCGGCAGCTTTGCGGCCAGCCAGGCGGGAGTAAGCCATGATGTCGCGTCGTTCCTCATAGCCGTCAATCGTATCCTGGGGCGTCAGGCGCGGCAGGATACTGAAGGCGTAGATCGGGATCTCCGGGTGAGCCTGGTGCAGGGATTCAAGGAACTGCAGCAGGGTTTCCACCTGGGCTTCTGTTGCTGGATGCTCCCGTGCTGCGAGCAGCCCGCCATAGAGGAGCTGGTCGACCGAAAGGATGATGGCATCGGCCGGCTGCTCCTCAAGACTTTGCTGCAGCCAGGCGGCCATGGCACGGGTGTCGCCTGGCTGGGAATAATAATCCTGGTATTCATGCGGCGGTGTCAATACTTCTATGCCGCTGATGCGGCCTGCATCGATGACGAATTGGCGGCAGGGGGGGCGTCCATCCAATGGGATGAGGATGACGCGATGCTTCATCATCTGCTGCGGGTAGACAAGTGTGGCCGATGGTTCCTGCGGATGGCGCAGGAACCAGGCTCCCAGTGCCAGCAGGGGCAGGACGAGCAGCAGGAACAGCAAGCGTTGGTCGAGTTTTGGGAATAATGCATGCATATATGATAAATTCTCCTGATTTTCTATAATCTTACCCGCTATTATATCATAGGCAGGTTCACGAACGTGGAAAAATATGTTAGAAAGCTCTTCCTATTGCTGAACAGGTTTTGAATCATTGTGTTTGCCTTGAAAATCTACATCTATCCGAAAATCTTCGACTTCACACGGCTTGGAATGGGCCAGCAGGGCATTGTCCAGATGGGCGATAAAGGATCTTCCTGCAATTTTGATAACGATAAGGTATACGTCAAGATAACATATGCCTGGTAAAAAATACATAGCAATCTGCGTGTGGCTGCCTGTCAAGGGCGGCCTTTTTCAGCTTGTCAGGAATCCTTGTGCCGCATGGAATCCTCTTGAATGCTATTTACGCTAGATGACATGAATGGTATAATGAATTTGTTTATGTGAAATATTCTGGAACAGAAGTGATTGAGGTGGAGTGGATAGTATGAGGATCATCACAGGGACAGCCCGCGGCTGCCGCCTGAAGACACCGAAGGGCCAGGATACGCGGCCGACAGCGGATCGCGTCAAAGAATCCCTGTTCAATATACTCGGCGCCATGGTATCAGGACGTCATGTCCTTGATATTTTTGCCGGGACGGGCAACCTTGGCCTGGAAGCTCTGTCACGCGGCGCTGCATCGGCTGTTTTTGTCGACCAGGCTACTTCCTCGCTGATCCGGGAGAATGCCATCCATACCAGGCTGCTTTCCTCTGCTGAGATTTATGGCGGGGATGTATTTGCGAGACTGTCGCAACTGTCGGCGGCGCAGCGCAGCTTTGACCTCATCTTCTGTGACCCTCCTTATCACAAGGGCCTCTGGCAGCGTGCGCTTCGCGTCTTTGATACGACGGATCTGCTTGCGCACGATGGCATCCTCGTGGTGGAGCACGGTGCTGATGAAACGGTATTGCCACCTTTATTGGGGCTGGTCTGTGTGGAGAATCGCCGCTACGGTCACACCACGCAGTTAAGCTTTTTCCAATGGCAATCTTATCGGGAGGAGGACGATGCGTGAGGCGAGCCGTATGTTCGGGCAGTTTTGATCCCGTCACGAATGGTCATATTGACATTTTTGAACGAGCTAGTGCCATGTTTGATGAAGTCATCATCTGCGTTTTCCACAATGTGAAGAAGCAGGCATTCTTCCCTGTGGAAGAACGCGTGCGTTTCTTGCAGGAGTCGACGCGCCATCTTGCCAATGTGCGTGTCGCGTCGTTTTCCGGGCTGATCACGGACTACATGAAAGAGCAGGATGCTCATATCATCGTGCGAGGCGTGCGCTCGGTCAAAGACTTGGAGTATGAACAGAATGAGGCGTATATGATTCGTCACCTGGAACCCGCTATCGACACGGTTTTTCTTTTGACCCGTCCTGAATACTCTTTTGTGAGTTCTTCGGGAATCCGGGAACTCATCCGGTTTCATGGTGATGTTCATGGCTTGGTGCCGGCCTGTGTGGCACAGGCAATAGAGAATCTGGAACAAGAAAGGAAGTAAGCGGCATGGGAGTACGCGATACCTTGGAAAAAATAGAAAGTATGGTGGCTGGTGCCAAGAACGTGCCTTTTACGGGGCGCATCATGATCAACGATAACGATCTGGTGCATTACGTCGAGGAGCTGCGCCGTGATCTGCCGAAGGAGTTGGAAAAGGCAGAAGTCATCATGAAGCAGCGCGATGAGATCATCGCGGATGCGCAGCGTGAGGCAGAACGCATCCGCAAGCGGGCACGGGAGTATGCGACGCAGATTACGGATGAGAATGAGATCGTCGTACAGGCCAAGGAAAAAGCCAAGGTTATCCTGCAGCAGACGCAGCAGCGGGAGAATGAGATCATCGCGCGCACGCGGGCAAATGCCACGCAGCTGCAGGATGATGCCGATGCTTATGCCAATCAGGTTTTTGACCAGCTCATTGCCCATGTCAGCAGCACTTTCCAGGGGGTCCAACAGGCAGAAAACGGACTCCAGCAAGCACTGACGGTCCTGCAGCAGGCGAAACAGCAGATGAGCCAGCAGCGTCCGCAGACGACGGCACCAGACCCGCAGCCGGAGGGACAAGCACCCGCAGAGACACAGGAGTGATCATTGCCGGATGGAAGATAGCTCAAGGCCTATGATGCAGCTTGCCTCATGGGTCTTTTGTTTTGCCAGGATCTTTTCCACAGGAAGTGAGGGACTTTTTTGACAGAGCAGGAAATGGCCGTACTGTTGCGGCAATACAAAGAGGGAAACGTATCTGAAGCGCAGGTGATTGCCGGTATGCAGCGAGCCGGGGTTGAGGATCTGGGCTTTGCAGAAGTCGATCAGGCCAGGGAGCGGCGCCAGGGATTCCCAGAAGTCATTTATGCGGCAGGCAAGACTCAGGAACAGGTTGCTGCCATCATGGCCTCCCTGTTGTCCGGGAGCCGGCAGAGTGTCATGGCCACGCGGGCAGATCGCGAGATGTATGAGTTCGTCAAAGCACGGATCCCCGAGGCAGAATACCAGGAGGCGGCGCGCATCATCTATGTCAGGCGTCCGACCAGGGCGGTAGATCCGTCTAGGAAAATCCTGATCTTGACGGCAGGGACCAGTGATATCCCGGTGGCAGAGGAGGCACGTCTGACCGCGGAACTCTGGGGCAATGAAGTCGTGACGCATTATGATTGCGGCGTGGCCGGCATCCATCGCCTGTTCGCCCATATTCGGGATATCGAGGAAGCTCGGGTCATCATCGTTGTGGCCGGTATGGAAGGCGCTCTGGTAAGTGTTGTGGGCGGACTCACGGATAAACCAGTCATTGCCGTGCCGACCAGTGTGGGCTACGGGGCATCATTCCATGGCTTGACGGCGTTGCTGGCGATGCTCAGCAGCTGTGCCGCGGGGGTTTCTGTGGTCAATATCGATAATGGCTTTGGTGCTGGCGTCCTGGCCAGCAAGATAAACCGTCTGGACTGAGTTGCTTCCCCGTTGTAGACGGGGTCTGGCGGAGAATATTTTCGAGGATTATCATCATGAAGGCAATTTACTTGGACTGTTTTTCCGGCATCAGCGGCAATATGCTGCTCGGTGCATTCCTGCAAGCGGGCGTACCGCTTGCACATCTTACTTCGGAACTGCGGAAACTGCCCTGGGGCAGGGAATATGAAATAGTAGCCGAGCCGGTGAAGAAACAGGGGATAGCCGCAACGTATGTGCGCGTACTGCTTTCTCAAGATGAGCAGACGCCTTCTTTGCCTGCTCATCATCACCATCATCATCATGAACACCGTACCATGGCAGACATCCGTCAGCTGATTGAAGCGTCGTCTCTTTCTGAATCCGTGAAAGCGCGCAGCCTGTCGATTTTTGGCGTCCTGGCTGCAGCAGAGGGCAAGGTACATGGCAAGCCACAAGAGGATGTGGCGTTTCATGAGGTCGGTGCGGTTGATTCTATCGTCGACATCGTGGGGACGGCTGTTTCTCTCGAGTATCTCGGCATCGAAAAGATTTTTGCATCGCGTGTCAATACGGGCAGCGGCTTCGTACACTGCGCGCATGGCATCATGCCGGTGCCGGCTCCGGCTGTCTCAGAACTCCTGCTTGGCTGGCCGTCCTATCATGCCGGTGCGGAAAAGGAACTCACGACACCGACCGGAGCAGCCGTCCTGCGCAGCCAGGCTGATTTTGCTGCCAGCCTGCCGGACTCGTTCGTGGCGGCTCGTATTGCATACGGTGCCGGTACCTGGGATACCGAGATTCCCAATGTCCTGCGCCTGTATCTCGGTGATTATGCAGAAAACCAGGAGGGCGCGCAGCATGCCGCCGATATCCTGCTGCTTGAAACGAATATCGACGATATGGAGTCCCAGATTTTCGGATATCTTTATGAACGTCTCTTTGCGGCAGGAGCTCTTGATGTCTGGACAACGCCCATCGTCATGAAGAAAACGCGTCCGGCCTATCAGCTTTCCGTTTTGTGCCGCAGGAAGGATAAAGCGGATTGCGCGACTGTCATCTTGCGTGAAAGCACGAGTATCGGGCTGCGCATCTTCCGGGCGGAGGAGCGCTTGGAAGCAGAACGCAAGTTCATCCAGGCCGCTACACCATACGGTGAAGTGACTTGCAAGCTCTCGAGTTGGCAGGGCCGGATCCTGGGTTGCAAGCCGGAATACGAAGACTGCTGCCGTCTGGCACGTAAGTACGACATCCCTCTCAAGCGCGTGGAAGGACTGGCGTCCATGGCTGTGGAAACGATTGCATATGATAAGCAAGAAATGGAATCCGAAAAAAATGCTTTACATCGCGATGCTGCTCATGTATAATACATCTTGTTCAGACAGAATAATGTTGTAACGAATCGCGTGTTACTGGTCATGCAGGCATCAGCGAAAAGCAATGGAGGTCTGCTCTTCTCTCTGGGAGGAGCGGATATCTCGCATGCTTTTTGCTGATGCCTTTTTGCGTGTCCCGTGATGAGCAAAGGAAAGGACGGTCTTTATGAAAGATGAAATCTTCAGTGTATTGCAACGCGTCGGCCGCAGTTTCATGCTGCCGGTTGCAGTACTGCCGATTGCAGGTATCCTGCTCGGCATCGGTGCTTCGTTCACGAACCCGACGACCATCAAGACGTATGGTCTTGAGGCGATTTTCGGTGACGGCACCATCCTCGGCAGCCTGCTGACCATCATGGCCAGTGCAGGCAGCACCATCTTTGGCAATCTGCCGATCATCTTCGCTGTCGGTGTTGCCATCGGCATGGCCAAGGCGGAACGCGAGGTAGCAGCTCTCGCTGCCATGATCTCTTTCTTCGTCATGCACAGTGCCTGCAATGCCATGCTCAAGCTCAACGGGCAGATCTTGCCGGACGGCTCGATCGCACCGGGCGTACTCGAGGGGACGATTGCCAGTTCCTGCGGCATCATGTCATATCAGATGGGCGTGTTTGGCGGCATCATCGTCGGTATCGGTGTTGCGTATCTCCACAATAAGTTCCATAAGATCGTACTGCCCAATGCACTTTCGTTCTTCGGCGGTTCGCGCTTCATCCCCATCATCTCGACGGTCGTCTACCTCTTTGTCGGCATTGCGCTTTACTTCATCTGGCCTGTTGCGCAAGATGGCATTTTCGCACTCGGCAGCCTCGTCACGGGTACGGGCTACATCGGCACGCTGATTTTCGGTATCATCAAGCGTGCGCTCATCCCGTTCGGACTGCATCACGTATTCTATCTGCCGTTCTGGCAGACGGGCGTCGGCGGCTCGATGATGATCGATGGACAGCTCGTTCAGGGCGGCCAGAACATCTTCTTTGCCCAGCTCGCTTCGCCGGATGTCACGCATTTCAGTGCAGATGCAACGCGTTATTTCTCAGGTGAATTCATCTTCATGATCTTCGGCCTGCCAGGCGCAGCGCTTGCCATGTACCGCTGCGCGAAGCCGTCGAAGAAGACGGCAGCCAAAGGCCTGCTGCTCTCTGCCGCTTTGACTTCGATGCTCACGGGTATCACGGAGCCAATCGAGTTCTCCTTCCTCTTTGTAGCACCGGCTCTCTTCGGTGTCCAGGTCGTTCTCGCCGGTGCGGCCTACATGATCGCGCACATGCTCAATATCGCCGTTGGCCTGACGTTCTCGGGCGGTCTGCTCGACCTCTTCATCTTCGGTATCCTGCAGGGCGAGGCCAAGACGAGCTGGATGTACATCATCCCCGTTGGCATCATCTACTTCTTCCTCTACTACTTCATCTTCACTTGGATGATCAAGAAATTCGACTTCAAGACGCCGGGCCGTGAGGATGACGACGAGGAGACGAAACTCTACACGAAAGCGGATTACCAGGCCAAGAAAGGCACGGGAAATGCCGTTTCCGGACAGTCTGTGGAAGATGCCAAGAGCTCGATGATCGCGCGTGGTCTTGGCAGCAAGAAGAACATTACATCGGTCGACTGCTGCGCGACGCGCCTGCGCTGCTCCGTGGCGGACTCCTCACTCGTCAACGAGAAGCTCCTCAAGGCTACGGGCGCCGTTGGCGTCATCGTCAAGGGCACGGGTGTCCAGGTCATTTACGGTCCGCAGGTTGCCGTCATCAAGGCCAACCTTGAGACGTATCTCGAGACGGCGCCGGACATTGAGCCGGAACTCGACGCTCCGGCAGCAGAGCCGGAAAAAGAGGAGACGGTTCCCGCTGCACCTGCTGAAGCTGCGGCAACGGAATCGGCAAGCCATGCACTCTACGCGCCGGTCGCAGGTTCCGTCCATCCCATCACGGAAGCACCGGATGAAGCATTCGCCAGCAAGATGATGGGCGATGGTTTCTTCGTCTATCCGTCAGAAGAAACGGTCTATGCACCGGAAGACGGTGAGGTTGTCTTCGTCTTCGATACGAAGCATGCCATCGGCATGAAGGCTGCTGACGGCACGGAGTACCTGCTGCACATCGGCGTTGATACGGTCGCTCTCGGCGGCAAGGGCTTTGAGGTCTTCGTCGAAGCGGGGCAGAACGTCAAGAAGGGTGACAAGCTCATGCATTTCGATGATGCCTATATCAAAGAACATGCGAAGTCGGATGCCTGCCTCGTCATCTATACGGGCCTGCAGGAAGGCCAGTCCGTCACGATGGAAAAGACGGGCGACGTCAAAGCTTTGGCCGAAGTGGCCAAGTTCTGACCACATATCCTGAAAGATTTGCACGGGAGTTGGTCATAACCATTTGTTCCGGTAAAAATCATCTTCTTTAACGAATAAAAAACTTCCTTGTATGGCGCATGACCTCCCAGATAGGTTATAATAGTAGCATCATATAAGGAGGTTTTTTATGTTTCGGGTCGTCAAGCCATTGAATAATAACGGCCTGCTGGCGTTGACCGGCGAAGGCCGCGAAGTCATCCTGCTCGGCAAGGGCATCGGCTTTGGCAGGAAGAACGGGGAGCGCATCGAAAGACTCCCTGGTGCCAAGGTCTACACTCTTGTACCCGACGGGAAGCGCAGTGCCCTGCAAGCCATCAACAGCATCAATCCACAGGCTGTTGAGCTGGCGGCGCGTATCCTGGAAGAAGCAAGGATGGTTTTCCCTGCTATCGCAGATGATATCCTGCTGCCGATGGCCGATCATATTGCCATGGCACTCGAGCGCAAGCGTCGCGGCATACGTCTGCCCAATCCGCTGCAGCATGACATCATGGCGATGTTTCCTGACGAATACCGCATTGCAGAGCGGGGGCTGGCTGCCATCCGTGAAGAACGCGGTGAGGAGCTGCCCTCGGAAGAAGCCGGCTATCTTTCTTTGCATATCCATGCGGGGATCAGCGAGCAGAATGCCGGTGACAGCCTGACGAACATCCGGCTGGCATCGGATTGTATCACTGGGATTGAGCGGGCTCTCGGCGTCACCTTCCAGCGCACAGAACTCAAGTACACGCGGCTCATCAGCCACGTCTGCTACATGATCTTGCGCATCCGGGCCCATGAAGAAGTCCCTATACAGATGGATGAATATGTGCAGAAGATGTATCCGGAAGCGTACGCCCTGGCACAGGATAGCTGTGATGCGCTGGCGGCACGCCTGCAGTTGCCGGTCGCATCTGCTGAAGTCACATTGCTGGCTATCCATATCCAGCGTGTTCTTTGATGGACAAGTACATTTCCTTGACACTTGACAAAGGAATAGGCACATCGCTATAATGAATTGAGGTTGATGCTGATGAAAGTGAATATTGCTGAATCGAATGCGGATTTCACTCAGGAAATCCCGTTTGCGTTTACGGTCCTGCCGTCTGATATTGGTGCGGTGGCTGATGATTATACCTTGGAAGGTCCTTTGACCGTTGAAGGGAAAGTCATCCATACCGGTTCCTGCTGGCGTGCAGAGGGCGTGATACGCTGCGAGAAGTCTTTTGTCTGTGACCGCTGCCTGAAACCGTGCCGGGAATCCCAAGAACATCAGTTCTCTGAGGAGTTTCGCCGTGCAGGTGATGAGATGGCCGATGGAGATACCAATCTTTTTGAGGGGGATCTCATCGATCTCACGGAACTTATCCGTGATACCGTCCTGGCGGCTCAGCCGCTCAGCAAGCTCTGCAGCCCTGATTGCAAAGGGCTCTGCCCCGTCTGCGGTGCAGATCTCAATGAGGGGGATTGTGGCTGCGACCGGCATGTACCGGATCCGCGCATGGCCGCATTGCAGGAATTATTAGCGAAAAAATAATCTGAGAAGATCCCGTTAAGGAGGTGTATCCGAACATGGCAGTACCAAAGCGTAAAACATCCAAGGCTCGTCGCGACCAGCGCCGCGCGAACTGGAAGCTTACTGCTCCTGGCTACGTAGCATGCCCACAGTGCCACGAGCCGAAGATGCCTCATCATGTATGCCCGGAATGCGGCTACTATGATGGCAAAGAGGTTGTCAAAGCAGCTGAATAAGGATTGAAGATCATAAGCAGGACAGATGTCCTGCTTATTCTTTTTTGGGGAAGATGATACAGAAGAGGACAGGCAGGCTTGCTTTTTTGCCAGACTGAACGTATAATAAACTGATATAAGGTGGTAATAGCAGGTACTAATTTTCAGAGGGGAGATGAATGCATGGCACGAGTCAAGAAAAAGGAGCGCCAGGAAATGCTCCTGCGTCAGGTCAAGGAAAAGCCCTTCCTGACGGATGAAGAACTGGCACGTAAATTATCGGTCAGTGTCCAGACGATACGCCTGGACCGCCTGGAACTCGGCATTCCCGAACTTCGCGGACGCATCCGCAAGATGGCGGAGAGTGCTCAGAACAAGGTGAAATCCATCAAGAGCGGCGAGGTGGTCGGCGAACTCATCGATCTGGAACTGGGCCATTCTGGCATATCTCTTCTGCGTGTGACCGATGACATGGTCTTTGCCAAGACAAAGATCGCGAAGGGGTATTACATGTTCTCGCAGGCAAATTCCCTGGCTCTGGCCATCATCGATGCGCCGATGGCTGTCACAGGTGTTGCCAATGTCAAGTATAAAGTACCTGTCCATGTCGGTGAGAAATTGATCGCAAAAGCGGAAATCGTCAGAGTCCGCGGCAATAAATATTTTGTCTGGGTCAAGACACGCAATGATACACAAGAGGTCTTCCGTGCGAAATTCATCATGGTTTCGTGGGGAGAGGAGTGAGGGGGAGTTAGCAATGAAGATTGCAGTTGATGCCATGGGCGGCGATTACGCACCGTTGGAGGTCGTTTTCGGAGCGGTGCGTGCTGCACGCAAATATCACTGCGAGATTGTGCTGGTAGGGGATGAACCGAAGATCCGTGAGATCTTGTCAAAAGAACCTGGCTGGGAAAAGCTGGGCATCACGATCCATCATACGACCCAGGTCATCGAGATGGGCGAGCATCCGGCGGATGCCGTCCGCACGAAGAAGGATTCTTCTATTGTCGTAGCGACTCGTCTCGTGAAAGATGGCGAATGCGATGCCGTGCTGTCTGCCGGCAGTACTGGCGCAGCCGTTACAGCGGCCCAGCTCATCCTGCGCCGCATCAAGGGGATCGGGCGTCCGACCATCGCGACGCCGATGCCGACACCGAAAGGTGTGACGCTGCTGCTCGATTCCGGTGCCAATGTCGACAGCAAACCGGAGCATCTCGTCCAGAGCGGCATCATGGGCTCCCTCTATGCAGAATACGTCTTTGGCGTCAAGAATCCGCGCGTTGGCCTCCTCAATATCGGCGAGGAGGAAACGAAGGGGAATGAGCAGGCCAAGGCCACGTATGCACTACTCAAGCAGATGCACACCATCAATTTCTGCGGCAATGCGGAGGGGCGCGACGTGCCGAAGGGAAATTTCGATGTCGTAATTTGTGATGGATTTGTAGGCAATGTTGTGCTAAAATTTGCAGAGGGACTTGCAAAGACCATCCTGAAACTGCTTAAAGAGGCTGTGCGTGAAGGCGGGATCCTCGCGAAGCTGGGGGCTCTCCTGCTGATGCCGGCCATGAAAAAACTTGGCAAACGCCTTGATGTCACGGAGTATGGCGGAGCCCCGCTCCTGGGGGTCAATGGCTGCTGCATCATCAGTCACGGGTCTTCCAATGCCAAGTCCATATGCAGCGCCATCGGTGTAGCGAATGATTATGTCCGGGGGGATGTCCTCGCTCACATCCGTGATACGCTGGCAAAGGAGGAGATACTGACGAATGACGCAGAAAAGAACTAGTGCAGGCATTCTGGGCACCGGCTGGTGTATCCCGGAAAAGACTGTAACGAATTCCGATCTTGAGAAAATGGTGGATACGAATGATGCCTGGATTGTAGAACGCACTGGCATCCGCGAGCGTCACGTGGCAGCAGAAGGCCAGCCGGTATCGGATCTGGCAGAACGGGCTGCCCGCATGGCACTTGCGGATGCCGGCGTTGCAGCCGAAGAACTTGACCTCATCATTGTGGCGACTCTGACCTCAGATCGCATCATCCCTTCTACGGCCTGTGTCCTGCAGGATCGTCTCGGTGCAAGGAAGGCGGCTGCCTTTGATCTGTCGGCTGCCTGCTCCGGCTTCGCTTATGGAGCTGCGGTGGCCAGCCAGTTCATCATGAACGGTGTATACCGCCATGTGCTGGTCATCGGTGCGGAAACGCTTTCCAAGGTCGTTGACTGGACGGATAGGAATACCTGCATCCTCTTTGGCGATGGTGCGGGGGCAGCTGTCTTTGGCCCGGTTGAAGACGGGTATGGGATCCTGGGCTTTGACCTTGGCAGCGATGGTTCAGGCGGCGATGTGCTGGATATCCCGGCAAGCGGCAGCCTGCAGCCGGTGACAAAGGAGGCCCTCGAGAATCATCAGCAGTACATCCATATGGATGGCAAGGCAGTTTTCCGGTTTGCGGTCAAGATCATGGGGCATACCGTAGAAGAAGCATTGAAGAAAAGCAATCATACGAAAGCGGAGCTGGATTGGCTCGTCCCGCATCAAGCGAATATCCGCATCATCGATTCAGCCGCGAAACGGCTTGGATTACCGATGGAAAAAGTCATCATCAATATCGAGAAATACGGCAATATGTCAGCGGCGTCCATACCGGTTGCCCTGGCGGAAGCGGCGCATGCACGCCGTTTCAAGAAAGGCGATCTCATTGCCCTGGCTGGCTTCGGTGCCGGCCTGACGTGGGCATCCTGCATCATGAAGTGGGCGAAGGAGGACTAATCTGATGTTTGAAAACAATGCAATCTGTAAATTACTCAATATAAAATATCCGATTTTCCAAGGTGGCATGGCCTGGATCGGCACGGCAGAACTGGCTTCTGCCGTCTCGAATGCCGGCGGCCTCGGCATCATCGGTGCCGGTCATATGCCGCCGGAAGTCTTGCGCGCTGAAATCAAGAAGTGCAAAGGCTGGACGGATAAACCCTTTGGCGTAAACGTCATGCTCATGAGCCCGTACGTCAAGGAAGTCATGCAGGTCGTCCTGGAGGAAAAGGTGCCGGTCGTGACGACGGGTGCTGGCAATCCGGGCGAGTATGTGCCGGAACTCAAGGAAATCGGCACCAAGGTCATCCCAGTCGTTGCTTCGGTCGCCCTTGCCAAGCGTCTCGTGCGCAGCGGTGCGGATGCCGTCATTGCCGAAGGTACGGAATCGGGCGGTCATATCGGCGAGATCACGACGATGGCTCTCGTGCCGCAGGTCGTTGATGCCGTAGATGTGCCGGTCATCGGTGCAGGCGGCATTGCGGATTCGCGCGGCATGGCAGCAGCTTTTGCGCTCGGTGCGCAGGCTGTGCAGATGGGGTCCCGCTTTGTCATGAGTGAGGAGTGCATCGCTCATCCCAATTACAAGAAGATGGTCCTCAAGGCCAAAGACCGTTCGACCGTGGTTACGGGCCGCACGCTTGGTCATCCAGCCCGCGTACTCCACAACAAGCTCACGCGCAAGTATGAGGAGCTTGAAGCAGCTGGCGCTCCGGCAGAAGAACTCGAGAAGCTGGGTGTCGGCTCTTTGCACCGTGCGACGCATGAAGGCGATGTGGAGAACGGCTCGGTCATGATCGGCGAAATCTCGGGCATGCTCAAGGATATCAAGCCGGTCAAGACGATCATTGAAGATATTGTCGCAGGACTTCCCGGTGTCATTCAGACAATCCAGGATGACTGCAAATAAAGATATGGATTCTGTACTCCGGGACTGCTTCGGTTCCGGCAGAAAATGGTATAGGAGGTAGTGCAACGTGAATAAGCTCGCATTTGTATTCCCTGGTCAGGGCGCTCAGACGGTAGGCATGGGCAAGGATTTCTTCGCTGAGTATGATGTAGCGAAGAAGCTGTTCCAAGAAGCCGATGAGGCACTCGGGTATTCCATCAAGGATATGTGCTTTGAGGGTCCGGCTGAAGACCTGAAACTTACGGCCAATACGCAGCCGGCCATTCTGACGGTCAGCGTTATCGTCAATGAGATCCTCAAGGAACACGGCATCCAGCCGGCTGTTGCCGGCGGTCACAGCCTCGGTGAGTATTCTGCACTCGTGGCAGCAGGCGTGCTTTCTTTCCAGGATGCTGTCCTGCTCGTGCATAAGCGCGGCCAGTACATGCAGGAAGCCGTTCCTGTCGGCGAGGGCGGCATGGCTGCCATCATTGGTCTCGGTGACGATGTCATCATGGATGCTTGTGAGAAGGCAACGGCAGCTGCAGGCGCAGTACAGCCGGTCAATTTCAACTGCCCGGGGCAGACGGTCATCGCCGGTACGACGAAGGGCGTTGAAGCTGCCGTTGAGACGCTCAAGGCAGCAGGAGCCAAGAAGGCTGTCATCCTGCCGGTTTCGGCACCGTTCCATTCCACGCTCATGAAACCGGCTGCAGAGAAGCTGGCTGCTGAGCTTGAGAAGGTTGAGATCCACGATGCGGCATTCCCGGTCGTTTCGAATTTCACGGGCAAGCTGGAGACGAAAGCCGATGAAATCAAGGCAAACCTCGTTGCACAGGCGGATCATCCGGTCAAGTGGATTGCTTGCGTCAATACGATGAAAGAATTCGGCGCAGATACGTTCGTCGAAGCTGGTCCGGGCAAGACGCTCTGCGGTTTCAACCGTCGTATCGACCGTGCGCTCAAGAGCGTGAACGTTGAAAATCTTGAAACTTTACAAAAAACGCTTGACTATTTCAAGGAGGTTCGCTAATATGCTTTTAGACGGAAAGGTTGCTCTTGTGACGGGAGCATCGCGCGGCATCGGCCGTGCCATCGCTCTCCGCCTGGCTTCGGAAGGTGCCAAAGTTGCCATCAATTATGCTGGCAATCAGCAGGCAGCGGAAGCGGTCAAGCAGGAAATCGAGAGTGCCGGCGGCACGGCCCTGCTGGTCAAAGCGAACGTGGCTGATCCGCAGGCTGTCGATGGGATGGTGGCAAGCGTCGTAGAGGCGTTCGGCACGATTGACATCCTGGTCAACAATGCCGGTATCACGCGTGACGGTTTGCTGATGCGCATGAAGGATGCGGACTTCGATGCAGTCATTGACACGAATCTCAAAGGTGTGTTCTACTGCACGAAAGCCGTGGCCAAGCTCATGATGAAGAAACGTGCGGGACGCATCGTCAACATGAGTTCGGTAGTAGGTCTCATCGGCAATGCCGGCCAGACGAACTACGCTGCTGCCAAAGCTGGTGTGCTTGGCTTCTCGAAATCAGCCGCCAAGGAACTTGCGGCGCGCGGCATTACGGTCAACATGGTGGCTCCGGGCTTCATCGATACCGATATGACAGCGGTGCTTCCTGATAAAGTCAAGGAGGCCATGGTGCAGGAAATCCCACTTCGGCATATGGGACGTCCGGAAGATGTAGCCAATGCGGTCCTTTTCCTGGTATCGGATTGTGCATCCTATATCACCGGCCAGGTCGTCCATGTAGACGGCGGCATGGTTATGTGATATAACTATATATAGATATTAATTTAAGGAGGTGAAACTTCATGTCGACTTTTGAGAAAGTAAGAGATATCGTTGTTGAGCAGCTGGGCGTTGAGCCGGATGAGGTCGCAATCGATTCTACTTTTATCGATGATCTGGGCGCTGATTCGCTGGACATCGTTGAGCTGATCATGGCTTTTGAAGAGGAATTCAACATTGAGATCCCGGACGAGGCTGCTGAGAAGATCAAGACGGTTCAGGATGTAGTTACCTACATTGACCAGCACAAATAAGATTGAGCGTCTTACCTTTTGAGAATCCCGTGAAGTTGCTTCGCGGGATTTTCTTAAGAGGTGAGATTGATTGGAGGAGTAACATTGAAACTTCCAGAGCTGAAGATTGGCAACAAGATTGCACGCGTACCGATCCAGCAGGGTGGTATGGCGATCCGCTTGTCAACGGCCCGTCTGGCGGCAGCTGTAGCGAACGAGGGCGGTATCGGCCTCATTGCCGCATCTGGTATGAGCCACGACGAACTGCGTTATGAAATCCGGCTCGCACGTTCGCTCACATCTGGTATCATCGGCATCAATATCATGGTAGCAGCCAGCGATTTTGCCGGCATTGTCAAGACGGCCATCGATGAGGGCATTGATCTTGTCGTGGCAGGTGCAGGCTTCTCTCGTGATATGTTCGGACTCGGCAAGGAATCCGGGACGCCAATCGTTCCGATTGTTTCTTCTGTTAAATTAGCTAAAATTTCAGAGCGTCTTGGCGCCGCGGCTATCGTGCTGGAAGGCAAGGAAGCCGGCGGCCATCTGGGAACGAATGTCTCGGTGCGTGACCTCATTTCATCGGTCAGTGCAGCCGTCAAGATCCCGGTCATTGCGGCCGGCGGCGTTCTCCATGGCCAGGACATCGTTGATTTGATAAAGATGGGCGCAGCTGGCGTCCAGATGGGGTCGCGCTTTGCGGCATCGGCAGAATCCAATGCGGCACCGGCCCTGAAAGAATATTATCTGAAGTCAAAACCGGAGGATATCGTCGTCATCCATAGCCCTGTAGGATTGCCGGGTCGTGCAGTGCGTACGCCATTCTCGGCCAGGGTCATGGAGGGACCTGTCCCACCGAAGACGTGCGATGCGTGCCTCAAGGCCTGCAGGCACAATTTCTGCATCATCCGCTCGCTCATCCGGGCACAGCAGGGGGATGTTGAGACGGGACTTGTCTTTACCGGTGAATACATGCCGCGCATTGATAAGATCTTGTCCGTTCATGAGATTTTTGAGCAGCTCTTGTCTGAGGCAGCGGCTGCGGAGTGACCGCTCTTGAAGAACGTATCAGGAACGGATTTTGAGAGGAGTATTTGTTTTGAGTAATCGCGTAGTAATCACAGGCCTTGGCGCCATCACACCAATCGGTACGGGTAAGGATGCATTCTGGCAGGGCCTCATGGAAGGTAAGAATGGTATTGGCAAGATCACCCGCTTTGATGCATCGGAATACCATGCTCAGATTGCCGGTGAAGTCAAGGATTTTGATCCTACCGCTTATATCGACAAAAAAGAAGCAAAACGTATGGATCGTTATGCACAGTTTGCTGTGGCTGCAGCAAAGCTTGCTATTGATGATGCAAAGCTTGACCTCGAAAATGAGAACCGCGACCGCATTGGCACGTACATTGGCGCAGGCATCGGCGGCATCGAGACGATGCATTCGCAGTACCAGAAGCTTTTTGACAAGGGGCCGAGCCGTATTTCGCCGTTCTTCATCCCGATGATGATCGCGAATCTCGCTGCCGGCCAGGTTGCCATCACGTACAAGCTGCATGGCCCTTCTTCCTGCATCGTTACGGCCTGCGCGACGGGTACGAACTGCATCGGTGATGCTTTCCGCGTCATCCAGGAAGGCAAGGCTGACGTCATGGTGGCAGGCGGTACGGAAGCTGCCATCAGCCAGGCTGCTGTTGCCGGCTTTGCTGCCATGAAGGCACTCTGCATGGATCACAACGATGATCCAGAGCATGCATCGCGCCCGTTCGACAAGAATCGCAGCGGCTTCGTCATGGGCGAAGGCGCCGGTCTCGTCGTACTCGAGAGCCTCGAGCATGCCAAAGCGCGCGGTGCGCATATCTATGCAGAACTCGTCGGCTATGGTGCGAACTCCGATGCGTACCATGTCACGAGTCCGGCTCCGGGCGGCGAGTATCAGGCGAAATGCATGCAGCTCGCTCTCGATGATGCCGGCCTCAAGGCGGATGAAGTCGATTATGTCAACGCACACGGCACGTCCACGCACCTCAACGATGAGGGTGAGACGATGGCTATCAAAGCGGTCTGGGGCGAGGCAGCCAAGGATGTCTCGGTTTCCTCGATCAAGTCCATGACGGGTCATCTGCTCGGTGCTGCCGGTGGTGTCGAAGCCATCGCCACGGCTCTGGCTGTCGAGAACGATATGCTGCCGCCGACGATCAACTACGAGACGCCGGATGAGGGGCTTGACCTCGATTACGTTCCGAATAAAGCAAAGGCGAAGAAGGTTCGCGCAGCCATCTCCAATAACTTCGGTTTTGGCGGCCACAATGCCTGCATCGTCATGAAGAAATATACGGAGTAATTCGTCATGGGAAATGTTCGTAAGGAAAGCCGCCGTCAGGAACTCGTGATGCTCTCTGAGCGTCTGGGGGTTGCATTCCGTGACCTCGGGCTCCTGGATCAGGCCTTGACGCACACCTCGTATGCGAATGAATCCAAACGGAACACTGCCCATAATGAACGCCTCGAGTTTCTCGGGGATGCTGTGCTGGAGCTTGCCTCCAGCACTTATCTTTATGAGCATTTTCCCGAGATGCCGGAAGGCGAACTCACACGCACACGTGCGAGCATCGTCTGCTCGACAACACTGGCGCGGCTGGCGGCGGATCTGGGCCTCGGCAGCTATCTGCTCCTGGGACACGGTGAAGAGATGGGAGGCGGACGCACCCGCCAGACAAACCTGGAAGACGTCTTTGAAGCAGTCATCGGTGCCGTCTATCTGGATCAAGGCTGGACGGCTGCCAAAGATTATGTCGTGCGTCAGCTCCAGGGGGAGTTCCAGAAAGTGGCGCAGGGGGCGATCCTCAAGGATTACAAGACCATACTGCAGGAACGCGTTTTCCGCAGGGAAGGGCAGAGCATCACGTACCGGCTGGTACGCGAAGAAGGCCCTGATCATGACAAATTGTTCACCTTTGAAGTCCTTGTGACTGGCAGGGTCATGGGCGAAGGCACCGGACACAGCAAGAAGGAAGCCGAGCAGCATGCGGCGCGTATGGCGCTTGAGCGTCTGGAAGCCCCAAAGTATACAAAATGAAATCCGGCAAGGTGCTGACAAGTGTCAGCGCCTTGTTTTATAATAAAAAGAGTTAGCCAGAATGGAGGGCGATTTCATGCGAAAACTTACGATGCTCGGTACGGGCAATGCTATGGTCACGAAATGTTATAACACGTGTTTTTATCTGGAACTGGACAACGGGAATCTGTTCCTGACCGATGCCGGCGGTGGCAATGGCATCCTGCGGCAGCTGGAACAGGCGGGGTTCGATTACCAGAAATGCCATCATATGTTTGTGACGCATGGGCATACCGATCACGTCCTTGGCGTCATCTGGGTCATGCGCAAAGTGGCTGATCTCATGAACAAGGGCAAGTACCAGGGCGAATTCCATATTTACTGCCATGATGTCGTCATGGATATGCTGCTGACGATGACGAAGATGACACTCAAGAAGAAGGATTTTGCGCGTGTCGGCACGAGTATCTTCCTGCATGAGCTCACAGACGGCGAAACAGTCGCGTTTGAAGGTGTGACGCTGACAGCGTTCGATATCCTTTCCACCAAGGCCAAGCAGTTTGGCTATGAGCTGGACTTCCAGGATGGCATGCGCTTCACGTGTCTCGGCGATGAGCCGTACAATGAGCATGACAGAGCCTATGCCGAAGGCGCCGACTGGCTGCTGGCTGAAGCATTCTGCAAATACGGCGACCGCGACAGATTCAAGCCGTATGAGAAGAATCACAGTACGGTCAAGGAAGCCAGTGAACTTGCGGAGGAACTCGGTGTCAAGAATCTCGTACTCTATCATACGGAAGACAAGAGCATTGATACGCGCAAGCAGGCATATACGGCTGAAGCCAAAGAGTATTATCACGGCAATGTCTTTGTACCGGACGATCTCGATGTGATTCCACTCGCGTAAAACAGTAGAAGACTTTGATGAAGGGGTTGCAGTAGAAGCAGCCCTTTTTGTGTCATGGATACTTCCATAACGATTAGGGGGGACGAAAAAAGCCGCCTTAAAGGCGGCGTCAGTCAAGAAAACATTTTTTCGATGGATTCATTGAGGATCTGCATGCTGGTATCCAAACTCTCAATCTGCTGGGGAGACAAGCGGGCAAGCCGCTGATCAAAGCGCTCGCGTACACGGTCGTCTTGCTTGTCGAGCAGCTGCTGTCCGGCAGCCGTGATGCTCAGCAGGCTGCGGCGCCGGTCTTCCGGGTCACTGTGGCGTTCGATATAGCCAACGGAAGTGAGTTTTTCGACGATGGTTGTCATCTGCTGCTTGGAAAGATGCAGCATGGAACAAAGTTCGGAGATACAGGTGGATTCCCGGCTCTGCAGCATGACCAGTACGCAGAATTGGTTGAGCGGGATCGGAATCTGTCCCTGGCGGTAGAAATAATTGTGGATCAGGAGTACCATCTCCGTGAAACGCCGGGATAACAGCGAATGAGGCTGCTTTTCTTTTTCTTCCATGTTCAATAACTCTCCCTCATGATGTGATTCTTTTATCTTCTTTTTATCTTCATCCTTTACGATGGAAAAAGTCTGTGAGATGTGGGATATTAGATGACGAATATTGACTTTTGTTTAAATATAATATACTATAGATTCTATCGATAGTAAACATTTATTTACTATTCTAGAACAAGACAGATGGGAAATAATCGCCATGGCATGCGGGATACGGGAAACGGACTGCAGGCCAATACAAGAAAAGGAGGTCATCTGTTTGTTTTTTACAAACAACAAGAAACTCAAGGCTCTGCTGTTAGCGGCAGCGCTCGCAACCTCACCGGTATTCATTGCCGGCTGTGGAAAGAACCAACAAGCTGCGCAGTCGCAGGCGACACAGGTCAAGGTCATGCAGGTATTGCAGACAGACGCTCCGGTGTCCAGTGAATATGCTGGCCAGGTCGTTGGCAGGGATGAAGTCAAAGTACAGTCGAAAGTATCGGGCAAGATTGTCGAGAAGTATTTCCATGGCGGTGATCATGTCGAAGCCGGCCAGCCGCTCTACCGTCTCGATTCACGCCAGTACGAGTCAGCTGTCCTGCAGGCTCAGGCCAATCTCGCGCAGTCACAGGCAACGCTCTCGAATGCGCAGACCGATCTCTACCGTGATCAGTCGCTGTTGGCAGCTGATGCCATTTCGGAGCAGACGGTGACGACGCAGCAGGCCAATGTCAATGCATATTCGGCTGCTGCTGCTGCCAATGAGGCACTCGTGCAGAAGGCTCAGCAGGATCTTGACGATACGGTCGTCTACGCGCCGATGTCGGGCCAGGTATCCGTCGACGATGTTGCCGTCGGCACGTTTGCCACGGCCGGCAATACGAACCTCGTGACCATTGGTACAATCGATCCGGTCTTCGTGCAGTTCAGCATCTCGGAGGCCGAGTACCTGAAGTTCCGCAATATCCAGTCCATGCAGAGCGGTTCTGGCGATCCGCTTGACGTCACGGTCAAGCTTTCGGATGGCTCGACGTATCCCTTGGATGGACGCATCGTCCAGGCTGACCGCGCACTTGCCCAGAACACGGGCACGCTGAC
Source organism: Selenomonadaceae bacterium (assembly GCA_029338835.1). Lineage (GTDB taxonomy): Bacteria > Bacillota > Negativicutes > Selenomonadales > Selenomonadaceae > Mitsuokella. Next base: position 29,890 of record JAQYBD010000044.1, on the reverse strand, counting down.
GGTCAAGGCACTCTTCCCGAATCCGAATGGCCTGCTGCTGCCGGGCATGTTCGCGCGCGTCAAGCTCACGGGCGAGACCATCCCGAACGCTATCCTCGTGCCGCAGCGTGCTGTCCAGCAGCTGCTCGACAAGACATTCGTCATGGTTGTCGGCGATGACGGCAAATCGGAAGCACGCAGCATTGAACTCGGCCAGCAGATCGGCAGCTACTACGTCGTCAAGAGCGGCCTTTCCGCTAGTGACAAGGTCGTGGTCGAAGGTCTTTCCAGCCTGACAGAAGGCAAGGAGCTGGCTGTCACGATGGTAACGCCGGAAGAGATGGGCTTCTCCTTTGACGAAGATACGACGCCGTACGATACGATGACGAATAGCGATGGCAGCAACTAAGGGGGCGGCACTGTGTCTAAATTCTTTATCCACCGCCCGATATTTGCCATCGTCATCTCGCTGATCATTGTCATTGCCGGTTCGATTGCGGCTACCCAGCTGCCGATTGCGCAGTATCCGCAGATCTCACCGCCGACGGTCAGCGTCGGCACGTCGTATACGGGCGCGAGTGCCGCTGTCGTCAATCAGACGGTCGCGCAGATCATCGAGGATCAGGTCAACGGTACGCAGGGCATGGATTACATGTCCTCGACCTCCGATGATACGGGTCGCTACAGCCTGTCGGTCACGTTCGAGGTCGGTACGGATGGCGATATGGACTCGGTCAAGGTGCAGAACAACGTCGCTTCAGCGACAAGCCAGCTGCCTTCTGAAGTCCAGCAGGTCGGTGTCACGACCAAGAAATCAACGAATGATATGGCGTACATGATGTCGTTCTATTCGCCGGATGGCACGTATGACCGTGCTTTCATGAAGAATTATGCGACAATCTATCTCCTCGATAAGCTCAAGCGCATCAACGGCGTCGGCGATGTCCAGGTATTCGGCTCCGACTACGCGATGCGCGTCTGGCTCAATCCGGACAAGCTGGCAGAACTCAATCTGACGGTTGCCGATGTCTCAGCAGCCATCAAGGAGCAGAACGTCCAGGCTCCGGCCGGTACGGTCGGCGCCATGCCGGTCAACCAGGGACAGGAAAAGCAGATGTCCGGCAAGATCGAGGGTCGACTGACGACGCCGGAAGAATTCGGCAACGTCATCATCAAGTCGAACGGTGACGGCCAGTTCGTCCGTCTCAAGGATGTCGCGAAGATTGAGACGGGCTCCCAGTCGGAGGCTATCATCTCGAAATTCAATGGCTACCCGGCTGTCGGCTTCGGCATCAAGCTCACGAGTGATGCCAATGCCATGAAGACCATCGGCGAGGTCCGCAAGGTCTTCGATGAAGCGAAGGATACGCTGCCGCCGGGCATGCAGATGTCGACGATCTTTGATTCCACGAGCTACATCAATGCATCGATCGAAGAGGTCTTGATGACCTTCTTCGAGGCGTTGCTGCTTGTCGTCTTCGTCATCTTCATTTTCCTGCAGAACTGGCGCGCGACAATCATCCCGCTGCTCGCAGTCCCGGTTTCCCTGATCGGTACACTCGGCGCATTCATCGTACTTGACTTCACGATCAACACCTTGACGCTCTTCGCGATGGTCCTTGCCATCGGCCTCGTCGTTGACGATGCCATCGTCGTCATCGAGAACGTCGAGAAGCATATGGAGGAAGGTCTGACGCCAATCGATGCGACGGAACGTGCCATGGATGAAGTCCAGGGCCCGGTCATCGCCATCGCCATCGTCCTCTCGGCCGTCTTCGTGCCGGTTGCCTTCCTCGGCGGCATGACGGGTGTCTTATACCGCCAGTTCGCCTTGACGATTGCCGTCTCGGTCTGCCTTTCGGCTTTCGTGGCCTTGACGCTGACGCCGGCACTCTGTGCCATGATGCTCAAGCGCCATACGGAAAAGGATGATGAAGGCATCCTGGGGCGCTTCTTCGTCAAATTCAACAACTGGTTTGAACGCACGAAACGCGGTTATGTCGGTGTGGTAGCACGGTTTATCCGCCACACGCGCCTGGCGCTCATTTTCCTGCTGATCGTTGCGGGATGCGCAGGCATCATTTTCCAGAAACTGCCATCCACCTTCGTTCCAAACGAAGACCAGGGTTATATGTTCGCAGCCGTCGAGATGCCGGATGGTACTTCTGCCAACCGCACACAGGAAGTCATCGACAAGCTCAATGTCGCCATGATGGAGAACATCAAGGGGCTCGATAGCACGATGGCTATCACGGGCTTCTCGCCGCTCTCGGGCGGTTCCTCATCGAGCGCCGGCATGATCGTCGTCGGTATGAAGGACTGGTCGCAGCGTGAAGACGCTGCCTTATCGGTCGATTCTGCCGTGCGTACGACGTTTGGTCTCGGTGCCAAGGTAGCGCCGGAGGCGACGGTCATCGCCATGAATCCGCCGGCACTCCCTGGCCTCGGCATGACGGGCGGCTGGACGCTCCAGCTGCAGGATATGACGGGGCACACGGAGACGGAACTTAACGATATCACCAAGAAGATTGTCGCAGAGGCCAACCAGCGTCCGGAACTTGCCGGTGTGCGCTCGACGTACTCCGTCGGCTCGCCGGTTGTCCAATATGAGGTCGATCGCGAGAAGGTCAAGAATCTCGGCATCCAGCTTTCGGATGTCTTTTCCGCGATGCAGGTCAACTACGGCGGCTATCAGGTCAATGACTTCAACCGCTTTGGCCGCAGCTACAAGGTCATGCTGCAGGCTGACAATGACTATCGCAGTTCGACCGACCAGATGAAGTTCATTTTCGTCAAGTCGAGCAAAGGCACGATGGTTCCGCTCGATACGCTGCTGCGTCCGAAACTCACGTCGGGCCCATCGAACATCTCCCGCTTCAACGGCACGCGTTCCATCCAGATCACGGGTCAGACAGGCAACGGCTATTCCTCTGGCCAGGCCATGAATGCCATCAAGGAAGTCGTCCAGCAGAATGCCGGCACGGGCTTCAACATCGAATGGTCCGGTCAGAGCCGTGAGGAGGCTAAGGCTTCGAGTTCGACGCTGCAGGTCCTCGTGCTTTCCCTCGTCTTCGTCTTCCTCTGCCTCGCAGCCCTCTATGAGAGCTGGAGCGTTCCGTTCGCCGTCCTCTTGACGGTGCCGACGGGCATCTTCGGCGCCCTCGTGTCGGAGTATGGTCTTTCCATCATCGAGGCGATGTTCGGTCACCAGAATGCCGGCCTCCAGGACAGCGTCTACATGCAGATCGGTATCATCGCGATCATCGGTCTTGCCGCGAAGAACGCCATCCTGATTGTCGAGTTCGCGAAGGTCCGTGTCGACCGCGGCATGGAGCCGGTCAAGGCAGCGCTTGAAGCAGCCGGCCTGCGCCTGCGCCCGATCCTCATGACGTCGTTCGCCTTCATCATCGGCTGCGTCCCTCTGGCCATCGCCACGGGTGCCGGTGCTGCTGCGCGTAACGGCATGGGTGTTGCCGTTGTCGGCGGCATGCTCTTTGCGACGGCTATGGGTATCTTCCTGATTCCCGTGTTCTTCGTCACTATGGAGTGGATTGCTGCCAAGCTTGGCCTCGTCAAGCAGGAGCGCAAGAAATCCACGGCCGATTATATGTAATAACCAACCCGTTCATGCCAGCGCGGCATGATGGTCTGCATGAACAGCCTTCCTTGTCAGGAAGGCTGTTCATTGTTATAATGGATGTACTTAGCTGATAACAGTTCGTGAAAGGAGCGATACGATTGGCAGCAGATAAAACGGAAAAGAAAGATATGAACAGTCGCCAGGAAGCCCTGGAGAATGCCCTGAAAAAGATTGAGAAGGATTTCGGCAAGGGCTCAATCATGCGTCTTGGTGATGCCAAGGCAAACATGGATATTGAGGTCATCCCGACGGGCATCCTGCCGCTCGATATTGCACTTGGCGTGGGCGGCGTGCCGCGTGGCCGCATCATCGAGGTCTATGGACCGGAATCTTCCGGTAAGACGACAGTCACGCTGCACATGATTGCCGAAGCACAGAAGAATGGCGGCATTGCAGCCTTCATCGATGCGGAACATGCGCTGGATCCTGTCTATGCGGCCAAGCTCGGCGTCAATATCGATGACCTCCTGATTTCGCAGCCGGATACGGGCGAGCAGGCACTTGATATCGTCGATGCACTCGTGCGCAGCGGCGCCATTGATATCATCGTGGTGGACTCTGTTGCCGCACTGGTGCCGAAAGCCGAAATCGAAGGAGACATGGGCGACAGCCATGTGGGACTGCAGGCCCGTCTCATGAGCCAGGCCATGCGCAAGCTCACAGGCATCATCGCCAAATCCCGCACGGTAGCGATCTTCATCAACCAGATCCGTGAGAAAGTCGGCGTCATGTTCGGCAACCCTGAGACGACGACGGGCGGCCGTGCCTTGAAGTTCTATTCCTCTGTGCGCCTCGATGTCCGCAAGATCGATACGATCAAGCAGGGACAGGATGTCATCGGCAACCGCACGCGCATCAAGGTTGTCAAGAACAAGGTGGCGCCGCCGTTCCGCACGGCAGAGTTTGACATCATGTATGGTGAAGGCGTGTCGAAGCTCTCGAGCATCATCGATATGGGTGTGGATCTTGACATTGTCGACAAGAGCGGTGCATGGTTCTCGTATGAGGGGACGCGTCTCGGTCAAGGCAAGGAGAATGCCAAGCAGTCCCTGCGCGATCAGCCGGAACTCTGTGCGGAAATCGAAGAAAAGATCCGCAAGAAACTGCTCGATGATCCGGAGGCCGGGGATTCCCTGAAGCAGGCTGAAGCGGAAGCTGCTCAGGAAGCGGGCGAACCTGCAGGTGCGGATGAAGAAGCATGATGTACCGCAGCTATCATGCCAGCTCTTCGACAGGAGAAGGATCGGGACAACTCAGGAAACGACGCACGCGTCATTCGCGTCGTGCTGAGGCACCCGGGACATCCGAGGCAGCTGATGCGCAGGACAGGCCAGGGCGCCTGCAGAAAACGGCACTGGTTACGGCTGTCGACATCCTGGCGCGTCAGGAGCAGAGTGAGCAGAAGCTGCGCGAGAAACTCCTGCGCAAGGGGTATGAGGCAGATGATATTGACGCTGCTGTCCAACGCCTCAAGGAACGCCATTATCTCAATGATGAGGAAGCCTGCGCCCGCCAGTTCCGATTCCTTTATGAGGAGAGCCGGAACTCTGTGCGACAGATCTGCCTGAAACTCATCCAGCGAGGGTTTGACAAGGAACTCGTGATGGGCTGTGTGCCGCGCGATACGTATGAGCGCGAAAAAGATGCGGCTCTTCGTGTATTGGCCTTGAAGTCCCGAGCTGCCGACCGGCAGAAGCTCATGGCCAGCCTTTTCCGCAAAGGGTTCGATGTCCGCGCCAGCCGCGCCGCGGTGGAGGCATACCTAACCGATTCTCCCGAAGATGTATAATAAATATAACGTGAATGGAAAGAGGGATTTGCTTTGAAAATCGCTAATATTCACTTGGATGCGCAGGAGCTGCGCGAGAAATTCTTCAGCTGTGAGGGGCGGTTGAACCGCAAACCCTTCATCATGCGGCTCTTCGGGGTCATCATCGTCTCGACCATCATGGCGCTGCTTCTGTACTCCCTGTTTTTCAAGGGCTTTGGCAGTCAGGCAGCTGCTGAAGCCGCAACGACGATCATTTCGATCATCGAGGTCATTTCCATCTACACGCTCGTCGCGCGTCGGCTGCACGATATCGGTTTCGGCAGGCCGCTGGCTATCGTTTATCTTGTGGTTGGTATCCTGCAGCCCTTTTTCTTCCGCGCCATCGCGGATTTGCCGCAGGACAGCATGGAAGCCGAGCTGGTGCAGGGCATCAATCTCTTCATGATGCTGCTCGTGGTATGCCTGATGATGATCCGGGGCAACCGTGGAGCCAATCCGTATGGTAAGGACCCCTTGGGGCATTGAGTGACATGCATGACAGAAAGCGCTGCCAAGATGTTTGGCAGCGCTTTCCTGTAATCTTATGGCGAAGAGGACGCCGTTTCTGGTATTTTCCGGAGCCGTGAAGGCGTTTCTTTTTTTTCGCGGCTATGATATAATTTTTGAAAAAGATAAGGTTTTTTGATTGGGAGGAACAAAATTGAGCAAGCCTGCAAATGAAATGATTCTCGTGCTGGACTTCGGTGGCCAGTACAATCAGCTCATCGCGCGCCGCGTGCGTGAAAATCATGTTTACTGCGAGGTCCATCCGCAGTCTCTGTCCATCGAGAAAATCCGCGAGATGGCGCCGAAGGGCATCATCCTGACGGGCGGTCCGAACAGCGTTTACACGGAAGATGCCGTGACGTGCAGCCCAGAACTCTTTGCACTCGGCATCCCGGTACTCGGCATCTGCTATGGTTCACAGCTCATGGCACACCTCCTCGGCGGCAAGGTGGAGACGGCGCCGACAAGTGAATACGGCAAGACGGAAGTCACGCTCAATCTGGCAGGAAAGGACTCGAAACTCTTTGCAGGCGTCAAAGAGAAGAGCATCTGCTGGATGAGCCATACGGATTATATCGCAGAAGCTCCGGCAGGCTTCACGGTCACGGCTTTTACGCCAGTCTGTCCGGTGGCGGCGATGGAAAGTGCGGATCGCCGTCTTTATGCCACGCAGTTCCATCCGGAAGTCATGCATACGGAACAGGGCAAGGAGATGCTCCACAACTTCGTCTATAACGTCTGCGCGTGCAAAGGCGACTGGAAGATGGACTCCTTTGTCAAGACGACCATTGAGGAACTCAAGGCCAAGATCGGTACGGGCAAGGCTCTTTGCGCTCTGTCCGGCGGTGTGGATTCGTCTGTGGCAGCCGTGCTGCTCTCCAAGGCCATCGGCAAGCAGCTGACCTGTGTCTTTGTCGATCACGGCTTGCTGCGCAAGGACGAGGGCGACCAGGTCGAGTCCGTTTTCGGTCCAGAAGGCCCGTATGACCTCAATTTCATCCGCGTCAATGCCAAGGAACGTTTCTATGAGAAGCTCAAGGGCGTGACGGAGCCGGAGAAGAAGCGCAAGATCATTGGCGAAGAATTCATCCGCGTCTTTGAGGAGGAAGCCAAGAAAATCGGTGCAGTGGATTTCCTTGTACAGGGTACCATCTATCCGGATGTCATTGAGAGCGGTCTCGGCAAATCTGCCGTCATCAAGAGCCATCACAACGTCGGCGGTCTGCCGGATTTTGTCGACTTCAAGGAAATCGTTGAGCCGCTGCGCCTGCTCTTCAAGGATGAAGTGCGTGCTGCCGGCCGTGAACTCGGCCTGCCGGAGTATCTCGTGAGCCGCCAGCCGTTCCCGGGTCCGGGGCTTGGCATCCGCATCATCGGTGAAGTCACGGAGGAAAAGGTCAAGATCGTGCAGGAAGCTGATGCCATTTACCGCGAAGAAGTTGCCAAAGCCGGCGTCAAAGGTCTTGGTCAGTACTTCGCTGCTCTGACGAACATGCGCAGTGTCGGCGTCATGGGCGATGGCCGCACTTACGATTATGCCATTGCTCTGCGCGCTGTCATGACGAGTGATTTCATGACGGCAGAGAGCGCACAGCTGCCATGGGAAGTCCTGCAGAAGACGACGAGCCGCATCGTCAACGAAGTCAAGGGCGTCAACCGCGTCCTCTATGACTGCACGGGCAAACCGCCAGCCACGATTGAATTTGAATAAGGACGTCCTATCCTAGGAGCTTTCTTTGGAAGCGTTACCTGTTTTCCCTCATGGGCATGACAGGTAACGCTTTTTATCTTGTCGGTGCAAATGTATCCTGCAGGTACTGGATCAGTTTTTGTACGGCTCGGGAAAGGTAGCGTTGCGGGCTGGTCAGGACATGAAAAGTACGCTTGCTGTGCATGCCTGCCAGGCGATAAAAGCACAGAGAACTATGTGGATGCACGATCAGACGGTCACTCAAGAAGGTCGCAGCAAATCCAGCTTCTGCCAGATGATAAGCTGTAGCCATCTGTGCGAGTTCTAATTTTATTTTTGGCTCGATTCCGGCCTGGTGAAAGAAATCGGCAACACGCTGGCGAAGATTGTTTCCCTTATGCAGTACAATCAATGGCTCCTGGCAAAATCCGGCGAGCGGCACCTCAGGGCAATCTGGAGCAAGATGACGACATGCTGAGATGTCTTTGGCAGTCAGGGCTTGTGCTTTGAAGTGCTGGTTCACAGGAAATGACTGGGGGACGGCCAGCAGGATGGTATCGGTGAACAGGGGCCAGCTGTCAAAGGCTTTGATGATGTCGTCATCACAGCTGAAGGTCAGATCGATTTCACGGCGCTTCAATTGTTGCGCCATGGTATAGGAGCTGCCCTCTGAAAGATGGAACTGGATCTTGGGGAATTCCTGCTGGAATCCAGTTAAAACAGGCGGGAGAATATATGCATTGAGATAGTGGCTGCTGCCAATCGTGACTTCACCGGTATTCAGCTGCCGGATGTCGTTCAAGCGCTGCCGAAGATCCTGCTCCAGATAGTTTGTCTGCTCGATGGCATCCAGATAAATCCGCCCGGCAGGCGTCAGGCTGATGGGGCGGGTACTGCGGTCAAAGAGGGGCATGCCAATCTCTGCTTCGAGTTTGGCAATGGCAATGCTGAGTGCCGGCTGGGTCATGAAGAGAGCTTCCGCGGCCTTGGAAAAGCTCTGCTGACGATAGATTTCATAGACGTAACGCATATTCTGCTGCATAAAGCCATATCCTTCTTTCCATCATTTTCTTATATTATAATCTAATATTTATGTATATGTAAAATATATAAATTTGAAATAATAAACAGATTCACGTATGCTATAACTAAGCAAAGGGAGTGAGGATGCCTCCCGGATATTCATGATGTGGACGGAGGAAATCAAGATGAGTCAGGAAAAAATCAATGCCTTATTGATGGATCAAAAGGACAATGTAGTGACTTGTGTCAGTGAGATACCGGCAGGTACGCTGGTTACGTATCAGGATGAGAACGGGTGCCAGCGTCTTTGTGCCAGGGAAGATATTCCTTATTGCCATAAGATTGCGCTGCAGGATCTGCCGGCAGGCGCTGAGGTCATCAAATACGGAGAGAGCCTGGGCAAACTCATCACCCCCGTGCAGCAAGGCCAGTGGATCGCAGAACACAATCTGAAAAGCGTTCCCCGTGATTACGACCATGAGCTGGCAGATGAGACTTTCGTCATGCATGCTGCACAGTCGGCGGGCGCTCCGGATCTCACTCCCTGGCACTTCTGGGGATATCGGCGTGCAGAAGGGCGTCCCGGCATCCGCAATCATGTATTGATCCTGCCGGCTTGCGCTTGTGGCAGTGAATGCTGCCGGATCGTGGCAAGTCAGGTACGTGGCGCCGTCAATATTGTCTTCAACACGGGCTGCTCTGATGTGGAGGCCAACACCGCCATGAGCCAGAAAGTCCTGACAGGATTTGCCTGCAATCCCAATGTTTATGGTGTGGTCATCATCGGCCTGGGCTGTGAAACCGTGCCACATGCCAAGTTGCGCGCCAAGATTGAACAGATGACGAGCAAACCGGTCGCTTCTTTTGGCATCCAGGAAGAAGGAGGCACGCTCAAGACCATTGAGAAGGCTGTCCGCGCCGCTCGTGATATGGCACAGCAGGCTGCCATGCAGCAGAAAGAACTCTTCCCCGTGTCGGAATTCTTCCTCGGTATCGAATGCGGTGGTTCGGATGCAACGTCCGGGATAGCCAGCAATCCGGCCGTTGGAGAACTGAGTGATATCCTGGTAGATATGGGAGCGACTGCCATGATGAGCGAATCTATCGAGTGGATCGGCGGCGAGCATATCCTGGCGAAACGGGCGGCAACACCGGCCATCCAGCGTGAGATCATTGAGGTCTGCCGTGCGTATGAGGAGCATCTGTCCGCAGCCGGGCAGGATTGCCGTGCCGGTCAGCCAACCCCGGGCAACAAGGCGGGCGGCCTTTCCACCTTGGATGAAAAGAGCCTGGGCTGCATCCGCAAAGGCGGTACGCGCCCCATTGTCGAAGTCCTCGAGCAGGCACAGCGTCCATCAAAGCGGGGAGCCGTCGTCATGGATACGGCTGGCTATGATATTTCATCGGTAACGTCCATGGTCGCTGCCGGCTGCCAGGCCGTCATCTTCACGACGGGCCGCGGCACGCCGACCGGCAATGCCATTGTGCCGGTATTCAAAGTCACGGCGAATGAACGAACCTACCAGCATATGGAAGATAATATGGACAAAGATCTGAGCCCAATCATCCGTGGCGAGAAGACGTATCAGCAGATGGGCAGGGAAATGGTCAAGGATATGGAAGCCATCGCCAATGGCCGCATGACCAAAGCCGAAGCTTTCGGGTTCTCCGATATTGCCGTCGATCACGTCTGCCGTTACGTTTAAGAGTTCGTTTCGGAGTGAGCTGCAGTTTGCGACTGGAGGAATTGTCGTGAAATCCAGGGGGTCCTTGCAAGATACTTTTTAGTACCTGCTTGTGCAAATCCAGCGAATGGCATATCATAAAAGAAATAAAAGAGGTGTACATTCTTGGATGAGGGGGATCTTCATGGATTTTTCAATACTGTCGAACAATCTCGAAAAGAAAGGGTATCGTGTCACCATATGCCGTACGAAAGAAGAAGCTGCTGCGTATCTCGATGAGGCCATACACGGCAAGACCGTTGGCATGGGCGGTTCAGTGACGCTCGATGAACTCGGACTCTACGAGAAATTGCAGGCACACAATAAGATGTACTGGCACTGGCGTCAGGAAATGACGCCAGAGGAAGCAAAGCTCGCTTCCTATCAGGCTGATGTCTACCTTTCATCGCTCAACGGTGTGGCGGAGACGGGGGAACTCGTCAATATCGATGGCAACGGCAATCGCGTGGCCGCGACACTTGCGGCCCATGAACATGTTTATTTTGTCATCGGCCGGAACAAAGTGGCACCGACGCTGGAGAAGGCTATCCATCGCGCACGCAACATCGCTGCACCGAAGAACGCCCAGCGTCTCGGCTGCAAGACTCCTTGTGCCATCAAGGCCGACCATTGCTACGACTGCAAGAGTCCCGAGCGCATCTGCTGCACGCTCAACGTACTTTTTGAAAAACCGCGCGCCAAGACAATCTACGAAGTTGTATTGATTGACGAAGAACTCGGTTATTGAGGGAACGACTTATACGTTTCTATCAAAAATCCCGTCTGGTGGATAGAATGATCCATCTGACGGGATTTTTGTGAACAGCAGAATATATTATTTGATTTTTGCATGCTCGGCCAAGTAGGTTTCCAGGCGTTTCAGACGAGGATGCTTGCGCAATTCTTCGGGGATATACGTGATGAGCATGCTTCCTGTCACGAGATTCACGACGGCATCCGTGACGCCGGCGAAGGACTTCACATACGTGGTCAGCTGGTGGGCAAGTGTGTCGTTGCCAGCTAGTGCGAGATTGTAGACGCGCACGCGGCCCGGTGTGAAGCTGGCGATATCCGTGCCTGCGAGCAGGGCGTTCCAGGTGGTATTTTCGGCCTTGTCGATTGCTCTTTCAGCCGTGTGGCAAAGCCGTGAGACATCGGTGCGCATTTTTTTCCGATGCTGGAAGGCGTGCAGGATGGAGAGGACGCCCCAGGCGGCTCCAAAGGCGATGTGCAGCCGCTTGTTGGCAAATATCGTGGCAATCGTGGCTGCGCCGCTGATTGTCAAGGGGATTCCCAGAGGGAGATGTGTCAGTGTTTGTCTATTCATAGAATAACCTCCTTTTGATAATCATATTCAACATCCAGGTGAAAAATCCTTTCAAAACCTTTTCATCTGCAGTGATTTGTGAGAGAATAGGAAGGTATCGGAAGGGGGAAATTTATGATCGATGTAGAGCATCTCATGAAATGCTTTCCACATAAAGACAAGAATGGAAAAGAAACGGTGAAGACGGCTGTCCGTGATTTGAGCTTTTCCGTGGGCAAGGGAGAGATCTTCGGGCTCCTGGGGCCTAACGGTGCGGGCAAGACCACGACCATCCGCATGATGACCATGCAGACGCAGCCGACTTCGGGAAAAATCATTTATAACGGGCTGGATACGGCCAAAGCACCGCAAGCCATCAAATCGTATCTTGGCGTCGTGCCTCAGCACATCAATTTCGATCAGGATCTGACGGTCGGAGAGAATCTGGAACTGCATGCGAGGCTCCATCACATGAACCGCAAAGAGCGTCAGCAGCGCATTGCGGAGCTGCTCGATTACGTGGAGCTTGGCGATGTCATTCACGATGGCGTGCGGCGTTTATCCGGCGGCATGAAGCGCCGCCTGCTGATAGTCCGCGCGCTCATCCATCATCCGCAGATCCTTTTCTTGGATGAGCCGACCGTGGCACTCGATCCGCAAGTCCGCCGACGCATCTGGGATCTCGTGCGCGGCATGGCAGCACGCGGCGTTACGGTTTTCCTCACGACGCATTACATCGAGGAAGCGGAGGCTCTCTGTGACCGTGTGGCCATCCTCAGCAAGGGCGAACTCGTCGATCTCGACAGCCCCGCACATCTGCGCGAAAAGACGAATCTGCCGAATCTTGAAGAAGTATTCCTGGCCATGACGGATAAGGCTGAGGGGAGAGGAGGACGCCGGTGAAGTATCATTATCTTGAAGATGTCTGGACGGTTTTCTGGCGAGACTGGATTGTCCTCAAACGCCGCATGACCAAGTTCATCCTGTCGCGCATGGTCGCGCCGATGCTTTACCTGGTAGCGTTTGGCTGGGGGCTCGGCCGCAGCATCCAGGTGGATTCCGGAACGTATCTTGACTTCATCGTGCCGGGCATCCTCGCACTCAACTCCATGAATATCAGCTTCAACAGCATCACGCCGGTCCATGCAGAACGTATTTACCATAAGAGCCTGGAAGAGTATATCATTGCGCCCATCTGGCCCGATGCATTTGTCATCGGCAAGGTGGCAGCAGCTGTGCTGCGCGCCTTGATCTCTTCCGCCATCATCGTCGTGCTGGCCCTGCTCTTCGGTGCGCAGTTCACGATGACACCGCTCTTTTTCTGCGTACTGGTACTCAATTGCATCATCTTTGCCGAGATTGGCTTTCTCGCAGCCATGAAAATCAATACGTATGAGGAGATGGCACAGGTCAATACGTATATCCTGCTGCCGATGTCATTCCTTTGCGGCACGTTTTTTTCCACACAGACATTGCCTGCTGTCGTGCGCATCGTCATCGAGATCTTGCCGCTGACCCATACGAGTTATCTGTTGCGCGGTCTCGGCAGTGGTACGGAAGTATCGTATCTTTCCCTCCTGGTATTGGCAGCTTATGCCCTCGTCGGGATGATCTGGGGGAGCCGTGCCTTCCGGAAATTGACGGAATGATGACCGTGTTCCATGGTAAGAAAGGACGTTATATTGTTCAAGACAATTTTGCATCATCATGCTTCTTCCTGCACAGACTGCAAGAAGCTCTGCTGTACGAAAATCGAGAAGTTCGGCGTGAAGATTGGCCGGCTGACCATCTTTGAGGATGTGAACATCCACATCCACTGCGGGCAGCTTACGGCGCTCATCGGCCCGAATGGTGCGGGCAAGAGTACGCTCCTGAAGGCCATCCTAGGGGAAATCCCGCATACGGGGACATTGCATTACGTTGATGCCAAGGGCAAGCATACGGGCCATCCGCTCATTGGTTATGTACCGCAGTATCTGCGCTTTGATGTCAGTGCGCCGACAAGCGTCATGGATATTTTCATGGCCTGCTTGACCAACCGGCCGGTCTGGCTCTGCTCGGCCAAATCCCTGCGGCCGCGCGTCTTGAAAAGCCTGGCGCGTGTCAAAGCAGAACATCTCATTGATCGGCGCCTCGGTGCGCTCTCGGGCGGTGAACTCCAGCGTGTCTTGCTGGCACTGGCACTTGATCCCCTGCCGGATCTCCTGCTCCTCGATGAGCCGGTTTCAGGGGTCGATCAGAATGGCCTGGAACTCTTCTATGAGATTGTAGCCGATTTACGTGAGAAAGAGGATATGGCCATCATCCTCATTTCGCATGACCTCAACATGGTGGCGCGCCATGCCGATCAGGTAGTGCTGATGAATAAGGGAGTCGTCATGAGCGGCACACCTGAAGAAGTATTCGCGGATGCGCGCACCAAGAAGATTTTCGGCATGTTGGCCGGTGAGACGGCGGCCGAAGCGGCGGCAGAGAGGGGGCGTGCCTGATGGACGCCATTTATTCTCTGCTCGACCTGCTGCCGGTTGCATTTCTCGGCAGTGATTTCATGAAGAATGCCTTCTTGGCCATCATGCTCGTGACGCCGCTTTTTGGCCTGCTCAGCACGATGGTCGTATCGAATCGCATGGCCTTCTTCTCGGATTCTCTGGGACACGGGGCTTTCACCGGTATTGCCATCGGCGTGCTTCTCGGTTCGGTGTCACCTCTTTTGTCGCTGGTCGTTTTTTCTGTGCTTTTTTCTTTGTTCATTACCTGGATCAAGAATAAGAGTACGGCTTCGACCGATACAATCATCGGTGTATTCTCCTCGACGGCCATTGCCCTGGGCCTCATGATCATGAGCCATGGCGGCAGTTTCAACAAATTCTCCTCGTATCTCATCGGCGATATCCTTAGCATCTCCCCGGATGATCTCGGCGCACTGGCTGTCGTGTTCGTACTCGTCGTGGTTGCCTGGTGCCTGATCTTCAACCGCTTGCTGATCCTTTCCATCAATCCGTCGTTTGCGCGGAGCCGCGGCATCCACTCGCTCCTGGTGGAGAGCTTGTTTGCCGCACTCTTGGCCATCGTGGTTTCCATCAGCATCCAGTGGGTCGGCATCCTCATCATCAATGCGCTGCTGGTCTTGCCAGCAGCTGCCGCGCGCAATGTCACGGATAACGTGAAACAATACCATGTCGTTTCTATCCTGGTGGCAATGTTCTCCGGTTTCACGGGACTGGTGATTGCATATTACTGCAATATGGCTGCCGGTGCGACAATCGTTGTCATCGCTGCTGCTCTTTTTTTCATCACGCTGTTCCTCAAGCCGTTCTTTGCACGTTGAGTCTGTTCTTGATTTTATGCCAGACAGGGAAAATGTTCCTGCCTGGCATTTTCTTTGCTTGCCTTGTTTTTGAGGATGTTTGTGCCAGGAAAGAAAGGATTTTGCCGGGATTTCGCGAATATTTCCCATAAGGAAGGTGATTTTATGGAATACAAGAAACTCGATGCATCAAGATGGCTGCTGCGCCTGGATCCCGATGATGAAATCGTGGCATCCCTCGGCAAAATGGCTGCAGCAGAACATATCCGGCTGGCCATGGTCCAGGGCCTTGGTGCCGTCAAGAAAGTCGTCATGGGCGTCTATAATGTGCCGCAGCAGGCCTATAAGGCGAATACGCTGACCGGAGCCTTTGAGATGCTCTCGCTGACCGGTACGCTCGATACGATGGCCGGCAAGCTGTACAGTCATTTACACATTGCCGTCGGCGATGAAGATGGGCTGGCGCACGGCGGACATCTCAATGAGGCTGTCATCAGTGCCACGGCCGAGATCGTGGTGACGGCTCTGCCCGGGGAAGTAGACAGGGAGCGCAGCGAAGTGACGGGACTCAACATCTGGAAGTTCTGAAGAAAGCGAGGCTGCTATGTCAGCAAAAGCCCCTCCACTCAGTCCGTCCGGACTCGATGGACATTATGCGGAACTCGGGGAATTCCTGGAGATTTTCCAGCCTATCTACGCCAGACGGCTCAAGAAAACGCAGCTTACGACGATGCGTTTTGCATACTACACGAGTGCCGGTACGGGCATCAACATCCTCAAAGGGCATCAGCTCTGGATGCGGGCTGCCGCCTGCATGAATGATTATCGGGAAATCGATTATGGCATCCAGCTCCTCAACAAGACCATCTATGGCTCGGATTATCGGCGGGAACGCATCCAGAAGCTGGCTGCGCGTCTCGATTGGGGCGAGAATGTACTCGATTCGATGATGAGTGACCTCAACCGCAACGAACAACGTTACATTACGCACACGTATCTGGCCTGCGTAGCGGAGCATCGGCCGCGTGAACGAGGCAAGGGACGCCTGTCGATGTGGCGTGCTTATGGGCGCAAGACGGGCGTGGCTTTTGTGCTGCGACCAAAGGCGATTTTCCGGCCGCTTGCCCCCTTGCCACTGGTCTTGACGCCAGTTGAATATCTGAGCCCTTCGCAGTTCACGGAGGGCTTTGACTGGATGCTCGATAATATCGAAGTGCATCTTGAGGCTCTGAAGCGTTATGAGCCGGCCAGAGTCCTCGAATATTTTGTCAATATGCTGATGATGTCGCTGTTTTCCATCAAGAATCCTGGCTTCAGTGAAGAACGTGAGTGGCGCTTCATCTATCATGAGACCGCGAGCAGTCGTCTGCACCATGACATTGTCGTAGTGGACGGCATCCCGCAGATCATTTACAAGCTGCCAATCTGTGGACCGGGACAGGAGGAACCCGGACTGCCCCTCGATGAGGCTCTGGAAGAAATCATCATCGGGCCGAGCCAGTATGCGGATGTGATCCAGGCTGCTTTTGTGCGCATGCTGGAAGAACTGGGTATCCAAGATGCCACTGAGCGTGTCAGTAAAAGCAACATCCCCCTGCGTTGAATACACAGGGGGATGTGCTTTTCATACTGTGTCTGCCGACAGATCCGCCGGGATGTCCGGATTGCTCTGCCAGCAGCGAAGCTCCTGGACGTCGACACAGCTGATGCGCCCACCGGGCAGGAAGGAGCCGGTATCACAGTCGAGGATATGATTCTTGAAGAGGAGCGGGCTGAATCGTTCGGGCGAGAAGAATTGTACGGGTGTGTGACCGATGATGACACGCGGTTTCCCTGCGTAGTCTTCATAGAACTCTGTGCGCAGCCACAACATCTCATCGACCTGCTCTTCATAGGAATGCTCCGGATAAAATCCGGCATGCGTGAAGATGTAATCTGTACCGACGGCTGCGAGATGATTGAGGGAGAGCAGGAATTCCAGTACGGCGTGGTAACGGCCACAGTCCGCCTGGTAAAGCCGGCGCAGGCTCTGGAACGTGGCCTGACCGCCGCTGCGCAGCCAGCCGTGCGTGAGATCCATAGGATCGCGGATACTGTGTTCCTGGAAATAGTGGAGCATCATGGCTTCGTGGTTGCCGGTCAGGGCAATGATATGCGGATGCTTTTCCGTGAGTTCCATGACCAGCTGCAGGATCTCGGCACTGTGCGTGCCGCGGTCGATATAATCGCCGAGAAAGACGAGCAGATCGTCATCCTGATACCGTATCTTGGGCCAGAGCGAGAGCAGCCGGTGCCAGTTGCCGTGGATATCGCCAATGGCCAGCAGACGACGGTAATATCCGGGGTCTGGTATGAGGACGAGACCGTCCTCGTTCCGGATGCTATCTCGTGGCATGCGTGCCTGTTTTTGGCGGATTTCTTCTAAGATATTCATAAGCGCCTCTGCTTTATCCATATCCAAATCATGTACATCATGTACACAATGATAAATGCTTTCAATCTTGTCTTTTATTATAACAAAAACTCTCCAGAACATCTAGAAAAGCAGACAGCAGAAAAGAAAATTCTGGCAGGATTCCTGTATGACAGGAAGATTTTGCCGCTGAACGCGCGAAGAAGCCGGATACATGATATAATATTCATTAACTGTTTATTGCCCGTGAATGTTACGGCATCGAATGAATTGCTGTGGGTGTGCAAGTTTTGTGGACAAGGAGTGTGTATGTCATGAGAAAACCAACAGGAAAGCTCATGCTGGTCATTTTTATGCTGGCTTTTTGCTGTCAGCTGTCCCTGGCGGCTGCATCGCCGGAGATTACCGATGCGCGGGCAACGCCAGGCTACTGGGTGAGCCGTCATCCGGAAGGAGAGCGTGTCCTGTTGGATGAGGCCGGTGTCAGGCAGGCAAACGCTGTGATCCGCCAGCATAACAAGACCTTGGTCAATCTGGCTGCGTTGCCGGAGATGATTACGGGCAATGAGGTTGCGCGGCGCATCGAGGCGGTGCAGGCTCTCGGTGATTTTGACACGGGCAGTGTGCCGGCTCTTTACAAGCATGGTGCCGGACTTACGGCTTACAGTTATGGCTTTGCACGCAAGAACTGCAATCTTGAGAGCCTTTCGCAGGAAATCCCGCTGCGCTACGGCATCGTGACGGAGCGTGCCAATCTGCGCCTGCTCCCGGAAGCAGCCGGCTGGTTTGAATCCGTCGATGATACGCATTACGATACGCTGCAGGCCACAGCACTCGACCCGGCAGAACCCGTTGCCATCCTTGCCGACAGCTATGATGGCAAGTTCTTTTTTGTGGCTTCGCGCTATTACGATGGCTGGCTGGCAAAAACTTCGCTGGGCCTTACAGACCGCAATACCTGGCTTGGCTATGTCCAGCCGTCTGATTTTGCCGTGGTGACGGCGAACAAGAAGCAGATTCCAGTTGCGGATGGCCATAGCCTGCTTTTCCAGATGGGAGCGAAGATTCCCGCGAAGGAGGCAGGAAGTGGTCAGCTGCAATTGCGTCTGCCCGGTGCTGAGGCGGGGAAATTCCGGGAAGAACTTGTCACTCTGCCAATCGATGACACCCTGCATCATGGCTTCCTGCCTTGTACGGAAAACAACTTCATCCGCCAGGGCTTCCGGTTCCTTGGCGATGTTTATGGCTGGGGCGGTCTCGATGACAGTGTTGACTGCTCGGCTTTCGTCGCCGATGTCTATCGCAGTATGGGGCTTGAGCTCCCGCGCGATGCTGACCAGCAGGCAAAATCCATGCCGGATGTCACGGATCTTTCCGGCATGAGTGAAGAGGAACGCCTGGCAGCGCTTTCCCGCTGCAGGCCCGGCACACTCCTTGCCAACAATACGCATGTCATGATGTATCTGGGAGAAGACAAAGATGGCACCCCGATGGTCCTGCAGTCCATGAGCAGTTGGTTCAGTTTCGGCAGTGATTACGGCAAGCATTATCTCCGGAAAGTCATCACCTCGACGGCCACATTCTTGAATGCTAGCGGCAACCCGTATATCGACGGTGTGCATTATCTCGGATCCCTGTGATCCGTCAAAAGATGGGGGAATAAACGTCTATGAAAAGTCCTTTGCGCTATCAGTTCTCGGAGTATGACTGCGGTCCGACGACGATGCTCAATGCAGTCAGCTACCTGTTCGAACGCGAGGAGATACCGCCTGAAATCATCCGCAATGTCATGCTCTACAGCCTTGACTGCTACAGCAATAAGGGGGAACCGGGTCGTGCCGGCACGAGCCGCATGGCCATGATGTTCCTCTCGAACTGGCTGGACGGGTTCGGCAAAGCAACGAAGCTGCCGCTTTCAAGTCACTATCTTTCCGGCAAGTCTGTATACATCGGGCAGGAAAGTTTCATCAACGATGCCCTGCACCGCGGCGGCGCCGTCGTCGTGCGCCTTTTCTATGAGGTGGAGCATTATGCTCTCTTGACTGGCGTGCAGGACAATGGCATCCGCATGTTCGATCCTTGGTATGTGCCGGAGGAAAGCAAGGAATTTGACGGCACGGGCATCTGCTTGACCCTCGCAGCCCCAAAATCCTACAACCGCATCGTGCCGTTTTCCTGCTTCAACCGCGAGAGCAATGAACCCTATGCCCTGGGACCCGTGGACGACCGTGAGGCCGTGCTGCTGTTCAATAAACGTACGGAAAAGACCGCTCAGGATACCATCGAGTATTTTATTTGATTTGTTTGCTCTTTCTACTTTACAAGAATGCGAGAATACGATATAATATAATACGTTGTCGGGACGTAGCGCAGTTTGGTAGCGCGCTTCCTTGGGGTGGAAGAGGTCGTGGGTTCAAATCCCGTCGTTCCGACCATTTTTGAGCATGAAGCTCTCTGCAGTTGCGGAGAGCTTTTTTGTTGCTGAAAACGTTCAAACAGAAATAAAACGACAGGTATAGTATTATGATATGTGATGCTATGCTTGCTTTTGGCGTGCAAATGCAGAGTGGATTTTTTCGTTTTAGGCGTATATAATGAAAGTGCGCATTTCTAATGGATAATGTTTTTTGATTATGGAGGAAATATCATGGGCATGGTGCCGAAACTCAATACGATGCATTTTGATAAAGAAACGCCATTTGAAGTGGTGGCACCATTTGAACCGATGGGCGATCAGCCGGAAGCGATTGCCAAGCTGGCAGCTGGTGTGGATGCGGGGCAGGATGCACAGGTCCTGCTCGGTGCGACGGGCACGGGCAAGACGTATACGATTGCCAAGGTCATCGAGAAGGTACAGAAACCCACGCTGGTCATCGCACACAACAAGACCTTGGCCGCGCAGCTTGCGAGTGAATTCAAGGCGTTCTTCCCGCATAATTATGTAGGCTATTTTGTCAGCTACTATGATTTCTATCAGCCTGAAGCTTATATTGCTTCGACGGACACATATATCGAGAAGGATGCCTCCATCAATGATGAGATCGATGAGCTGCGCCACAGTGCCACCTGTTCGCTCTTTGAACGGCGCGATGTCATCATCGTTGCGTCCGTTTCATGCATCTATGGCTTAGGTTCACCGGAAAGCTACCATGAGATGGTTCTGTCGCTGCACAAAGGGCAGGAAGTCGAACGCGATGCCATTTTGCGGAAACTCGTTTCCATCCGTTATGAACGCAATGATGTGGCTTTTGAGCGCGGTCAGTTCCGTGTGCGCGGCGATGTCATTGAAGTCTTCCCAGCTGGTTATAATAATCGGGCTGTGCGCATTGAGCTCTTTGGCGATGAGGTTGACCGCATCCTCGAGTTTGATGTCGTGACCGGAGAGGTCTATGGCGAGCGCACGCATTCGATGATTTTCCCGGCTTCCCATTATGTCACGGAGGATGAAGACCTCAAGCTTGCCATGAAGGATATTGAAGCTGAGATGGAAGAACAGGTGAAGAAATTCAAGGCTGCCGGGAAGCTCCTCGAGGCCCAGCGCATTGAGGAGCGTACGCGCTACGACCTGGAGATGATGCAGGAGGTCGGCTACTGCTCGGGCATCGAGAATTATTCGCGCCATCTGACGCATCGCAAGGCCGGCGATGCACCGTATACGCTGCTCGACTATTTCCCGGAAGATTTCCTGATTGTCATGGATGAGTCCCATGTGACGCTGCCGCAGCTCCATGCGATGTATGCGGGCGACCGCAGCCGCAAGGTCTCTTTGGTCGAGAACGGTTTCCGCCTGCCGTCAGCCTTCGATAACCGTCCGCTGACCTTTGAGGAATTTGCAGCTCGCATCAATCAGATCATCTATGTTTCGGCGACGCCGGGCAAGTATGAACTCGGACAGGCACAGCAGGTGGCGCAGCAGATCATCCGGCCGACGGGACTGCTGGATCCTGAGATCGAGGTGCGGCCGCTCGAGGGGCAGATTGATGATCTGCTGGCGGAAATCAAGCTGCGCATCGAGCGCCAGGAGCGTGTACTCGTCACGACACTGACGAAGAAGATGGCCGAGAACCTCACGGATTACTTCAAGGACGTCGGCGTCAAGGTACGTTACCTGCATTCCGATATCGCGACGATCGAGCGTGCGGAAATCATTCACGATTTGCGTGCTGGTGAATTCGACGTACTCGTCGGCATCAACCTCCTGCGCGAGGGTCTCGACATGCCGGAGGTGTCGCTGATTGCCATCCTCGATGCCGATAAGGAAGGCTTCCTGCGTTCTGATACGTCGCTGATCCAGATCATCGGCCGTGCTGCCCGCAATGCGCATGGCCATGTCATCATGTATGCGGACCGCATCACGGATTCGATGCGGCGAGCCATCGATGAGACAGCCCGCCGCCGCGAAATCCAGGATGCCTATAATAAGGCTCATGGCATTATCCCGAAGACCATCGTCAAGCCCATCAAGCCGCTCATTGAGACAACTCTTATGGCCGAGACCGGAGGCAAGTACGAGGTCAAGAAGGGCAGGAAGAAACTGACGAAGAAGGACAAGGAGAAGCTCATCAAGACGCTGACACGCGAGATGCAGCAGGCATCACGGGCTCTTGAATTTGAGCGCGCCGCAGAGCTCCGCGATATGATCTTGGAGCTTGACGGCAGTTTGCCCGGGGCTAAAAGGAAGACCTCGTGAGGTGCTTGCCCGTGTGCGGATATCCGTGTGTTGAGTCGTTTACTGTGAGGAAGGAAGATTTTTTTTGCATTTGAGTCCCAGACAAAAGTTGTTCTTGACGGTGTTCCTTGGCATCATGACGGCGATGGCACCGCTTTCTACGGATATGTATCTGCCAGCGTTGCCGGAGCTTGCCGGAGCTTTTGGCATATCGGCTTCGCTGACGCAGCTGACCCTGACGATGACGATGCTCGGCATGGCCCTGGGGCAGATCTTCATGGGGCCGCTTTCGGATCGTTTTGGCCGCAAGCTGCCTTTGCTGCTGGGGATGCTAGTCTTTACGGCTGCGAGTGCCGGTGCGTATCTGTCGGAAGATATCACGTCGTTTCTCGTCTTCCGTTTCCTGCAGGGATTCAGCGGAGCAAGCGGCATCGTCATTGCCCGGGCGATTGCGCGTGATGTGGCAGAGGGGCCGGAACTCACGCGGTTCTTTGCCATCCTGATGCTCGTCAATGGGCTGGCCCCGATTGCCGCTCCAGTGGTCGGTGGTCAGATCCTGCGCTTCACGAGCTGGCGCGGCATTTTTGCCTTCCTGGTGCTGATCGGCATCGCCCAGTTCGTGGCCACGGTACTCTACCGCGAGACCTTGAAGCCGTCAGAACGCCTGCACAGCATCGGCCAGTCCTTTGCGAAATTCCCGCAGCTTTTGCAGGATCGTTATTTCCTGGGACACTGCCTGCTGCAGCTCTTTTTCTTCGGGGCGTTCTTTTCCTATATCGGAGGCAGCTCCTTTATCTTCCAGAATGTCTACCACGTTTCGGCTCAGACGTACAGCCTGATCTTTGGCGGTATCGGCGCAGGCTTGCTGGTGGCTGGTACCGTACCGGCGCGGTTTGCCGGACGGGTGCGCGATGAGAAGCTCCTGGAGATTTCTCTGCAGATCCCGCTCCTCGGAGCGGTCTTCCTGCTGGCAGGTTTCCTGTTCGGAGCCCCCATCTGGTATACGCTGCTTGTCTTGTTCGTGACGATTGTGCCGCTTTCCATCATGGGGACGGCAAGTTTTTCGCTCGCTCTCTCGCGCCAGGGCAAGAATGCTGGTTCGGCCAGTGCGTTGCTGGGCTTCAGCCAGATGATCCTGGGCGGCATGATGATGCCGCTTACCGGTATTGCCGGTGACAGCAATCCGCTGCCGATGGCCATCCTGATGCTTGCCGGCTACCTTTTGAGCGAGCTGGTTTATCATTTGATGATCCGCAGGCATGCTGAGGCATGAGGCGGAGATGCAGATACATGAAGGAAAAAGATTATGGAAAACAGTATCAAGATCAAGGGCGCACGCGCCCATAATCTCAAGAATATCAGCCTCGAGATCCCGCGGGACAAACTGGTGGTCATTACGGGGCTTTCGGGGTCTGGCAAGTCATCGCTGGCTTTCGATACGATCTATGCCGAGGGGCAGCGCCGCTATGTGGAGTCGCTTTCGTCGTATGCACGCCAGTTCCTTGGCCAGATGGACAAGCCGGATGTCGACCAGATAGACGGACTCTCGCCGGCCATTTCCATTGACCAGAAGACGACGAGTCACAATCCGCGTTCCACCGTCGGCACGGTTACAGAAATCTACGATTATTTGCGCCTGTTATTTGCACGCGCTGGCCATCCGCATTGCCCCCAATGCGGCAAGCCCATCACGCAGCAGACGGTCGACCAGATGATTGACCAGATCCGGGAATTGCCGGAACGCACTAAGCTGCTCATCATGGCACAGGTGGTGCGCGGCAAGAAAGGCGAACATAAGAAGATCCTGGCTCATATCCGTCATGAAGGGTATGTGCGTGTCCGTATCGATGGCGAAGTCCTGGATGTCGGCGAGGATATCCAGCTTGAGAAGAACAAGAAGCATACGATCGAAGTCGTCATCGACCGTCTCGTCGTGCGGGAGGGCATGGAGACGCGCCTGGCGGATTCCCTGGAGACAGCCTTGAAACTCGGTGATGGCGTTGCTTACGTGCAGGTAGTAGATGGGGAACTCCTGATGTTCAGCGAGAATTTTGCCTGCATCGACTGCGGTATCAGCCTGCCGGAAATCACGCCGCGCATGTTCTCGTTCAACAATCCATATGGTGCCTGTCCTGTCTGTATGGGACTCGGCAGCCATATGGAGTTTGATGAGGAACTCGTGCTGCCGGACAAGGGACTCAGCGTGGGCGGCGGCGTCTTTGCGCCGCTTTCCAAGAATCTGCATTCCTATGCCATGTGTGTGATGAAAGCGATGCTCGAAGCCAGGGGCTATACGCTTGCAACGCCCTGGCAGGAAATCGACAAGAAGACGCGGGATGCCCTGCTGCATGGTTCGGGCGACGAGCGCTACCGGTTCCACTACACCAACATGTTCGGCGAGAACAAAGAATATTTTGTGCCGTTTGAAGGCGTGATGCCTCTCCTGGCACGGCGTTACCAGGAAACGGATTCCGATGAGATGCGTGAGTCCTATGAGAACTACATGACGGAGATTCCCTGCAAGGCCTGTCATGGAGCGCGTCTCAAACCGGAGACCCTTGCCGTCACGGTGGGTGGCAAGAATATCCATGAAGTCACGACCATGACCATCCGTCAGGCCGATGCTTTCTTCGCGCAGCTGGAACTTACGCCGCGCGAGCAGAAGATCGCCAATCAGATCCTCAAGGAGATTCACGCGCGTCTGAGCTTCCTGCTGAATGTCGGACTCGATTACCTGACGTTATCGCGTTCGGCCGGTACGCTTTCGGGCGGCGAGGCGCAGCGTATCCGTCTGGCCACGCAGATTGGCTCGGGCCTGCAGGGGGTCCTCTATGTGCTGGACGAACCGAGCATTGGTCTTCATCAGCGGGACAACAACCGGCTGCTGGCGACGCTTAAACGCCTGCGTGACCTTGGCAATACGCTGATTGTCGTCGAACACGACGAGGATACGATGTACGCGGCGGATCATATCGTCGATATCGGCCCCGGAGCCGGCGCTCATGGCGGCCAGGTCGTGGCGCAGGGAACTGTCGAAGACATTATGAAGGTGCCGGAATCCATCACGGGTCAGTATCTTTCCCGCCGGAAATTCATCCCGGTACCGGCAAAGCGCCGCCCGGGCAATGGCAAGTTTATCGAGATCGTTGGTGCAGCGGAGAATAACCTCAAGAATCTGACCGTGAAATTCCCTCTGGGGACATTGACCCTGGTGACGGGGGTATCGGGCTCGGGCAAGTCGACGCTCGTCAACGAGATCCTCTACAAGGGCATCGCTTCGCGTCTCTACCATGCCAAGGGCAAGCCGGGCAAGCACAAGAAAATCAAGGGGCTTGAGAATATCGACAAGATCATCGATATCGATCAGCAGCCGATCGGCCGCACGCCGCGTTCGAATCCGGCAACGTATACGGGTGTTTTCGATGCCATCCGCGACCTCTTCAGCCAGACGAGCGAAGCCCGCATGCGCGGCTACAAGGCCGGCCGGTTCAGCTTCAATGTGAAAGGCGGCCGCTGCGAGGCGTGCAAAGGCGATGGCATCCTGAAGATCGAGATGCACTTCCTGCCCGATGTCTACGTGCCTTGTGAGGTCTGCAAGGGTGCGCGCTATAACCGCGAGACGCTCGAGGTGCGCTATAAGGGCAAGAATATCTCAGAAGTGCTTGATATGACCATTGACGAGGCCGTGGACTTCTTTGCCAATGTGCCGCGTATTGCGCGCAAGCTCAAGATCATCCAGGATGTCGGCCTTGGCTCCATCAAGCTCGGTCAGCCGGCCACGACGCTTTCAGGCGGCGAGGCGCAGCGTGTCAAGCTGGCAACGGAACTCTCACGCCGTTCGACGGGCAAGACGCTCTACATCCTCGATGAGCCGACGACAGGACTCCATACGGCGGATATCCACAAACTGCTCGATATCCTGCAGCGTCTCGTCGATGGCGGTGATACGGTGGTTGTCATCGAACACAATCTCGACGTCATCAAGACGGCGGATCATATCATCGACCTGGGTCCTGAGGGCGGGGATCAGGGAGGGACTATCGTCGCGACAGGCCGACCGGAAGATATTGTCAAGGTTCCTGCCTCTTACACCGGGAAATTCCTGCAACCGTTGCTCCAGGAAAAGAATGGCTGATGAAGGTCGTGTGCGTTGTCAGTCCGATGTTCTTGACAAAGAAACGGATTTGTTCATAATAAGAAGAAAACAAGAGTTTTGGAGGTGTTTGGATGGATCTTCTGAAATCACTGCTGGCGGGGGTTGCCGCCATTGGCGTGGCTGTGGGAGGCTCGCTTTTCATGCTGGCTCTTGCCGTCATTGTCATCTGCCTGATCCTGACAGGCTTCGGTGCCATGCTGGGACTCTCTGTCGCGATCCTCTGGTTCCTCATACAGCTGGGGCTGGCTTATATCGTGGGCAGTATCATTCATTTCCTGGCAGAAAAGATACTGGCTTGGCTTTATGATACGACACAGGCCGGTTTCCTGGCGTACCCGTATCAGCGCCATCGCATATCCCTGGCTGTGGCCGTTATTGGCGTACTCTGGATCTGGTTTGGCTGAGCAGCTGCGCATATGTATAGGAAAATATCGCCGTATGAAGAGGACTTCTTCTTACGGCGATATTTTTATGCTTAGATAATTGACTATTTTTCGGTACGGGAATAACATAATGTGATATAAGTTTTTTTATTTCCCCTGTGTCTCGAGACGCCAGAGGAATTCTCTCTGGAATGAGGTGTATGTTTTCATGGAAGTCTCGTTTGTTCAGATTGCCATCATCTGTGCTACGATTGCCGTAGTGCTGAGCTTTGGTATCCGTGCCGCACGTTCCGTCCATTCGACGAAGGGATTCAGTGTCGGCGGGCGTTCGGCCGGTGTGCCGCTGGTTGCGGGCGGCATCGCAGGAACCTGCGTCGGCGGCGGCGCTACCGTCGGTACGGCCCAGCTGGCTGCGACGACCGGTCTTTCGGCCTGGTGGTTCACGATTGGCTCAGGCGTCGGTCTCATCATCATGGGGCTCTTCTATGCCAAACCGTTGCGCCGCACAGCGCTTGAGACCATACCGCAATTCCTGGCTCAGAATTTTGGCTTGACCTGCGGCGTGTTCTCAAGCATCGTTTCCTCCATCGGCATCCTGTTCAGCGCCGTGGCCAGCTGCCTGCCAGCCATCTACATCATTTCGGTCTTGTTCGGCATTTCCTTTGTGCCAGCGACCATCCTGCTCGTACTGGCCGTCGCGGCCTATGCCTTCTTTGGCGGCATGAAGAGTGCTGGTGTCGGCGGTATCCTCAAAATGATTGTCATCTGGATCACGATGGCTATCGCTGGTTTCATGGCCGGCCATGCCGTGCTGACAGATCCTGCTGTCTCCTCGGTACTGCCATCCGGCACGTTCAACCTGTTCCATGGCGATATCAGCCATATCCTGGCCAACTTTGCTTCGGTTGTCATCGGCATGCTCTGCACGCAGTCGTATATCCAGGCAATTTTCTCGGCTTCGAATCCGCGCACGGCCTCGGTGGCCGCGTTCACGGCCGCACTCATCTCTCTGCCGGTCGGCCTGCCCTGCGCGATGGTCGGCATCTACATGGGGGCGGTGCATCCGGAAGTCACGCCTATCCTTTCGCTGCCCGTTTATCTGCTGACGGAACAACCTGTGCTGCTCGGCGGCATTGCCATGGGCGGGATCATGCTCTCGCTGATCGGCTCGATTGCCGGCCTTTCGCTGGGCATCGGTACAATGCTTTCGCGCGATATCTTCCACCGCGCCCGCGTGACACTGCGCGCGCGCAAGATCCACAAGCTTGCCGAGGATCTCGAGCAGCAGGAGATCGACATCACGGAGATCCCGACGGCCAATCATCCGTATCATCTCTCAGAACTCGCGGTCACGCGCCTCATCGTCCTCTTGACCATCGCGCTGGCAGCGTTTATTGCTCTGGTCAATGAGGGCTCTCAGGTCCTGTTCTGGAATTACCTGTCGATGGCTCTCCGGAGCGGCGGCATTTTCCTGCCGCTGAGCTTCGCGATTTTTGCCTCAGGTACGATCACGAACCTCAGCGCTACGCTTTCGATGGTACTTTCTACTGCAGCTGCCCTGCTTGTCGTCTTCCTCGGTGCAGCAGGCAACCCGCTGTTCTTTGGCCTCGCCGTCAGTGCCTTGTTCTTGGTACCATGTTACTTGCGTCATCGATAAAATCATATGTTTGCCTGCTGACATTTGCCAGCAGGATTTTTCTTTATGGCATAGAATAATAAATACGACCGGGTGTTCTTGCTTTCTGGCAGGAGCCTGGTCGCTGTGTGCTGGCTGTCATCAACTGCTTGAAGCAGCCCGTTCCCGTGCGGGCGTTCCCAGGAAAGCTGTGAGCGCGAAAAAAGTATGCAAAGGCTGGCGGATAGTGTTAAGATAAGATGAGAGAAATAGTACGGCTTGTTTTGTATGACTTGCAGAGCATGACGTGATAGGTAGTAGGTGATCACGATGGAGAAAAATTGGCAGCCGGACATCTACAGCGATGTCCCGGTGGCGTATGCAGTCTACAAGCTGATTTTTGCAGAAGATGGCAGGACGGCAAAGGATGCGCAGTATGTTTATGTCAATCAGATTTACTGCGAGATGGCAGGTGTGGGGAAGGAGGAGCTGCTGGGGAAGCGCTTCTTGTCCTCTTATGAGAATGCAGACCCAGTCTGGATGACGTATTGCACGAAGGCGCATCAGGAGGGCAGAGTCATCCGCGACTGCATCTATGCGCCGGAGATCGGGCACTGGCTCGACTTCACGATCATGCCGCTCGCGAAGCCGGGATATGTCGCATACACGTTCATGAATGTCGATCTTGACCGCGCGCAGCAGATGAAGATGAAGCGCAATTATACGACGAACGACATCGTCCTGCGCATCTCGAAGATCTTGAGCAGCGAGGAAGATTACGACGCGGCGATGAACCACGCGCTGCAAGAACTCAGTCTCATCCTGCATCCGGATCGGCTCTATATCCTCGAGACGGACGGCAAGACCGTCTCGAATACGTTCGAGTGGTGCGCGCCGGGCGTTACGCCGGAGATCGACACGCTGCAGCACCTCGATTACGAGCAGTACATCGGCGGCTGGGAGAAGTTCCTCGAGCATGCGACGAGCGTCATCATCGAGGATATCGAGGTCTTGAAGGATGACGATCCCGTCGATTACTGGAACCTCAAGCGCCAGGGCATCGAGCGCATCATTGATGCGCCCATTTACCATGATGGCAGGCTCATCGGTTACCTCGGTGCCGATAACTACGAAAAGAGCGACATGATCAATACCGTCGCCATCCTCGAGACGGTGTCATACTTCATCTCGTCGAAGATCATGAACCACCGGCTGGTGATGAAGCTCGAACACCTGAGCCGCCATGACGCCTTGACGGGGCTCCACAACCGCAATGCCTGCATGGAGAGGATGAACTTCCTGATGCAGCATCCGTGTTGTGCGGGCATTGTCTATGCCGATGTCAATGGCCTCAAGGAAATCAACGATACATTTGGCCACCAGGCGGGCGATGCGGCGCTCAAGCGTGCGGCACGCCTGCTCACGAAGTGCTACGGCATCGAGAACACCTACCGCATCGGCGGCGATGAATTCCTCGTCTTGATGCCGCTCATAACAGAACTCGATTTCAAGAACAGTGTACGCCACCTGCGCGAGCTGGCTGCGCACGAACAGGGGCTCTCCGTTGCTTTCGGCAGCGATTGGGTACCCGACACCGCGCGCCTTGACGAGGCCATCACTCAGACTGATCAGCGCATGTACAGCGACAAAGTCGAGTACTACAACCGC
>JAQYBD010000043.1 GCA_029338835.1 Selenomonadaceae bacterium | reverse complement strand
ACATCGTTGCCCTCGGCGCCCTCGTGCGCCTCACGGGCATCGTCTCCTTCGACGCCATCAAGAAAGCCGTCGCCAACCGCGTGCCACCGCACACCGTCGACGCCAACATGAAAGCCCTCGAGCTCGGCTGGGAAGCCGCAGCTGCTAAGGTGTAAGGCGGACATAGGTGGTTCCTCGTCTTGATTTTCGGTGATATAAGGAACGTTCAACGTAAACATAAAAGCGTCACATTGCAGGATGTGACGCTTTTTGCATTGCAAATGAAAAACCGTCCCTGGCAGGGAACGGTTTCTTCGGCTGTATGGTAGCCTGAGTACGCGCTGAGCCGGCAGCTTCAAAAGGAAGTATTTTCGCCAATCATCATAACTGGAAATTCAGGCCGGCTTCCAATGACCAGCTATGTTCGATTCGTGGGCCGAAGGATTTCTCGCAATTGACAAACGCATAGGCATCCTTGTTGAGATGCGTCGTAAGGCCAAGGCCCACGTCGTACCAGCTGCCGTCATTATGGCCCGTGACGTTCATGCTGCCCGTCATGTCCTGCGCGAAGATGTCCTGATTGCCGAGGAACTCGTGCAGGAAGTCCGCATTGATGTAGAACGTCGACTGTTTGCCAAGGTCCTGTCCGAGGCGGAAGCCGAGGCGGCTGATGAAGCTGTCCGTGCCGGCCAGGTGAACGCGGGAGCCCTGCGTCGTGCGATAATCCGTGCTGCCCAGATATGTGTACTGAGCCTGTGCCTGTGGTTCGATGTACCAGGAAGCGGAGAGCGGCAGCTTGCGGCCGTATTCCAGGCTCAACGAATAATAATCGTTGTGGTAATCGCCCTGTACCGGCATACCATTATCCTGCAGCAGATTGAATTTGTTGAACAGGCGGCCGTATTTGGCAACAAAATCGGTATAGTGACCGTCGTTGCCAAGGCGCGTATCGTAGAACCAGGCACCGTAGCGCTTGACGTCGCTGTCACCATTCAGTTCCTTGTAATCGGCACTGCCATTCATCAAATCGAAGGCTGCACCCTGGATATGCCGGCCGGAAGCCGTTTCCGCGCGCGTCCAGTCATACCCGAGCTCCGTCATCGTGTTTCGAGCGTCGTACAACGCTTCCCGTCCCAGACGGTCGTGGCGCACACGAGCCCACATGCCATCACCGTCTGCGCTGTAGCGGGCTTCACCGAGACGCTTGTTCAGCGTATCTGTATAAATGCCATAGACAGCATCCGTGTAGTCCAGTTGGCTGGATTTCTTGATAATCTTGCCGCTGTCAGAAGGCGTGAGCACCGCCGTGTCAATGAACCAGTTCGTACCTTCCTTTACCGGGGTTTCGATGGTTTCGGTCTTCAGGTATTCCGGCAGGAGATTGCCACTCTTGTCGTCGGTGGTCTGTTTTCCAGCCATGGCGTCCGTCATGATTTTTTCCTGATCCGGGACTTCCTTGGTAAAGCCTTTACCGGAAAAGACCGCTGTGACATAGTCGTTACCCGGCTTATAGGTGCCCACGCCGTTTTTGCCCCCATTGAACTTTTCGTTCACGGCTGTATCCTCCGGATTGAACTTCTCGTTCTTCACTTTCAGTGTGATGTTGTTGACGCCCTGATTATGGACCAGGCTCACATCGAACTTGGCAGCCGGATCCCGTTTGTAGTCATCTCCGCCGGTGGTGGCAAAACGGATGCCCTTCAGTTCTTCCACTTTTGTGTCAGGCAGCAAATACGCCTGGATGTGCTGGACCCCGGACTGGCTCAGGTCCTTCACATAGAGCATGTCGGATTTGGCCGCATCTTTGGAAAAGTCCATGAGGAAGGTACCACCTTCCCCGGTGAGCTTGCCAATAGTAACGGATACTCCATGGCCCTTCCGGGTATCCACCAGCCCCCCATGGTTGAAGTCCAATGAGGTGATGAAGCTCTTGCCCCGGGTCTGCCATTTGCTGCCGGGATCCATGGTCAGATTGATGGTGCCGGCATTCAGACGTGGCACGCCGTATGTAGCATAAGCCGTATCTGCCTGATTTTTCCAACCGTACAGCTTGCCAAGAGCAGATTTATTCATATCGGAAGACACATCCACCTGGCGGGGCGTCAGCTGTCCGGCAGCGTCAAAATCTGCATAATCATCGGCCTGGCCTTCAAAATAACTGCCATTCTGAAGATGGAGATTCACGGTGCCTCCATCTTTGGCATAGACATCCCCGTACAGTTTCAGATGGCCGTCCATGTTGATGCTCCCGTATTGTTTATCTTTGAGGAATTGAATGGTCGGCTCCAGACTATCCATCATTTCTTTCACATATTCTTTTTGCCCTTCACTGGTACTAGGATCTTCATATTGCGTTTTATAATATTGATACACTCCTTCATCAATCTTCAACTGATTTCCTGCGTCTGCCATTACATTGCCATTGATGGTATAGTTTCCATCGGGATTGTTTAAATTAATCTTTCCAAAGAAAGGTCCTGCAATGGCAAGCTGCTGCAGAGTCGCTGACTGGTAATCCGGGACAGAAGCGGTATACAACCCGGCATACTTATTTTCTTTTCCCGTCATATTGATGTCTGCATTCTCCACATTGACCACACCCATGCCGCCGTACAGGCCTATGGACAGATCCCCGCCATGGATATCCGAGATTTCCAGATCATGGAAATCTGTGTGGCTGTCATCCATGTCCATGCCGGAAACTTCATACAAGATAGCACCAACAGCCGATCCGTTGGTGGAAGAAACGTTCCGAATCTGAGTCTTCCCGGTGACCACAAAAGGGATGTCCTGGCCCTTTTCATCAGGATTGTCATAGTCAAGTAATATCAGATTGTTCCCCAGTCCAAAAGCCAAAGTCCCATCTGAGCTGTCCGTGGTATTGGCAATGTTCTCAACAGTCACATTGGTCTTGCCTCCTTCTGTATAGGGAGACAAATCGGCAGCGCCGATAAAAGCACCGTATACCTGCTGTGCCGTATCGGTGGTCACTCCATTTACACGGAGCCAATCTGTTTTTAGATGATTCTGCACATATTTGAGATGGATATCATCTTTTACCGCCATCGTGTATAGTCCTTTAAGACTCGTCGCTGGGTTGTCTTTATCAGAAGTGACACCGCTGATAGAAATAACCGGCGCCGCCCAAGAAGAACCCTGCAGTTCAACTGCATTATCTATTGAAGCATGGTGTCCTTCCCCCGTTGGAGCTTGGACGATCAAATTGGAAATCTCAATGCCGTTTTTCCCTTCCAGAGAAGACTGGATACTTTCCACAGGACTGTTTTCTACAGGGCTTTTGCTATCCGGAATTTTACTGCCATCCAGGAAAAATTTATCCGCTGTGACGGTGCTGTTTTCCATGTTCAGTTTTTCCTGCAGTGTCCAGTCCCCTTTGGTCAATGTCTGATCCTTAACCGTTTCGGCATATACCGGCAGACTTGTCCCGATAGTCAGGGCCAGCAAAATGGCCATCGTCAGTTTTTTATTCATCCGTCCCGCATGTTTCATGATATTCCCGCGATCTCCTTTACATCATCATCTGTGAAAGAAGCACACCCAAAAAAGCCAGAGAACTTGTCGTGAATCCATACAAGACAGCAGTTTCTGGCTTCTGAATCAATGACCTGGAATCCCCGTTCATGTCGTACGCTTCTTACAAACACACCCAAAGCGCAAAAAGGTTTCCATTAGCAATGCGATGGTCTTATGCAATTATGGACGGTCCTCTGCCGCGGCTCTCCTTTCCGGACGCTTGCTCATATCCCCAAACCCAAATCGTGTCACTAACTTCGTTTTCTTTTCGTTGTGAGGATTATAGCATTTATCAAAAAAAAAAAAAACAGCGCTAAAAAACGATTCTTTGTTATACACAGGCTTAATTTTTATTTAAATAAGTTTTAATCCATTTTTCTTTGATTTTCAGCAGTTTACAGCTTCAAGCGTTCCTTGCCCTTCTTGTTCACATGGTATCGGTCTCAGAAATATTCATGACAATCACCTACACCAAGAAGCCGGTCGCATCTCTCTTTCTTTGTCGGTCTTGGTTTTTGGCATACTATCAAGGATAAAGGATCATCCTCTATTTTGTGTGAGTATTCACTTGTGTATCAAATGATATGGCGCATGCAGAGCACGAGGAAGCAGACGATGGCGAGGCCGAAGCTGAAGATCTCGACGCAGCGCACGGGATAGACGCAGTGGAGCGGGATGTCGACGACGCGCGGGATGTTGCTGGCGAGCAGGGAGATGGCGATGGAGACGTAGAGCAGGATGTTCGTCAGCGGCGCGGTGTGCACCTCGGAGAAGGCGCGCAGCAGCAGGTAGAGGGCGAAGGCGATGAAGAAGTAAGCGATTTTATCGGCATAGTGAAAGTTCATGTGGAACACGTCCTTCGGGGTATGGAGTTGCGGCAGTGGTATAAGCCGTCGCATCATTGGATTCACGTGTTATTTCTGCACGGGAAGTGGAAAATCCTGCTCCCTTGAAGAATCGTAATGAATTGAGCCAGCTAGTATCTCAGCAGCCGCGCTGGCCGCGATAGCGATGCCAGATGGCGGAGCTCAGGCAGAGCAGCAGGACGCCGGAGAAGGCGAAGACCCAGTGGATGCCGAGGAAGGTCGCGATGAGGCCGCCGAGCAAAGGGCCTGCCATCGAGCCGACCTGCTGTGCGGCGAACAGCATGCCGAAGATGCGCCCCTTGTAAGATGGCGGTGTATTGCTGGCGAGTACGGCGTTGATGGAAGGGTGGATGCCGCAGAAGAAGAGGCCGCCGACGAACTGCATGATGGCAAACGGCAGGAGCGTGTCGGGGATGCCCTGGATGATCATGGAGAGGCCGGCACCGGCCATGCCGAGGCACATGGCACGGAAGAAGCCGCGCCGCTGGCCGAACGTCCCCCAGAACGGCGCGGCCATGGCCCCCGCGATGCCGCCGAGCGAGAAGACGAAGCCCGCGACGAAGACAATGTTCGGCATGGGGCCTGCGAGCTTGGCGACGTATGTCGTGATGACCGGCTGCAGGATCAGGATGACCATCTGCACGAGCGTGCCGCAGAGCAGCATGTTGCGCAAAAGAGGCATGCGCCAGGGCGAGACATCGTCTTCTGTTGTATCATCTGCATTCGTGGCTTTCTTGGCGACGGGCGGCTCCTTGATGATGAAGGTGAAGATCAGGAAGTTCGTGAAGAGAGCAGCAGCGGCGAGGAAGAAGGAGTAGCGCATGCCGACGGCCTCGGCGAGGACGCCGCCGAGCAGGGGCCCGACGACGCCGCCAGCCGTCAGGGTGCCCTGCATGACACCGAGGCAGAGGCCGAGTTTCTTCGGAGGTGCGTAGAGCGTCATGATGGCGAGGTCCATCGGCCAGAGGCCAGAGGCAAAGCCCTGAAACAGGCGCATGAGCGTGAGCTGGCCCGGTGTCTCGACGATACCGCCGAGGAAGTAGCTGATGGCGAGCAGGAAACTCGCGCGCATGGCCATGATCCGCTTGCCCTTCGTGTCGGCCATGCGGCCCCAAATCGGCGCCATGATGGCTGAGACGAGGAACGAGGCGGAGAAGACGATGCCGGACCAGAGGTTGACATCAGCGTCTGACACGCCGAGTTCCATCGTCAGGTACATCGGCAGGAACGGGATGAGCATGGTGTAGCTCGAGGACATGAAGAGGATGTTGCACGTGAGGATCGCGAGGACGAGCTTCCAATTCAAGAAAAGACCTTCTTTCTTCTATCAGGGAAATAACATCTTTCTATTCTATCATGGGGATAGAAATAAGCAAAGCCTATCCTTGCGCCCCGTATTGCGGCTTGCATTTTTGGCCCGATGTGGAGATAATAAGATTAGGTTACTTCCATTATGAAGGAGGCACGACTATGTCGATAAAACTTTTTGTGACAGATCTGGATGGGACGCTGCTGCCGAGCGGCAAGGATGTCCCACGTGAAAATATAGAAGCCGTGCGGCAGGCGGTGCGTGCTGGCGTCATCGTGACGATCGCGACGGGCCGCATGTACCGGGCGGCCCTGCCGGTGGCGGAGGCGCTCGGCGTCGATGTGCCGATCATCACCTACAACGGTGCGCTGATCAAGTCGGCGAAGGGCAAGGTCTACCACACGAGCTACCTGAAGCCTGAGGTCATCAGGAGGGTCGTGGACTTCTGTCAGCAGCAGGGCTGGTACTTGCAGTCGTACAGCCG
>JAQYBD010000042.1 GCA_029338835.1 Selenomonadaceae bacterium | reverse complement strand
CCATCTTTAGTAGGATTCCCATGCGGAAACTCTACAACATTCGGTATTAGCAGTCCTTTCGGACTGTTGTCCCCATCTTTACGGCAGGTTGTCTACGCGTTACTCACCCGTTTGCCACTCGGTTCTTCAAAAGCAAGCTTTTAAATCCCCTCGTACGACTTGCATGTGTTAAGCACGCCGCCAGCGTTCGTCCTGAGCCAGGATCAAACTCTCCATAAAATTATGAAGAACCTTGATTGGCTCTAATTATCTTTTTGGTCTAACCTTCAAAAATGAAGCTTAGTAAAGAAATTGCCGATTGCTTATGTTCATAATCAATCGATGTTTTTTAACATCTGGCTTGAATCACAAATGATTCATGTTGCATTGTTTAGTTTTCAAAGAACAACTTGTCGTCTTTCGAAGCTCTCGCTTCAAGCGACTTTATTATCTTATCGCATTCCTTCAGGGCTGTCAAGAACTTTTTTTCTGCTGCCCTTGCGGGTTCCGCAAGACCTTTGCCAGTCAAGGCTTCCAGGAATTTGCTTCCGCCGTATCTCTCAGCGACTTGTACTATGATACAGGATACGTAGTGACTTGTCAACACCTTTTTTTATTTTTTCAAGATAGAAAAATCCCGGCACATTGCTCATGCACCGGGTGCTTTGTAGCCAGATTCA
The DNA here is from genome assembly GCA_029338835.1 of Selenomonadaceae bacterium. GTDB lineage: Bacteria > Bacillota > Negativicutes > Selenomonadales > Selenomonadaceae > Mitsuokella. The sequence goes on along the minus strand of JAQYBD010000042.1, from coordinate 36,308 downwards.
TTTTGCGAAAACTGTCATTGCAGACAAATTCCCCTGCAACGGCAGCTTCCGTGGCTTTTGCATCTTACCAGATAGCTTTCATCAAGGTACGATAATTCTCGTTGAGATAGCCAATCATCACATCAAACATGGCATAAAGCATGTTGCCAAGTTCCTGGTAATCTTCATCCGGCGTCAGCAGGCAGATATCAAGGATCAGAGAACCTTCTTTATCGAAATACAGCTTGAAGGGTTTATATTTGAAGTTCTGCTCATTGGCCAGTTCCAGCACAGCTTTTTCATTCTCTGCCGTACGGCAACGCGGCGAGATCTGTACGCGAATCATCGAGAATACACTGCGATCCAAAAGGACAAGCATCGGCAGGCGCTGCCCATCCACTTCGACATGAGAACGGAATGCTGTCGTTTTTTCCGGGTCATCGGGAAGAGTTTCTACTTCAAACGCTTCAATATTTTTTTTCTTCAAGAAATCCTGGAAAATCTGGGCTTTTTTCGTCATCTCGGCCATAACTATCCTTCCCTTCATTATATAAAAATATTTGAATAACCAAAGTCTGAATAGAAAACCTTAACGATTTTCCATCGACCTTCATCATGAATTTTACATTTCTTAAATTCGACAAAAAAGTCATTCCTCCTGCTTTTTTGTCGAATTCTGACTACTTTTTCGCCTTGCACAAAAGAAAAGACCTGCAAAAATGATAACATTCAAATGCGAATGATATCATTCTGCAGGTCATGGCATGACGATGATCCCTATGGAAACATCAATACGATTTCATACGGTCAGTATCTTTTATTTGCTTGTCGCTTCGAGAGCCTGCCATGCATCGTTGGCGCGCTCGACATAGATTGCCTGTATCGCCTTGTTCTCGCCAATACCATGGATGTACGGCGTGACTTTGTAGCCGGCCTTTTCAAGGATGGATTTATGGGAATCTGGTTCGGAACCGGCCATATCATTGTTCGCATGATCGCCGGCAACCATCATCATCGGCATCAACGTTACATTCTTGATGCCGTTAGCCTTGAGTTTTGGCATGACGGTTTCAAGGGAAGGCCAGCCTTCTACCGTATAGACGTATACGTTCTTATAGCCGAGTTCATCAATCTTTGCCTGGATGACGGAATAATATGCATTCGAGACCTGTGGTGTGCCATGTGCCATGATGAGGATAGCATCATGCTTGCCCTGCTTCGGGAACTGCGTAGCCATGGCTTTGATGGTTTCCGTCACATCATCCGCCTGCTCAGCCTGCCCCTGCCAATACATGAGCGAAGTGCCAAGTGTCATCTTCTTGAAATCGTTCTTGTAGTTCTGATAGACGCCCATATCGTAATTGTATTCCATGCCCGGGATGACATCGAGAGAAACGAGAGCTACGCGGCTGTAACCTGCCGCTTTGAGCTGCTCCAAGGCTTCTTCCGGCGTCGGGAATTTTATGCCTTCATTCTTGGCAACGCGGTCAATGATGATATGGGACGTGTAAGCCGTCACGACCTTGACGCCAGGATGAGCTGCCTTGATGGCATCGACGGTAGCATCTATCGTCTTGGTACGCGTGTCTTTGAAGGTCGTGCCAAATGTCATGACCACAATGGCATCCTTATCCGGCAAGTTAGCCAAATCTTTATTCTCATTCGTCAAGACACCGATTTCCGATGCCGTTTTCAACGCCATCGTTGCATTCTTGACTTCCGGATTCAGCTGATACGCAGCTTCCGTAGCCGGAGCATAAAAGCCTGCCACCGCCGTGCAGAAAAGACCAGCTGCCAGTAATTTTTCCCATCTCTTCATTGGAAATCCTCCCTTTCAACCCTTGGAAATCATATAAAAAGAGGCCCTTTTGCTTCTGCAAAAAGACCTCTTATATCCATGTCCTGTATCATTGCCATCGATATAAAATCGCCTTCCCATCGCTCGCAGGTATAACGGTGATTTTCGGACAGGCAGTTCTCCTGGCTTGGTTCATCGCTTCTCTGCGCCTTCCCAGGTTTCCCCAGTGACATTCTTGCAGAGTTGCTCCCCATACAGTGGCGGGACCGCGCCGGCCTTTCACCGGCTTCTCTTTTCAGCCGCCCGCAGGCGGCACCTGTTCCCTCATATGCAATTTTAATATAACAATTTCATATGTTATGATAACCCCAACAGCAATGGATTGTCAACCCATAATCACAGACAATCGTCATCCTCCGTGGCACGCAAGCGACGGTTGATAGAGGATAGCCCCTTGTAAATCGTATTGATGTCAATATCATCACTGCGATTTTCCATATATTTCTCCAGCTTGCGCTTCACACGCTGCAAGGCATTATCGATGGATTTGACATGACGGCCAAGATCGGCGGCGATTTCCTGATACGATTTGCCATCCAGGTAGCTCATCAGCACTTTCCATTCCAGATCAGAAAGGATCTCTTCCATCTTGGCTTCGATGTCCGCGAATTCTTCCTGACTGATGACGAGTTCTTCTGGATCCGACACCTTAGCCCCTGATATGACATCGAGCAGCGTACGATCCGAATCTTCATCATAAATCGGTTTGTTCAGGGAAACATAAGAATTCAAAGGAATGTGTTTCTGCCGGGTCGCGGTCTTGATGGCCGTGATGATCTGACGAGTCACGCAAAGCTCCGCAAAAGCCCGGAAGGAAGACAGCTTGTCATTGCGGAAGTCACGAATGGCCTTGTAAAAACCAATCATCCCTTCCTGAATGATATCTTCCCGGTCCGCGCCGATGAGGAAATACGAACGTGCCTTCGCCCGGACAAAATTCCGGTACTTGTTGATCAGATAATCCAGTGCGACCTTATTGTTGTTTTCTTTGATGTCCAGAAGGATTTCTTCATCCGTCAGATGTTCATATCCACGGTACATTTCCTCCATGTCATCCGTGTCTGCTTCTGCTCCCATCGCACCTTCTCCTTTACAAACACGCTTTTTTATATTTATGCATTTTCTCTCAATAGTGAGATTATACCCCTTTTCTCCGCCAGGCGTCAAGGCGGGCAGCTCAGCAGTTCCGTTTTGCCAGGCGCTGGCGCATGGATTCATACATGAGGATAGAGCCAGCAACTGAGGCATTGAGGGAATTGATGTGACCGACCATCGGCATGCTTACGATAAAATCGCAGGCCTCTTTGGTCAAGCGGCTCATGCCCCGGCCTTCACTGCCGACCACCAGGACCAGAGGCCCCGTCAGGTCGGCTTCATAATAAGCTTTCTCGCCATCCATATCGGCCCCAGCGACCCAGAAGCCCTTTTCCTTTAGTGCCTTGAGGGTCTGAGCAATATTGCCGATGCGCGCTACAGGCACGTATTCCACGGCACCGGCCGAGGTCTTGGCTACAGTAGCATTCAAGGAAACACTGCGGCGCTTGGGGATCAGGATGCCATGCACCCCCGTTGCATCCGCGGTACGCAGCAGCGCCCCTAAGTTATGAGGATCTTCCAGTTCATCGAGCAGCACAAGAAAAGGGGCCTCATCCTTCTCTGCCGCGGCTTTCAGGATATCCTCAAGTTCGGCATAGGGAACGGGAGCCACATAGGCCAGGACGCCCTGATGGCGCTGACCGCCGGATAGAGCTTCAATCTTGGCACGCTCCACATTCTGTATCACCAGGCCACGTTCTTTGGCCAGAGACAGGATTTCTGCAATGGATCCTTCCCGGTCGCCATTGGCTACAAGGATTCTGTTGATGCCGCGACCTGCTCTCAAGGCTTCCAGCACGGCATTGCGGCCAACCAGCACATCAGCAGGCAGCTCACGTTCATTTTCATCATGTCGTCCCTGGCGTCCGGAGCGCGCCGCAAAACGCGCCGTGTCTTCCGGATACACGCTGCGGCCCTTCCGATAGCGTTTTGCCGGCAACTGGCATTCCCGCGGCTTCCGGTCTGTCACTTGCTTGTCCCTGGCCATTCTCTTCTTCATGTTCTCTTTATCTTTCCGTTCCATAGTCAGTCCTTTTCCCGCAGTTTGAGCATCTCCTGGAGCTTCCCGCAGGTCATCTCACCTTCCGGGCAGCGACCCGTGTTGACACAGCTGGCTCCGGCATTGAAGAAAAGGGTCGGCGCCACCTTCTTTACCTCTGCCAGCATCTTGTAAGCCATCTCGCGGATTTCCCACTGTGCGCGGTTGCAGCAGCGCAGGTTAAAGAAATGCAGCAGACTGCGCGCATTCATGGTCACGAGGATCTTGGTTTCCGTCGCATTCGCGAGTACGTAGCGGGCATCCTCTTTCGGGATTCCCATCTCCGTCAAGGCATCATAAGCGTCACGGATCTCTTCCATCAAAGCATCGTACCGGGCCTTGGCCTCAGGTTTTTCCGCAATGCTCGGGGGAGTGATGTACTGGAAGCCATGCGCAGCCACATAGCGCTGCGACTGCTGGTCATAGCTGGCAATGCGATGGCGTACGAGCTGGTGCGTGAGTACACGTGAAACGCCCTCTATGCCAAAAGTGAATGAAGCGTGTTCCAGTGTAGATCCATGTCCGATACGCACCATCTTGCGTACCATCGCGCGCACTTTATCATCATCCAGGCGTTCGGCAAGTTCTTCAGCACCGCTGGCCGAATAACAAAGGCGCGCTGCCATGGCCACGACGCGTTCTGGTTCCGGTGTATAATCCAAAAGTTTCACTTTGATCATCGGTGAAATTCCTTTCCTGTCATCCAGCACAACAAAAAGCTCAAGACTCTCGTTGCGGATGACGTTCCTGTATCGATTCCATCATGGCTCGGCTGATCACCTGGAAGGACGCCTCGCAGATTTCCTCAAGACGGTCTTCCTGGTTGGCCAGATATAGACTGCCAATCAGGGCCTCAAAGCCTGTACTTGCATGATATTCCGCCACGCTTGCACTGCGGGGTGCATGGCTCTTGGCATTGCGGCCACGACGATAAATGCCCTTTTCTTCTTCCGTCAACATGCTCTCAATGCCCCGATAAGCCTTTGCCTGCCAGACAGCTGAAACAATCTGGGCACTGAAGGTATGCAGGGCCTGGACCTGTGCCTGTTCAAAGGAAAGCAGGCGCGTGCGTACAAACAGATGAAAATAGGCATCCCCCACATACGCAAGTACCAGCGGATGAATGGCCTTCGGGTCTTTGCCAGCATAACGCTCGGCAATGCCCCCCTGGCCATCCGGTTGGAACATCATATCCACCAGCTGCTTGAATCGTGAAAACTTCATGCTTTCTTCCACCGTACCCCATTCGGCGTATCCTCAAGGATGATGCCGGCTTCCTTGAGTTCATCGCGAAGCTTGTCAGCGAGAGCCCAATTCTTCTCCTTGCGCGCATCCTGGCGGATGGCGATGATGATTTCCATGAGCTTATCTGCAAGGCCATCGTTTCCGGCTGCTTCCTGCTGCTCGAAAATGCCAATGATGCCGGCCATCTCCAGATAGTCAGCGCGTACCTTCGCAAAATCCTCTGCATCAAAGGCCTTGCTGCCGTTCGTGACATCCTGATAGTAGATATTGATTTCCTTGGACAGCGCGAACATCTGGCTGATGGCCAGAGCCGTGTTGAAATCATCATCCATGGCCTCATAGAAGTTTTTCAGCAGCTTGTCGGCCGTAGCGGCAAGTTCTGCCGCCGTGTCTGCAGTCCCCTCTTTCTTCGCGAGTTCATCGCTGTATTCTTTCGTGTTGGTCAGACGGCCGAGGCTCGTCTGCGCTTCTTTGAGACGCTCATCCGAGAAATCAAGCGGGCTGCGGTAATGCGTCTGCAGGATAAAGAAGCGGATGACTTCTCCCGGGTACTCCTTGAGGATGTCTTTTACCGTAAAGAAATTATTCTTGGATTTCGACATCTTCTCGTTATGGATCGTGATGAAGCCATTGTGGAGCCAGTACTGGGCAAAACTGTGGTCATCACCGATGCATGCCTGTGACTGGGCAATCTCATTCTCATGGTGCGGGAAAATCAGGTCACTGCCGCCGCCATGGAAATCGAACTTCTCACCGAGGTATTTGAGAGACATCGTGCTGCACTCGATATGCCAGCCTGGACGTCCTTTGCCCCACGGGCTATCCCAGGACGGCTCGCCTGGTTTCGCGGACTTCCAGAGAGCAAAATCCATCGGATGATGCTTGCGCGTATCGACTTCAATGCGCGCCCCGGCTTTCATATCCTCAAGATCGCGCCCGCTGAGCTTGCCATAACCTGCAAATTTCTCCACGCTGTAAAAGACATCGCCGTCGACGACATAAGCGAACCCCTTGTCAATGAGATCCTGGACCATAGCGATGATTTCTGGCATTGTCTCACTGACACGCGGATATACATCCGCATGGCGGACATTCAGGGCATCCATGGCCTCAAAGTACGCTTTGATGTAGCGGTCAGAGATATCCTTCCAGGTCACACCCTCTTTATTGGCCGCAGCGATGATCTTATCATCTACATCCGTGAAGTTCTGGATGTAATGGACGCGATAGCCCTTCTTCGCAAAATAACGGCGGATGACATCCCATGTCACGAACGGACGGGCATTGCCGATATGAGGATGGTTATACGGCGTGACACCGCAGCAATAAATGCTGACCTCACCCGGCTTGAGCGGCTTGAATTCCTCTTTCTGACGAGTCATCGTATTGTAGACTTTAAGCATTGTTATGATTTTCCTCCATTCTCTTTTCGAGTTCCCTGACCTTCTTTTCCAGCATCTGGATCTGGCGCATCATGCACTCGCGTGCTTCTTCATCCGGATCCGGCAGCATATCGTGGTCGAGGTCGACATCGAGTTCTTCTTCGATATCTGTGATGCTGTCTTCTGGTTCCACCAGATGATGGGTATCGCGTACGGCCTGGCGGAGTTCCTGCGCCGTATGGACACGCTTGCCATGCATGACGACGATGCGCCCGGGGATGCCGACTACCGTCGCATAAGCCGGCACCGGCTTCAGCACCACAGAACCCGCACCGATTTTTGCATGGTCACCCACCGTGAACGACCCAAGAACCTTGGCTCCCGAAGCCACGACCACATTATTGCCGATGGTCGGATGACGCTTGCCCTTTTCCTTGCCGGTACCGCCGAGAGTCACGCCCTGATAAAGCGTAACGTTCTTGCCGATCTCGGCCGTCTCGCCGATGACGATTCCCGTGCCATGATCGATGAAGAGGCCTTCGCCGATCGTAGCACCAGGGTGGATCTCGATGCCAGTCAGGAAGCGTCCAAGATTCGAGATCATGCGCGGGATGAGGATCCAGCCTCGCTTGTAAAGCTTGTGCGAGATGCGATGGAACCAGATGGCATGCAAGCCAGAATAGCAAAAAAGGACCTCCAGCACGCTGCGAGCTGCTGGATCACGCTCAAAAACCACACGGATATCCTTGCGGAGCCGCGAAAAGAAACTCATGGACGTCCCTCCTAAACACATACCTATATCAAAAGCCCCACATCTCATCAGAGACGCGGGGCCGTGGTTCCACTCTGCTTAAAGGGCAAAGCCCTTTCACTCAAAAAATGTAACGCATTCCTGCGGCTATGCCTACCACTCTGTTCAGCACAGCAGCTCCCGGGTGCAATTCCATCTCTTTGTCCATAGCCGACTCACACCATCTGCCGGCCTCTCTGCATGAACGTCCGGATGTACTCTCCCGTTCTCAGCTTTTCCTTATATAGAGCCTATTCTATCACAGGTTCTCGATTCCCGCAACCGCATAAGCAGAAATGCCCTGCTCCGCACCGGTAAAGCCCAAGCGCTCTTCCGTCGTAGCCTTGACATTGACCTGGCCGACGGATACGCCCAGTACCTGCGCAATGTTTTCATTCATCTGCGGGATGAAATCCTTCATTTTGGGTTTCTGCGCCACGATGGTCGCATCGACATTGCCCACGCGATATCCGGACTCATGCAGGAGCTTTGCCACGCGTGCAAGCAGTTTCATGCTGTCCGCTCCTTCATACTGTGGATCCGTATCGGGAAAGTGGCGTCCGATATCGCCAAGCGCGGCGGCTCCAAGCAGCGCATCTGCAATGGCATGCAGCAGGACATCGGCATCGGAATGACCAAGGAGGCCCAGGGCATACGGGATCTCGACCCCGCCAATGATGAGCTTGCGTCCTTCGACGAGCCGATGGACATCATACCCCATACCGAATCGTGTCATATTTTTCAACCATCCTTTCCTTGACAATGTCCTGAAAGATGTGCCCCAGCCCGCTTGGCCACCTTGCGCAGCGATCCCCGGACACCACCGTTTTCATGACGCAGGAATGCCTCCGCAATGATGAGGTCTTCCGGCGTCGTGATCTTGATATTGCGATAGGAATCCATGACGACATGCACCGGCATGCCATAATGCTCAACCAGAGACGCATCGTCTGTCCCCAGGAAGCCTTCCTGCTCCGCTTTTTCATTTGCTGCCACAAGGATATCACGATGGAACCCCTGCGGAGTCTGGACACTCCAGAGCGTGGAACGATCCGGAGTCTCCGTCACGATGCCATCCTTGACGATCTTGACGGTATTCTTAGCTGGCACAGCGGCTACAGCAGCACCATGCTCTTGAGCTGCAGCGATGACAGCTTCTATCGTTTTGGGCGTCACCAGCGGGCGCGCCGCATCATGGACGAGTACGATATCCGCTTGAGGATCTGCTTGACGCAGACCATTCCAGACGGAATACTGGCGTTCGGAGCCTCCTGCTACCACCTTCAACGGCTTGAGCCCCGGCACATGGGACAAGCGACGGCGCACAGCAGCAACCTCATCTGTGCCTGTCACCACGACGAGTTCCTGCACAGCCGGCACTTCCGAAAACCGGCGCAGCGTGCGCAGCAGGATGGATTCGCCAATGATTTCCAGGAAAACCTTATTGAAACCTGCATGCATGCGTTTTCCCTGACCTGCCGCAGGAAAGATGACACTGACCATGCCGCTCCCTCCTTTACGCATGAACCGGCTTGGCAAAAATCATACGGCCCGCTGCCGTCTGCAGCGCAGAAGTGACTTCGACCTGGATATGTTCATTCATATGGCGATGTCCATTCTCAATGACGATCATCGTGCCGTCGTCGAGATAGGCCACGCCCTGACCAGGTTCTTTGCCGGCTTTGACCACCGTGACCTGCATCGTCTCTCCAGGAATGACCACCGGCTTCACGGCATTGGAAAGTTCATTGATGTTGAGGACCGGCACGCCGCGCAGCTGAGCCACCTTGTTGAGATTGAAATCATTCGTGATGATCTTGCCACCGACCTGCTGTCCAAGACGTACGAGTTTCGAATCCACTTCCGCGATATCATCAAAATCGACATTCGTGATCTCGACCTTGACTTTCGTTCCTTGACGGATGCGCTGCAGGATATCCAGCCCGCGGCGGCCACGCGTCCGCTTGAGTACATCAGCAGAATCAGCGATATGCTGAAGTTCTTCCAGCACAAAAACCGGGATGAGCAAGGTCCCCTCAATGAAGCCAGTATCACAGATATCCGCAATGCGCCCATCGATGATGACACTCGTATCAAGCAGCTTGTAAAGTTTGTCCGTGGCCGTCTCTTTCCCGCTTGTCACTGCACCTGCCGCTGGATTCCTGCCGGATTTATCAGCCTGCAGCTTGGCGTCCTTCGCCCGACTGAGTTCTTTCATGAAACGCGGGATGAAGTCAAACAAGCCGGACAGTTCCTCGCGTTTCTTGATCGTGATATGGATGCCGAGATAACCAAACACGATGCTGAAAATCACAGGAATGTAATCGCCGACCACTGGAATCTTGGCAAATGAATAACCTAATAAATTCGCTATGATAAGTCCGATTGAAAGTCCAATAGCACCAGCGATGACATCGTGAATGGGCATCTTGCCAAGCTGCGTTTCCACCCAGATCGAGAATCTCTTCAAACGGCGTATGAGGTACGGCGAAAGGAAAAAACCAATCAAACCGCCCAGGATGGCTCCCAGCAGGATACAAAGCAGACTAGCCATGGTGATCTTGATAGCTCCCATGTCCATCTTCAAGACTTCCGTACTGATATACAGTGTGAGCAACGGGCTGGCAAGATCCAAGAGCGCTCCTCCAGCAATGGCCAGGAAGAGTGTGATGAAAAAACGTAAAACACGATCCAGCATGTGCTTCACCTCCTTAAAAATAAATAAATAAAAAAGAAAAGTCCGAACAGAATCAGTATACTCTACTCTGCTCAGACTTGTCAAAAAGAATACTGCCATCAAGAAGCATATGCATTGTGCGATAGGACCGTGTCCATCCAGGTCTCTACTTCCTGTGGGCTCTTGTCACAAGCAAATACCAGCTCGCTGACAAGGATCTGCTTGGCCAGGTCCATCAGGCGCCGTTCGCCCGATGATACGCGGCGATGGCGATCCTGCAGGATGAGATTGCGAGCCACAGCGGCAACATCACAGATATCACCGCTCTTCATGCGATCCAGATTGGCGTGGAATCTCTTGTTCCAGCTGCCTTGCGGCTTTTCCGGCTTGGCTCCAAGTACATCCCGTACCTTGTCCACTTCACCCTTTGGGATGATATCCCTCAGGCCGATATGGTCAGCATTATCGGTTGGGATCATGACCTTCATATTGCCCAGAGGCATCTTGAGGACGTAATAGGATTTGCCTTCCCCCAATACTTCACAGTTCTCGATCCCGGAAATCACACCGGCTCCGTGCATCGGATATACGACTTTATCACCTATCTGTAACAAAAATACACCCCCTGCATGCCAACCAACTCATAGAAAACCCGAATTACAATCTTATTATATCACATTTATTGTTGTTTTTCAAATAAATAAAAATTTTATTTTATCACATTCATATATAATAGTCAACACATATACAACATATCTTCTAGCCCCGAATTGCAACACCCATGGCAAAAGGAGGCTGTTGCACGCCACATTGCGTGCAACAGCCTCCTTTCATCATGCTTTGGGCAGGCGCATCGTGAAAACTGTACCCGCTTCTGGTGTTGATGTGGCAAAGATTGTACCACTGTGAATCTCTACATACTGCCGGGCGAGTGCCAGTCCGAGACCGGAGCCGCGCCGGGCATCGTCTGCGCCCTGGGCAGAGTGGCTTTGGTAGAACTTCTCGAAGATATGGGGCAGGTCTTCGGGGGCGATACACGGGCCGTCATTGGCGACGCAGAGTTCAATACAGTCGGACTGCTCGCTGATGCTTAGGCGGATATGGCTGCCGCTGCCTGAATGACGACTGGCGTTGACGAGCAGATTGCCGATGACTTGCCGCATTCGGTCTGCATCGAGCGGCAGCAGTGTAAGGCGCGAAGGGATCTGGCATTGGAGCTGCTGCGCGCTCTCGTCGAGCAGCGGCTGGATGAGCATGGCGCTCTGGCGGGCAAGCTGACCAAGGTCGGTCGGACGCAGGTGCAGCCGGAGTTCATGCACAGCAGCCAGCGAAAGGTCGCGCAAGTCAGTCACAAGGCGGTTGAGCCGCATGATTTCCTCCTGCATCGCAAAGAGACGCTCCGGTGTCGGCTCGGTGACACCAGTCGTCATGTTCTCAAGGGTACCTTGCAAGACAGCGAGCGGTGTACGAAGTTCGTGCGTGATACTCGCGAAGAAGTCGCGCTGTGCCTGCTCGTTTTGCGAGAGCTTGGCGGCCATCTTGTTGAAGACGTTGGCCAGATGGCCAACCTCATCGCGCGAGTCGACAGGGACGCACTGGTCGAAATGGCCGCGCTCCACAGCCGCAGCAGCTTTTGTCAAGCGGCGCAGCGGCCGCGTGATGCCTGCGGCGAGAATGGATGTGATGATGAAGCCGAGCAGGATGAAAAATAGGCCGACCCACCAGAGCGACTGATGTACCGAGTGGATGAACATCATCTCAGCCGGTCCATGGTCCATGACGGCTATGTGCAAGGCGAGGTAATCGCCAAAGGCTATCTCCATCTGTTCGTTCGTCAAGGCAATCAAGCTGCAGACAGTAAAAGCCAAGAGCAGGAAGGTGCTGCCGGCGAGCTTGAGCTGGATGCTGCAGTGGTCAAACATGGCCGGTTCCTCCTAATCTGTAGCCGATGCCGTACACCGTCTGGATGTATTTTGTCCCAGGGGCTGCTGTCTCCATCTTGCGGCGCAGATTGCGGATATGGGCATCGATGGTCCGCTCGTAACCCTCGAAGGCAAAACCGTGTGTGGCCTCCAGGAGTTGCAGGCGATTGAAAACCTGTTCGGGATGGCGCAGGAAGAGTTCGAGCAGCGAGAACTCAATCGGTGTCAAGGGAAGCTCGCTTTCACCGATGAATGCCGTGTGACGGCGGACGTCGAGGACAAGATCCTGGCAACGGAGCAGGAAATCCTCCTGTGTGCTGCCAGGCTTTTGCTGCGTGCGCCGCAGGATGGCTTTCATACGAGCAGCGAGTTCGCGCATACTGAAGGGCTTGACGAGGTAATCGTCAGCGCCAAGTTCGAGTCCGAGCAGCTTGTCGACCTCGTCGTCGCGGGCCGTCAACATGAGGATCGGGAGCTGTGAGGTCTGGCGCAGCCGACGGCAAACCTCCATGCCGTCGAGGCGCGGCATCGCAAGGTCAAGGATGATGATAGAGGGGTGGCATCTTGCAACGGCTTTCAGTGCCTCGATGCCGTCTGCTGCTTCGTGTGTCTGCCAGTTCTCCTTCTGCAGGAAGTCGATGAGTACGCGCCGCAGCCGTACGTCGTCATCGACAATCAAGACACTTCGTTGCATGTGTTCCATCCTTTCTGAAAATAAGGCATTGGGAAGAGATCCAAAATCCCGTCTATCCCTGCCTTTGCATGACGATAGGGAGAGCAATGCTGCTCTCCCTTGAGAATCACTTGTGATCCATCTGCACGGAATCGTGGTGCATACTGCTGTCCATCCCCATATGGTCCATGTGATCCATGTGCCCCATATGCTGCATCTCCATCTGCGGCCTTGCCGGCTGCCAGCCGGAGAGCGTCGGGTCAACCATGCCGAAGATCATCGCGATATGGCTGACGACAAGGAAGCTGATAAGCAGCAGGATGTGGTGCCACTGGCGCTTGGCCGAAGGGCCGCCGAACAAGCCGAGTTCTTGCAGAGCAATCGCGCCAAGCGGCAGGACGCCGGCAAGATACGCAGCAATGGCGAGTTTGTCAATCCAGCCGCGTAGTGAGATGCCCGGGAGAATGTGCAAGATGAAACAGAAGAACACGCCGAGGAAGTAGAGTCCAAGAGCGATCCCGAGGCCGTGACTGAGTTTCTTCCAGCCCGCGCTCGTCTCCGGCCGCGCAAGGATGAAGAGTTCCGCCGCTGTCAGCAGCTCCGCCATCGCAACAGGCAGTACCATGAAGGCAATGAGGTTCCATGGCTGGTTGCTCATGAGTACTTCCATGTAATTCGTCATCATCATAAAGAAAACCTTCCTTTCTTTTCAATCACGATCCTGCAGGCTGATCCCCAGCGCCGGCAATCCGGCGAACCTGGGAACCATTCGATGTTCCCAGTATACGCAAAGACTGTGCAGAAGATGTTGCGGGATTGTGAAGAAAATGTGAAGATTTCACAGAGATGAAAAAAAGGAAAAGCAGGTACCGGATGGTCCTGCTTCCTGTCTCACTCTGCTTTTGTTGCCCGCAGGAAAAGCTGTGTCAGCTGCTCCTTCGGATCCTTGTGGTGATGGACGATAGCATCGACGGTCGCACAGATGGGCAGCTCTACATGAAACTCCTCAGAGAGCGCCAGCAGAGCCTCTACCGTATAGACCCCTTCTGCCAGTTTCGTGAACGGCTTGCCCGTTATAAGGTCTTCGCCGAAGCGGCGGTTATTGCTGTGCGGCGAGAACAGGGTGGCCTCGTAATCGCCGAGATGCGACAAACCGTACACGGTCATGCGGTCGCCTCCCATCGCCTCAATGAGGCGGGAAAGCTCATGTGTGCCGCGTGCCATCAGCGCGCCTTTCAGACTGCTGTAACCAAAGCCGTCAAGCATGCCGGCAGCCAGTCCGATGACATTCTTTGAAGCTGCACCGATTTCTGTTCCCAGGAGGTCCTCGCCATAATAGAAGCGGATCAAAGGGCTCGAGAATGCTGCCACGAGTTCTTTCGTGAGCTGCATCTCCCGGGCTGCGATGACCATGCAGTTCGGGATCCCTCTGACGAAATCCTGCACATGTCCGGGGCCTACCCAGACGGCCACGCGCATATCTGTGCCGAGTTCCTCATAAAACACGGTCGTCAGACGCTTGCCTGTACCGATTTCCAAGCCCTTCATGCAAAGCACGAAACGCTTCTTCGCAAGATTTATCCCCAGGCCTGCCAATTGACGGCAGAACGAACGCAGCTGCTGGGAACTTATGGAAATGATGATGGTATCGGCATGGGATACGGCAGCCACGAGATCATCCGTCAGGACGACCTCCTGCGGCAACGTCAGGTATTCGTTCTGATGCGTTGCTGACAGGGTCTGCAGATGAGAAGAACCCTTGCGTCCCCAAAGCATGACCTCATGTCCGATCTTTTGTGCATACCAGGCATGAAATGTTCCCCAGCGGCCGCAGCCAAGCACTGAAATCTTCATCACGACACCTCCACCTTCGCCCCCGTGATATCACGCACGATCTCGCCGGCAATGATCAGGCCGACCACGGAAGGCACAAACGAAATACTGCCGGGAACAGCCCGCCGCATATCGCAGTTGCGCGCACTGCCCGGCGGGCAGATGCAATTCTTGCCGCAGCCGCTCTGGCGCACAGCCAGCGGTTTTTCGCGCGAATAGACCACCTTGAGCTTCCGCACACGGTTCTCCTTGAGCTTCTTGCGCATGACGCGCGCCAGGGGATCGACACTCGTCTTGTAGATATCTGTGACCTCAAACTTCGTCGGATCCAGTTTATTGCCTGCTCCCATACTGGAGATAATGGGGATCTGACGGTCACGGCATTGCAGGACTAAATCGATCTTGCCCGTCACCGTATCAATGGCATCCACGACATAATCATAATGCTGCTGGAAAAAGTCTGCGGCATTTTCCGGCAGATAAAATGATTCGATGGTATCCACCACAGCCTGCGGATTGATATCCAGGATCCTTTCCTTCATCGTTTCCGTTTTCTTTTTGCCAACAGTTTTCGAAGTCGCATGGATCTGACGGTTGATATTTGTCAGGCAGATAAGATCGTTATCGATGAGGACAAGGTGTCCCACACCGGCACGTGCAAGACCTTCTGCCACAAACGAGCCGACACCGCCCACGCCGAAAATCGCCACGGTACTCTTTGCCAGCTTATCCATTCCTTCTTCTCCCAGCAGCAATTCCGTGCGGGAAAACCGGCCTAATTTACTCAAGATTTCATTTCCTTTCTGCAACCATTCCTTATTTTTGCGGATTTTCCGGACTGCCATCTTCCTTCGTCAAGCGGAATGCCGGGATAGCAAAAGCTCCGGCGGAACGCACAGGCTGCGTCTTTGCCTGCATGAACCCTGGCGTTTCGAGTGAGAACGTATTTTTCTTGACCTTGCTCTCCGGCACTTTTACTTCCGGCGTCTTCAGTACCACGCTGTCTGCAAAGTCCGTTGCGATGATGGTCGCCCGTACATCGCCGCTCAGAGAATCATCGATGACCGTGCCAAGGATGATATTGACTTCCGGATCCGTATGCTCATAAATATAACGCGTGGCCTCATCTACATCGTAAAGGCTCAGCGTCTTATCGCCCGTCAGATTGAGGATGATGCCGCGTGCCCCCTCCAGGCTCTTGCTGATGAGCGGGCTGTCGACGGCCTGCTGCACCGCTTCCACAGCACTGCGCGCACTGCGGCCGATACCCAGGAGTGCATCGCTGCTGTCACTCTGGCGGAAAATCGTCGTGACATCGGCAAAATCTACATTGATGACGCCTGTCGTCAGGATGAGTTCCGCGATGCAATTGATAGCCTGCAGCAGGATGTTGTCGGCACATTCAAAGGCCTTGACCAAAGTCATGTGGCGATTCTCCGGTAACTTGAGCAGGTTGTCATTCGCTACCAGGATGAGAGCATCCATCTGCGACTGCATCTTGACCAGGCCTTCATTGGCCAGGCGTTTCTTCCGGCTGCCCTCAAAGCTGAACGGCTGTGTCACGACTCCCACCGACAGCAGGCCGAGGTCGCGGGCAATCCGCGCGACTACAGGAGCTGCGCCCGTACCCGTACCACCGCCAAGGCCGGCCGTGATGAAAACGAGGTCTGCCCCGTTCATGGCATCACGGATCTTGCCTTCTGCATCTTTGGCCGCCTTTTCACCAACGGCAATATTGCCGCCAGTCCCGCGTCCCTTGGTCAAATCCGCACCAATCTGGAGCGTCTCTACACCTGCTTCGTCTGCCTGTGCCAGCTGTTTGGCATCGGTATTGATGGCAATGAGGTCGATATCCAATTCCTTGTGACGGCCCATGCGCATGAGTACACTGTTGCCGCCACCGCCTACGCCAAATACCTTGATCTTCACTTTCGGCTTTATGATAGATGTTTCGTCTGCTGCCATGAGCCTCTACCCCTCTCACAATCCAATCTTAATCATGATGTAATTCGCCATGAGAAAAAGATTTTCCTTCCTGCCTGTCAATCTCTGTTTATTATAAAGAGCAGGGCTGACAGGGCAGCTCTGCTCTCGCGAAACATTCACTTTTTTCTTTGCATCTCAGTGAAAGAGAAGCACAGCCAGGCAGGCAAGAACAATCTTCAAGCTATCCAGCTTCACGTCAAAACACTTCCTCATCCAGTCTTCATTCCCAGCAGGTCTGCAGCCTGCAATAATTGATATGTACGATTATACAATGAAGCGGATGATTTTTCAAGCAGAACGGCGTACACGGGAAAGCACTGGTCCAAGCTGCGTGACAATCATCCCCGTAAGCATCAACAGGCAGCCCAATATCTGCAGCGGTGCCATCGTCTCCCCGAGGATCAGCCAGCTTGAGACAGCTCCGAACACAGCCTCAAAGCTCATGATGATGGCTGCCTGGCTCGGTTCCGCATACTTCTGCCCTACGATCTGCAGTGTGAAGGCCACTCCGGCAGACATGACGCCACCATAGAAAATGGCAAACCAGGCATGCGTGAAAGCCGACACCGTTGCCGTTTCCCAAAGCAGCGCAAAAATCACGCTGCCCAGGGTACAAATGCCAATCTGCGTAGTCGACAGTTCAATGGGGTCCACGAGACAAGCAAAGCGATCGATGAAAAGGATATGTGCCGTCCAGAAAAGCGCGCTGACAAACACCAGCACATCGCCGAAGCTCAGCTCCACGGAGCCGTGGATGGAAAGATAATAAAGCCCCGCCAATGCCAGGACGGCTCCCAGCCAGTTCTCCCAGCGGATCTTGTTCCCCAGGAAGGCGGCACCAATGGGGACAAAGATGATGTACAACGCCGTGATGAAAGCTGTCTTGCCGGCCGTCGTATAGAGCATGGCCACCTGTTGCAGGGACGTGGCCAGGAACATGATGCAGCCAGCACCCAGTCCGGCTTTCCAGCCCGGTCGATACGTACCTGCCTGCTTCGCCGTGCGGCGGGGTCCCTGCCACACGAACCACAAGCCTACCAGGAACAAGAAGCCTAACGCATAGCGCGCCGCCGCATACGAAAACGGCCCCAGGCCATCCATGCCAACCATCTGTGCCACGAAGGTCGTCCCCCAGATGAATGCTGCCAGCAGCAGCATGATGTTGCCGCGTACATGCATGATATCGCCCCTTTCAATAAATAAATCGCAAAAACTGTATCCTTATTCTAACATGGACATATCCTTGTCACAAGGACACATCCATCAAAAAAGACACGCAAGAAATTTGCGCGTCTTCCAGGCTCTTTCTCAATCAGGCCAGACCAGTCGCCATGTAGAAGAGGATACAGAGGAATGGTACGAAGAACTTGAGTCCCATGACTACGGCAATATCGTAATACGAATCATGGTGTGTGAGCCCGCAGATAGCCAGCAGCGTCACGAGCGCACCGCAGTGAGGAACCGGGTCGATGCCGACCGAAGCAATCGCAGTGATACGATGCAGGACCTCCAGCGGGATGCCGGCATTCTGCGACATATATGCCCATTGCTCCCCGAGCATCGAGAGTGCAATGGTAAGGCCGCCCGAAGCAGAGCCCGTGATACCGGCCATGATATTCGTCGTAATGACGGCAGAAAGCAGCGGGCCAAAGGAATCCGCAATGCCGATGAGCATCTGCGTGACCGGCACGAAGCCCGGCAAACTCGTGATGACACAGCCGAACGCATAGCCAGAAGCCACATTGAGGACAGCCGTAGCCGAAGAAATGGCAGCATAATTGATGGGTGCAAGGAATCCATCCATGACGATAAAGCGCTTGCGGCCAATGAATGCCGCAGCAAAACTGCTGATGACCAGCGCCACACTGATTGACCAGATGGCCGATACCTTGCCGACATTCACAGCCATCAGGCTGAGATTGAGTGGCAGGAAGGTCTCCAGAGCATCTTCAGCCCAGTGGAATCCCCAGGTCCAGTGGAATGGATTTGACAGGATGATATTGATGACAATGACCATGACCAGCGGCAACAGGGACCAATACCAGGGAATGTGAATCTTCGGCTTTGGCTTGGCACGCCCACCTTCTACATGACGGCCATATCCTTCCCCGCGAGCCTTGAGCTTATTTGCGCGGTGCGTAACCCATCCCCAGCCGATGAGCAAGAAAAGGAAGGAAGCAAAAAGACCGATGATGGGCGCCGACCAAGTACTTGTCGAAAAGTACGAAGACGGGATGATGTTCTGGATCTGCGGCGTTCCTGGCAGGGATACCATGGCAAAAGAGAAGATGCCGACCCAGAGTGTCGCCGGCAGCAGGCGCTTGGGGATATCCGCCTTGCGGAATACCACCGCACCAAAGGGATACATGACAAAAGCGACAACGAATACCGACAGACCACCATACGTCAGTGCGCCACAGCCGAGCAGCACCGCAAGGACAGCACGCTTCTCACCGAGTACTTCCACGATCTTGGCTGCCACCGAAGAAGCCAGGCCGCCCTTTTCCATCAGGCGCGCAAATACCGCGCCAAACAGGAAAATCGGATAATACGTCTTGGTGTATTCTGCCAGGCGTGTCATGTATAGTTCGCTATAAATCGGCAATACGCCAAAAATACTGGCCAGTGCAGCCAGTCCGGCAAAAAATGGTGCAATCAGGATGATTGACCAGCCGCGATACGCAAAGTACATCAAACCGATCAGTGCCACCGCGATACATAATGCTTCCAACAGACGAATCGTCTCCTTTCTCTCCACCGCTGAGCGGGCATAAAAAAACTGCCAGATGATTTTCAGCCGGCAGTCCGGATACATCATATACAATCTGGCTGAAAAAAGATGGCGCTGACCAAGGAAGCCAGCGCCTCGGCGGCAACGCTGCCACCGGAACAGAACGAAATGAAACTGTATGAGCAATGCTTTCTCCCTGCCGGAAGCGGGAAGAAAAACCTTTCGCCAAAAAAAGCCCTTCCTGCGCCACGCGCGGAAAGAGCTTGCCATATCATGACATCCAGTACGTCCCAGTCAGGACATGCCTCGAAATCCCCATCCCCATCGCTCGCAGGTCTAGCGGTGATTGTCAATCAGGCAGTTCTCCTGGCTCCAGGTCATTGCTCCTCTGCGCCTTCCCAAGGTTTCCCCCAGTGACATATGTACAGATTCACTCGCTGCTACAGTGGCGGGACCGCTCCGGACTATACCGGACTTCCCTATTAAGTCTTGCGACACCTGATCCAACCTTATGCAATTCGCGAGAATCAACTCACGGCGTTTATTATATTATTGTTTATGTTTATTGTCAACCCTAAAATATCCTTTTTGCCCAAAAAAAATATCACAGCGATGTCATAAACTTGTATCCACGCAAACTTTCGAGTAAAATGGAATAGATAAGGAAGAAACACGTCTATTTCAACACTAAAGCGAAGGAACAGGTGATTATCCGATGGCCATCCATGTCATCAACGAGGCACGCCGCTGTCTCCAGTGCAAAAAACCATTATGCCGTCTGAAAGGCTGCCCAGCACAAACCAATATCCCAGAAATGATCCGCCTCTTTCTGGAAGGGAACATCAACGAAGCCGGTGAAATGCTCTTTGCCAACAACCCCATGAGTGTCGTCTGCTCTCTCGTCTGCGATCATGAGAAGCAGTGTGAGGGCAATTGCATCCAAGGCCATAAGGGCGCTCCTGTGCAGATTTCAAGCATTGAGCATTACATCTCTGACATCTATCTCGATAAGGTCATCATGGAGCATGAGCCGCCCAAGGGACAAAACGTCGCAGTGATCGGCTCTGGCCCGGCCGGGATAGCAGTCAGCGTCAAACTGGCCCAGCGCGGTTACGACGTCACGATTTTTGAACGCAAGAGCAAGCTCGGCGGCATGATGCGTTACGGCATCCCTTCTTTCCGCCTGCCACTTTCCATCCTGGATCGCTATCAGAAAAAACTCGTGGAACTCGGCATCCATATCCGCCCCAATACGACGATTGGCAGTGTCATCACACTGGACACGCTGTTCCGCGATGGCTACGATGCCATCTTCATCGGCTCTGGCGTCTGGCGTCCGCGCGGTCTCGGCGTGAAAGGTGAAAGTCTTGGCTGCTGTCACTACGCGGTTGACTATCTGCAGAATCCGGATGTCTATGACCTCGGCGACCGCGTCGCCATCATCGGTTCCGGCAATTCAGCCATGGATGCCGCCCGTACAGCCATCCGCAAAGGCAGTCGCTACGTTACCGTTTACGCCCGTCGCAACGAGGTACGCGCGAGCATCCGCGAGTACGAATATGCACAAGCCGACGGAGTCGAATTTGAATTCAATAAGGGTGTCGACTCCATCACACGTGAAGGTCCGATGTTCAAGGAGCGTCATTTCGATGAAGAAGGCCATCTCATCGGCGAAGATGAAGCGAAGCTTTTTCCCGCTGACAGCACCATCATCGCCGTCAGCCAGGGACCGAAGGACAAGATCGTCCGCACGACAACAGGCCTGGAAGTCAACGAGCGCGGCCTTGTCGAAGTCGATGAAAACGGCGCGACCACAAGAGAAGGCGTCTTCTCGGCCGGTGATGTCGTCCTCGGCCCCTGCAATGTCGTAGAGGTCGTCAAGGATGCCAAACATGTAGCCAAAAGCATCGATGAGTATCTGACCAAGAAACGCGAAACAAAATAAACTGCCATAAAAAGAGGAGCTGCGGCCGATGTGGATGTACATCATGTGCCGCAGCTCCTCTTTGTTTGCATTTCGTCAAGAAAGGATTCTGCCCTTATTCCGTTTTTTCCGTCTTTTGACGCAAGGCAGCCAGCTTCGCCGCCCGTTTTGCGCGAAAACGCTCACGCTGCACGAGCTTGCGCTTCATCTGCTGTACGAACTCCCGTGCATGTTGTTCATCCTCGGCATCAGGATGCGTTGAAGCAAGCTTCCAGCGTTCCATGCTCTTGGCGCCGCCATGCGGATCGTCAGGACCTGCATTCTTGCGCTTCTCCAGCATGGCCGGATTGATCTTGCCACGGCAGCCAAAGGTACCGAGAATCTCACAATCCGGACCAAGATGGTAGCCCGCTCTTGCAAATGACGTGATGGCATGCTCACTTGTCGGCGACGTGCCATGCGTCTGGAAAAATACGACATTCCTGCCCTGTACCTGTGGCAAGTAACGGAGCATCAAGGGATCCGGCTGTCCGAGCCGCAGCCAGTAGCCGAGTGCCACGACCTCGTAAGCCGACAAATCAAGAGGTGCATCCTGCACCCGGAAGACATCCGCTTCTCCTGCTTCCTTTGCAATGGCTTCCGCAATGCACTTCGTGTTGCCCGTGACTGACGAATAAATGACCGCCCATTTTCCCATCGTTATTCCTCCTGCTGCATCTGCGACGTACCAACACGCCGCCCATTTTCTTCTATTATCAGTTTATCATAATCACCTTGTGTTTCACCGTAACCTTTGTTACAATAGAAAACGTTTAAGTTGGCAACATCCAATAAGTAAAACATATTTTTATAGAAAGAAGTGCTTTTCATGTCCGAAATCCTGACACATCCCGCTGCAGGCTTTGCTCTGCTCGGCGTACTGCTGCTGATCCTGGCAGGACTCTATCTCCGTCATGTCAAACTGACGACGCGCACCATCATCAACATCGCTTTGATGCTGGCTCTGACCATCATCCTGCACCAATTCCGGCTCTTTCACATGCCGCAAGGCGGCAGTGTGACAGCTGGCGCCATGGTGCCGCTGCTGCTCATCTCTTACCGCTACGGCCCCGGTATCGGGGCACTCACCGGGTTCCTCTACGGCATGATCAATATGATGCAGGATCCCTTCATCGTTCATCCTGTCCAGGTGCTTTTTGACTATCCTCTGCCTTATATGGCCATGGGCCTGGCGGGAATCTGGCACAAGCATCTCTATCTGGGCACGGCTGTGGCTTTTGCGGCACGGTTTGCCTGTCATTTCATCTCTGGAGTCGTTTTCTTTGCCTCCTATGCTCCTGAAGGCATGAATCCAGCACTCTACTCCCTGGTCTTCAATGCGAGCTATCTGCTGCCGGAATTCATCATCTGCTGCCTGCTGCTGAAGATCCTGCCGCTGCAGCGCCTCCTCTCTGCCATGTCTGGGCAGCACTGAACGCTCACGGTTCCCCGTTTCCATCTGTTTAATTTTGAAAGGACTCCTTCATGTATTCCACGATTGCTCCAGCTGTCCCAGCGGACACCACCAGGAAAGACGGCACGCTGCTCTTGAGCTGCGGCCATTTCCTCAACGATTTTTACTGCAATTTCCTGCCGATCCTGCTGCCGATCATCATGCCGCAGCTCGGCCTTTCCCTGACGCTCAGCGGCCTGCTCGTCATGGTTCTCAGCATCACGAGCAATATGCTGCAGCCGGTTTTCGGCTACGTCATGGATCGTCGTGACCTGAGCCGCCTGCTGCTCCCTGTGATCCCCTTCGGTGCCATCTGCATCTGTTCCATCGGTCTCATCACGACCAAGACCATGCTCTTCCTGCTCATCGCTCTGACGGGACTGTCGGTGTCCGCCTTTCATCCGCTGGGCTCAACGCTCGTGGCCAGGACTGCATCCATAAAACGGCAGGGACGCTCCATGTCCTATTACATCGCCGGGGGCAATCTCGGTTATGCACTGGCTCCCATCATCATTGTCATGTACCTCAACGCCTTTTCGCTGCGAGACCTGCCGCTCCTGATGATCCCTGGCTTCTTATTTGCATTCGTCTGCCTTCGCAGCGGGCTCACACAATTTTCCACCAGAGCCGAGCAGGCCAAGACCTTCCACCTGCGCCAGATCCTGCAGAATGCTTCCATCCTGCGCCTAAATATCGCCATGGGACTGCGCTGCGTCACCCATGTATCCATGTCGACGTTCCTGCCTCTCCTGCTCGTGACCAACGGCTATTCGGGAATCCTGTCCGGTTCCCTGCTTACCCTGTTTCTCGCAGGCTGTACAGCAGGCGGCCTGGTTGGCGGATACCTGGGCGACCGTATCGCACATAAACGCATCATCATCACTGCACTCGCCCTGGCAATCTTCCCTACCGTTTATTTCTATCTGCATCCGGGTACCGAACCCTTGTCTCTCATCGCACTTTTCCTGTCTGGAGCATTACTGCTTGCCTCTCAGCCAAGTTCACTCGTCTGGGCACAACGTGCCATGCCCGGCGGAGAAGGCATGGCCTCCGGCATGATGCTCGGCCTTTCCTTCGGGCTCGGCAGCTTCGGCACGGCACTCGTAGCTGCACTGGGCGACCAGATTGGACTCGCCAATGCGTTGCTTCTTTCCTCCCTGACCCTGCCATTGGCTGCCGTCTTCGCCATCTTCGCACCGTTCCCGCCAAAGAAAGCATGATTCCTCCACTCAGTCCGCCTGACCACAGCAGAGTCCAATGACCGCCTCCTCCAGGACTTCTTCGCCAGCCTGGCCCGTCTTGAGATAATAGTCCGCATCGATGAGCTGCAGCATGGCCTTTTTCAACACGGCTTCCGGGAATTTCATTGCTGCGCGTCCCAGACGTTCGGCAATGAAGGGATTGAGTTCCAGGGGCTTGGCCAGAGCCTTGCCGCGTACTCCCTGCTGCTGCAAGACACGTGCCTGCCAGAGCTGACGTACATGACGCGTCAGGAGACTGAGGATGACCGTGAAATAAATCCCGTCCGCCAGCTGGCGGTGCAGGATGAGGAGTGCTTTCCCTGCATCGCGCGCGCTGATGGCATCGAGCAGAGAAAAGACCGACACCTCGGGAATCCCGGCAAACACCTCCATGAGTTCCGCTTTGGTGATGCGCTGCTCACGACTGAAGAGTGCTAGTTTGTCGAATTCTTTATCCAGGTACGACAGCGAGATCTGCTGCATCATGCTGACGGCGCCGGCAAAATAAGCATAAGCGTCACGATCCATTTCCTTATTGAGGGATTGCAGCTTGCCCTGCAGCCATTCCTGGATGGTCCAGGGACGCAGGGGCTCTGCCTCCAGGAATTGGCCATGCTTTTCCACGAGCTTTGTCAATTTGCGCCGTTTATCCACATGATAATTCACCACGAAAATGATATAACTATACGGGGGCATATCTGACAAGACCTGCATCAGCGCTGCCAAGCGCTTGTCTTTTTCCTCTGCTTCTTTTCCTTCACCGCCTTTCTTGCTGCTGCGGAACCAGGGAACATCCTGTACGAGGATGACATTCTGCGGGGCAAAGAAAGGAGCCTGTTCTATACTGCCAGCCAGCACAGCTGGATCTGCATCCCCCTGGAATCTCTGCAACCCGTCCTGCCGCTCTTGCACGGTCTGGAACAGTTTGCCCAGCAGAGTTTCCAGGGCTTTTTCTATATAATAATGTTCTTCCCCGGCTAAAAGATAAAGATGGCGCAAGCCATCCTTCTTGAGATGCATCATAAATTCACCGTATTTCATTGCTGCAAATATTCCTTTCTTTTCGCTTGCCGACAAAACTGCCGGAAAAATGTATTGCCTCAGGCAGACTCACACATTCTGCACATCCTGACGCGGCAAGGCTCGGATAAAACGGCTCATCTGACGCTCATGGCCATACTGATGCTGGCACCACGAAAGAAACAGCCGCTTGCGCGGACGCGTGATCGCCACATAGAAAAGGCGCGCTTCTTCCGTAAGACGCCCTGTACGCTCGGCCTGGAGTCCCGGGAACGTGCCTTCCTGCAGCCCGGCCAGGAACACGTAATCAAATTCCGTTCCCTTGGCCTGGTGGATCGTGATGATGGGGATCTCCACTTTTTTTGAGCGCAAATCTAGATCCGTAGTCGTGAGGCTCGCCTCGCTCAGGAAACGCAGCAACGCGTCCAGCGGACGGATATCATCATCATCCGCATCGCGCGCCCGCCGGAAAAGCTCCCGCAGGTTCTCGATGCGCGGCAGCTCACCCCGCTCACGATAATACGCATCCATCCCCATCTCCACGACAATCTTGCCGATGAGCTGCCAGGGCCGCAATTCCTCCGCAGCCCGGCGAAACGACTCGAGCTTGGCTGCAAGCGTATCGAATTTCTCCTGCCATCTGGCCAGGTACTGGCGGCGATGCTCTTCCTGCGGTAGGATGGCCCGCTTCCAGGCATAAAGCAGGATATCGGCCGTAGCTTCCACATCAGCCAGAGCATCGTGGCTCGGCTCATGTTCCGCCCCGCAGAATTTGCTCAGGAATTCCAGTTTGTGATTGGCCAGCTCCGGGAAAAAACGACGGAAAATATCCAGCGTATCGTAATACCGCCGATAGACAAGCGGTGGCAGATGCAAGCGGCTCAAATGGCTGCCCAGGATATGGAGATCGTACGTCACATTATGGCCGACAATGACTGCTCCTGCGGCAAAATCACAGAACTCCCTCAATACATGCTCCGGACTCTTGCCATGCTGATGGAGCCAGTCATCAGAAATCCCATGGACGGCAACACTCTCCCCGACGGGACGCGTCGGCAGCAGGAACCGTTTGAACGTATCTTTTACCGAGCCGTCACGTGCCAGGCGCAAGCCGGCAATCTCGATGAT
This sequence comes from Selenomonadaceae bacterium, assembly GCA_029338835.1. Classification (GTDB taxonomy): domain Bacteria; phylum Bacillota; class Negativicutes; order Selenomonadales; family Selenomonadaceae; genus Mitsuokella. The sequence continues at coordinate 10,293 of JAQYBD010000042.1, read as the reverse complement.
CTCATCGCGTGTCACATCGACCCCCGTAGCCTCGACATCGAAGACAACAAGATTCTCTTCCGCCAGAGCCTTGTTAAGCACAGCAAAGAAATCCCCGGTACGACGCGCATCCTCATCCAGGAAATCCGTCAGGCGCAACCCCGTTTTACGGTAACGCGGCGAAGAAATCTCCCGGATGGCCGCCGGACCGATGCCACGGCCGTAACGATTCAGCAGCCGGATGAAGCTTGCGATATCATGCGGATTCACGATGAGTTTCAAGAAAGCAAGCACATCCTTGACTTCCTGGCGACGGAAAAACTTCATCTCATCAATCAGCATGAATGGCAGCCGCTGAGCTTTGGGCAGCTGACGCCCCAGGCTAAGGAACTGCCCCGCCAGTGCCTTATTGTACGAATTGCTGCGCGTCAGGATGCAGACCTTATCATACGCTTCCGCTGGCAGCTGCTGGATGGTGTAATAAATCCACTGGGCTTCATCAGTAAAGTCCAGGGCTCCTTTGAGCACGATTGCTTCTCCGGGCTCGCGGCTCACAGCTTCCAGGCCTTGTGGATAAAAGGCTGCCACGCGTTCGGGAAACAGGTGACGGAGCCAGGCAAACGAAGCATTGAGCAAGATCTGCGTGCTGCGGTAATTCTCACGCAGGCTGATGCGGCGCGGGTGCCATTCCTCCTGGAAACGGCGCAGGACCACTTCCGGGTGCGACCCCCGCCATTCGTAAATAGTCTGGAAATAATCGCCACAAAGCAGCAGACGGCTGCCGCCAAAGATGTGCGACAGGATATCATACTCGAGTTCACTCGTATCCTGTACTTCATCAATATGGATATACGCAAAACGACGAGTCCACTTGATGGCCAGCGGCGGCTGCTCCAGCAGGACCTTAGCCTGCACGATGAGATCCGTAAAATCCAAACCATGGATATCGTGCAGACGCCGGTCATAAGCGGCAGTCCAGGCAGCACCCTTAGCCTGCCAGGCCGCGAAAAAATCCCGGTCGAATTGGTAACGCCCATCAACAGCCAGAGCCTGTACCTGCTGCGGCTGCTCCTGCAAGAGATGCAGCAGGGTCTGACGGTAATCCTCCTCCTCATCCTCCGTATACAGCTGGTAACGCGCCCGCCACTCCTTGAGCTGAGAAACCAGCTGCTGCAAGGCACGCAGAGGGTACTCCCCCGCAATATCCCGCAACAGGATCTGGCAGTCCGCTTCATCAAAAATCGTGAAATCGGCAAAGAGATCCGAGTGGCGCTTGGCTTCTGTCTTTATGATATCGTAACAGAAGCTGTGGAAGGTCTTGATGAGTACACGCATCCCTGCCGCTCCTGCCTGCTTTTTCACGCGTTCCTGCATTTCACGGCAGGCTTTGTTCGTAAAGGTCAGGCAAAGGATCTCCTCCGGCAGGACTTTCCCGTTTGCCAAGATGTGTTCAATCCGGCAGGCCAGCGTATTCGTCTTGCCCGTACCAGCTGGAGCCAGCAGCAGGATATTCTGTTCCAGATCTTCCACGACCTGTCTCTGTTGTTCATTGAGTTCCATGCCGGCTCTCCTTTCTCCATGTCATTCTTACGACGGGGCCGTCTGCTTCTGCGGCGCAACAGCAGCTTCCTGCAAGCGATCCGTCAGGCTTTGCTCCGCAAAGGTGGAAACCCGCAAATGGCGCCCATCCGTAACAAAAACAATAGCACCATCATGGTCGGTCCGCAAGATTTTGACGTCCTGCTGCTGCAGACGAGTCACGATGTCCGCATGAGGATGCCCGAAGCTGTTGTCCTTTCCTGCACTGATGACTCCATAAACCGGCCTGGCCGCTGCCAGGAAATCTGCCGACGTCGAAGTCCGGGATCCATGATGAGCCACCTTCAGCACTGTCGCCTGCACATCCGTTGCCTCTTCCAGCATACCCGCCTCGCCTTCTGACGTCAAATCCCCAGTAATCAGGAAACTGGCCTGGCCGTAACGCAGACGATAGACATTCGAGGCTTCATTGCCATGCGGAATCTTCCCTGCTTCCTGCAAAGGCGCATGCAGTACCTCAACTGTGAGTCCGTCCAGATGGAAATGCTGCCCGGCCATAGCCGTCTGGAACACGCCGAGTACCGGGTCATTGTCGCCAAGCCCCATGCTCCTGGCATAGGCTTCGCGCCCCTCACCTGCCGTATAAACCGCGCCTACTGGCAAATGCTGCAGGATGGCACCGCATCCCTGCGCATGGTCTTCATGTGCATGCGTCAGGAAGATTGCTTCAAGGCGGCGCACGCCGTAATGACGCAGATAAGGGAGGGTAACCCGTTCGCCGATATCAAAATTCCCCGTGCGTTTGCCACCGGCATCAAAAAGCAATGCCTTGCCGGAAGGCGTTGTGACCAAAGCGGCGTCCCCCTGTCCCACATCAATGAAATGCACCGTCAACTCCGGTGGCGTCAGCCACTGCCTGGAGAATACCAGGAACATCATGCCTGCCAGGAACAAAGACACGGCCGATGCATGGTGACGGACAAGAGACCGGGACGTTTCCCGCCAGGCAGCCGGCAGCATGGGCAGCAGCAGGAGCAGATAGAATATCGTCACAGCCCAGAAAGGCATGGCAGGAACCATGACCATGCTGAACGGCAAGTCAGCCAGCCAGTGCGTCATTTCTGCAGTCAGCCCCAGGAGCAGGCTGCCGCCGGCAAAAAGGATACTGCCCGCCGTCGGCAGCAGCAATGCAATCATACCAGATAGCAGGCTCAGCAGGATCAAGAGGTCAAGCAGCGGCGTGACCAGGATATTGGCCAACAGCGACACGATGGATATACGCTGGAAATACCAGGCCAATACCGGAAGTGTTGCCAGTTGAGCGGCCAGCGTAATCGAAAGTCCCAGCGAAAGCGCGGCAGGCAGCCCCAACGCCCGGAGGTACCGGTGATAAAACGGCGCTAGATAGAGAAGACCTGCCGTAGCAAGAAAAGAAAGCTCGAAACTGATGTGGAAAAGCAGCAACGGCGAATGAAGCAGCATAAAGAGCCCTGTCAGCAGAAGAATGCGACGGGAATCCTTTTCGCGCCCCAATGCCAGGGCCAGGAACGAGAGTACGCCCATGACGGCAGAGCGCAGGACTGGCGGCACAAAACCTGCCAGCAGGCTGTAAAAAGCAATGGCAGCCACGACAGATACAGCCGAAACTGCGCTGGGCAGGCGCAGCAGCATGCAAATGCCAGCCACGGCAGCTGCCACCAGGCTGATGTGGGAACCGGAAACCGACAGGATGTGTACCAGACCGGTAGCCGTAAACGACTCCAGCAAATCGGCAGACACGCCCTCATACCCGCCGAACAGCAAAGCAAAGATGGCTGCGGCATCATCGGCTGGCATGACGGCTGACATCGAGGCACGGTAATGCTGCCTCACCTTCGCAGCCAGCCGCAGCAATGGCTCGGTCTCCTGCCGCTCTACCTGGATCTTGTTCTTGCCGGCAAAGACCTGCGCCGTAATCCCCTCTTCCCGGCGCAGCAGGGTCATGTCAATCTGTCCCGGATTCCGGTAACCATGGATGAGCCGTACTTCGCCAGCAGTCTGAACGAGATCTCCAATGCGGGCGGATGCTTCCTCCTGCGAAGCGACATGACCATAGAGCCATATGCATCCCGAAGCTTTCTGCCAGTCACGGTGCGCACGGCGCACCTGCAGGACCTCCAGCGGATAACTGAGCTGGATGCCCGTTTCATCCTCACGCCAGCGCATCTCGCCGGTCAAGCGCCCTGTCAGGCCAACCGTCTCACCGGCGAACCGTGAAACATCATCCGGAGGCAAGTTCACAGCCTGCACCAGGCGGCACATCCCCAGCAGGAAAAACAGCATCAGGAAAAGCGGCCAGGCCAGCTTGCCACGGCACCAGACAGCCACCGCCGTCAGCAGCAGACTCACAGACAGGACGAACAGCCAAACAAGCCACGGCACCTCCCGCATCGTCGGCAAAAAAGCAAGACTGGCAGCAATCCCCAGCGACAGAGACAAAAGCAACGATACCAAGAAACATTCCGGATGTTGTCCATAACGCATAGCATCCTCCCATCAAAACACAATTGCCTGTTTTAAATACAGACCTTGTCCTTGAGTTTGGCAAACTTCGCTTCGCCGATGCCCCGCACGCGTTTCAGATCCTCAATGGCCGTAAATGGCCCCTGCGTCTCGCGGTACTCGATGATACGCTGTGCCATAGCTGGGCCGATACCTGGCAAGGTATCGAGCAACTTCGCATCGGCCGTATTGATATTGACCAGGGGCGAAGACGCCTCGCCTCCCGCTGCCGGATTGGCCGTCCGGGCACCTGGAGCCGCTGCTGCAGAAGCAGGCTGCTGACGCTCCGGCACCGTGATCTGCTGACCGTCCTTCAGAATCTGTGCCAGATTGACGCCCTCCTTCACCGCAGTAGGCAGCATGCCGCCGCAAGCAGCGACCGCCTCCGCAAGCCGCGTACCCGCGGGAACCGTCACGAGCCCAGGCTTATGGACGGCTCCCGTCACATAAACCGTGACCTCTGCCTGCCCAGCAGGCAGAGGTCCCTGCTTCTCACTGGCAGCATCGAGGATTACCGTCTCTTCCTGGGCATGCAGCCCATAAAAGATGCCGCCGATCACCGCTGCCGCCAAGACCAGCAATACCAGCATGGATTTTCGATACATTGGCACATCATCGCCTCCTAACCGAAAAATCATCCCTTCCCTCTTGCGTGTATACCACTACTATACCTTGACTGTCAATTTATCGCAAGATTATTTTATTTTTGGCATAGGACGCCTGCCTTGCCACCATGATCTGCAGGACAACAGCAAAAAAAGCAAAACTATCATCGATCCTCGATCAGTCAAAACTCATAAAAATTGGCGAACAGTACGCACATGTCCAGAAAGGAAAATATCCGTCATGCCTCAGAGGCCCAGCAATTCATCCAGCTTCGCTTTATCAAAGCCAAGAACATACTTTTCATCGTCTGCCGTAGTGGTGGGAACCACACGATCCGCTTCATTGATCTCGATATTGTGGACCGCAAAGTCAATCCCCTTGCTCGTCAAAGCACCGAATTTCTCTGCCTGACTGGCCACCGTATCAATGAGTTCACCACTGGAAATCTTCAGGAACCCTGGATAATTCTCAATGCCGGTTGCATTTGCAATCTGTCCGCCAACAATGCCATTTTCCAACACCAGCACGGAAAGATTCATGCGGCCTGCATAAAGTGCAGCAGTAAGCCCTGCCATGCCGGCCCCAATGATAACCACATCTTTGTGAACTCGTTTCTTCTCCATCAACGAATCTCCTTTCCTTCTCTGATATGATATCCTCTACAGGTTATATGATACGCATCAATTCAGCTTTATCAAATTAAATTTTGTAAAATCGTATAATATAAAAAATAACAGATCCAAAGTCCAGACTCGGATCCGTTATTTTGCATGGACTCCGCTCCGGCAATCTCTATGCCGAAGACAGATTCATATTGTACAAGATATTTCATCACATGATGCTCAAGCTGTTGCGAGGCGGAAAAAATCCTCGACATAGCTCGTCCATCCTTGATCATAGATATTTTCTTCACCAATCTCATTCTGATAAAGCGCCAAGGCAATCATCATCAGAGAATCTGCGACATAGCCGTCATCGGCCATGCCCATCTCCGCATAGTTCTCATAGATGGGAACGACAATACGTTTAAGCTGGGCCAAAGACATGTTGCTTACTACATCATACATGGCTTCGCAATACGCACGCGTATCCCGACGGTAAGCCAACGGATTGCTGTTGACAGCATCCTCGATCCCACGAATCTTGCTGAGTGCAATCATTTTTATTCTTGTTACAAGCATATCTTTCATGTACATACGTCATTCCTCCATCCATGGATATATAGTAGCACAGGTTTACATGTAAAGCAAATTGTATGCATGTATACTTCCAACTATGTTTAAAGAATTATATGATTTTTTATAACTTGTATACATAATACGAACATGGAGACAAAAAAAGGCAGGCGAGCATCCAGCTGCCTGTCTTTTTATCACGATTTCTTTCTAATAATATACAGGGAATCAGATTGCATAGAAGTTGACGAGTTTGGCATCGAAAATCCCATCGAGAGCCTTGACGGTTTCCAGGAGTGCGGGCGGGATATCGTTGTCCACGGTCAAGACCATGAGGTTCTTGCCTTCCTCTTCCGTCGTACCGACCTGCATGGCCGAAATGTTTACACCATTGCCGCCAAGCAGCGTACCGACCGTGCCGATGACACCCGGACGGTTGATATGCGGGCAGACGAGGATGCGGGCATGGGGGTCAACATCGACGCGGAAATCATTGATGCGGACAATGCGTCCCTTCTTGCCGAACAGCGTCCCCTGAACAGAAAGTTCGCTGCCGCCGGCCTGGACCGTAACCGTGATGAGATTCGTGAAGTTATCGGCTTCCGCCTCTTTCTCCTTGCGCTCCGAAACCTTGATGCCGCGTTCTTTGGCAAGCCCCGGTGCATTGACATAGTTGACTTCGTTTTCCATGACCGGATTGAGGATACCTTTGATGACGGCCGTCGTCAGGAGGCCTGTATTGACTTCCGTGATCTCGCCATTGTAAGTGACTTCGACTTTTTCGATGGGACCTTCCGCCAAGCCGACCACCGTACCGCCGAGACGCTCAGCCAGCGTGAGATACGGAGCAATGACGCGCATAACCTGCGGAGATACCGGAGCCATATTGACAGCTGTAGCCACCGGCTCGCCATGGAGAGCCGCGATGATGCCTTTGGCCACGTCAACCGAGACACCGATCTGCGCCTCGATGGTCGATGCACCGAGATGCGGCGTCAGCACGATGTTCGGTGCCTCGAGTAAAGGATTGCCCTTCTCGGCAGGCGGCTCGCTCGTGTAGACATCGATGGCGGCGGCTGCCACCAGCCCCTGCTTCAGGGCTTCTGCCAGGTCAGCTTCGTCGATGATGCCGCCGCGCGCACAGTTGACGAGACGCACGCCTTTTTTCATCTTTTTCATCTGCTCCATGGCAATCATGCCCTTGGTATCTTTGGTCAACGGCATATGCACCGTGATGAAATCCGCATTCTCGATGACTTCATCAAACGTTGCCACCTTGACGCCAAGTGCCTGCGCACGCTCTTCATTAATGTAAGGATCGTAAGCGATGACATTCATATCAAAGGCCATGGCACGTTTTGCCACGCCGGAACCGATGCGGCCCATGCCGATGACACCGAGCGTCTTGCCGCGCAGCTCAACGCCGACGTATTTCTTGCGGTTCCACTCGCCCTTGTGCATCGTTTCATTGGCAATCGGGATGTTGCGGGACATCGCGAGCATCATGGCCATCGTGTGTTCCGTGGCGGCAATCGTATTGCCGCCCGGAGAATTGATGACGATGATGCCCTTGGCCGTAGCGGCCGGGATGTCAATATTGTCGACACCAACACCAGCGCGGCCAATGATCTTGAGCTTCGTCGCACGAGCCAGGACTTCTGCCGTAACCTTTGATGCCGAACGCACGATGAGTGCGTCAAAATCCGGGATGATCTCCAGGAGTTCTTCTGCCGGCAGTTTGTCCTTGACCACTACCTCGAATTCCTTCTGCAAAAGCTCAATCCCTTTCGGTGAAATACCATCTGCTGCTAAAACCTTCATCTTGTTCGCTCCTCTTTATCTTGTTTCCACAACCAGATCCTGCAGACGCTGCACTGCACGATGCATCGTCTGGAGCTGCGCCAATAAAAAAGCGCCTCGTCCCGCAACTGGGACGAAACGCGCTGTTCCGTGGTGCCACCCAAGTGATGCCCAAGGCATCTCTCTCGGCGCGATATCGGGCGCAACCGTCTGACTTTCATCAGCCGCTCCAAGGCGGAACCTCCGGAATCCCTGCCAGCTCACACCAGCCGCTGGCTCTCTTTCAGGAATTGCCCTTCGGCTTCCTCTTCCTCGCGTTGCCTATTTTATGTGCATAGGTGTATTATAAATCATCCATTTTCGAACGTCAAGTGTGTTCTCAAGAAAAACATGCTTGATTTTTTCCCTTGCTTTTCTGTTTTTTTCGCGTTAGAATATAACAAAACGCCGCGTGTCCACATCATACGGACATCCCTCGGACACAAGTGAGACCAGTCACGATATCGGCATATCTTTTCATGTCACCATTCACGTACAGGAGGTTATCCCATGGAAGCAGATCGCGTTTACAACTTTAACCCCGGCCCAGCCACCCTGCCGCTCGAAGTCCTGAAAGAAGCACAGGCAGAATTCTTGAACTTCAACCACAGCGGCATGTCGATCCTTGAGATCAGTCATCGCGCACCGCAGTACGCTGCCGTTCATGAGCAGGCAAAACAGGACATCAAAGAACTCATGGGGCTCGGCGATGATTACGAGGTGCTGTTCTGCCAAGGCGGCGCCAGCCAGCAGTTCGCCATGATCCCGCTGAACTACGCCACGAAAGAACACCCGGGTACGTATGTCCTCTCTGGCAGCTTTGCCGAAAAGGCCTATAAAGAAGCGGAGCATCTTGGCATCGGCACGATTGCAGCGTCCAGCAAGGAAGGCGGCTACAAGCACATCCCGACCCAGGAGGAACTGGCAATCGATCCACAGTCTGCCTATGTCCATCTCTGCTACAACAACACGATCTACGGCACGGAGTATCACTACATCCCGGAAACGAACGGCGTCCCCCTCTTTGCCGACATGTCCTCGGATATGCTCTCGCGTCCGCTTGACTTCCAAAAATTCGACTTCATTTACGCTGGTGTCCAGAAGAACCTCGGCCCGGCCGGTGTCGTACTCGTCGTCGCCAGGAAGAGCCTGCTCGAGAAGAGCCCGGAAACTTTGCCGACGATGTTCCGTTATGATACGTTCTACAAGAAGGATTCCCTCTACAACACGCCGCCGGCTTTCTGCATCTACATGGTCGGCAAGGTCGCTGCCTGGATCAAGTCTCAGGGCGGCCTTGAGGAAATGGCACGCCGCAATGAGCGCAAGGCCAAGGTCGTCTACGCGGCCATCGATAACTCCAACGGCTTCTATCGCGGCCATGCGGAAAAGGACAGCCGCTCCTTCATGAACGTCACTTTCCGCCTGCCGAGCGAAGAACTCGAGAAAAAGTTCGTTGCCGAGGCACTGACGCATAAGCTCAGCGGAGTCAAGGGTCATCGCAGCGTAGGCGGCATGCGCGCCTCCATCTACAACGCCATGCCCTATGAGGGTGCTGTAGCTCTCGCAGAATTCATGGAAAAATTCCGCAAGGAAAACGCCTGAGAAACGAAGGAAAACCACAAAAGCCGCTGTCGCAGAGCCATCCCCTGTGACAGCGGCTTTTTTCCTGCCATGATCGGCATGATATAATAAAAAAGAACTACGGATGGAAAGGATGAGCTATATGGATCTGCCCGCACGCCACAAAGAACTCTTGAATCTCATCGGCCAGAAGAAACGCATTCCTGTTTCTGAACTCTCACAGTCACTCTCTGTCTCAGAAGTCACGATCCGCAAGGACCTCAACCAGCTCGCCCAGCAGGGATACCTGCGCCGCGAACACGGCTATGCTGTCTTGCTGGAAAGTGACGACACCGCCAAGCATCTATCATTCAACCATGAGCGCAAGAGTGCCATTGCCCGCCGCGCTGCCATCTCCGTCTGTGATGGCGAAACCGTCATGATTGAATCCGGTGGCTGCTGCTCCCTGCTTGCCGAAGAACTCGTCAAAACACATAAACACATCACCATCATCACCAACTCCGCCTTTATCGCAGCATACATCCGCCGCCAGAATGGGGCCCGCATCATCCTGTTGGGTGGAGAATACCAGCATGATTCGCAAGTCATGGTCGGCCCCATGCTCCAGCGCTGCGTCGCTGGACTCGCCGTTGATAAGCTATTCATCGGTACAGACGGCTGCAATGAAACGGGGTTCATGACGAATGACGAGGATCGTGCTGCAGCAACACAGGCCATGGCGGATCATGCCAAAAACATCATCATCCTGACAGAATCTGAGAAATTCCTGCGGACCGGCCGTATCCCGCTCATCGCCTATGACCGCCTTGCCATGGTCTACACAGATGACCAGCTTACCGGAGATACCCGCACGGAAATGGAAGAACGCGGCGTTCCCCTCATCCTGGCCAGGACCCGTTGACCGCACGCCAAAATCAAATCATCGCTCAAGGAACCTCATATCTGGCTGTACGCGTTTCATCTATTCTACACAAAACAGGCAAACAAAAAGAAGGTGCGTGAAAATGCCTTCCCATTTTCACCGCACCTTCTT
>JAQYBD010000041.1 GCA_029338835.1 Selenomonadaceae bacterium | reverse complement strand
CGTGACCATCACAAACACTTATATCGTTGCCAGTGTGGTTACAGATCTAACGATGACCGTATCGGAGCTATGAATATCCAACTCCTCGGAACGATGTGGATTTCCGGAGATAACCATCCTCGTTACGAAAGAATAACAACTGCTTCGGAGTAAACTCCTTAGCAAAGCGGGTGTTGTCAACCACCCGATGATGTAGGCGGATTTAGGAAGACATTGTTTCGATGTCGTTAGTACCTATGTAGTTCCGACTTACAAGCTCCCACCTCAAACGTCGAAGGCGTTAGGTGGGGGTAGTTGACAGAATCGTAATGGATACATGGATAAATAGATGATACGGAGGTGAGTAAATGCCTGAGAACAAACAGCAACATCATACAGAGCCGCATGACGGTCTCAAGGCGGGCCTGCGCCAGGCCGTGAAGGCATTTGCGGTATTGAGCGGAGTCGGTATCTATCTCGTGGTGTTTGTCGGCATCTGCCTTTTCCTTGGTGATCTCGCAGACCGATTCTTGCTGGGCAGCGGGTATGCTGGCAAATTGATCGGTATCCTCCTTGGTTTCCCCGGCGCTTTTTACACGCTGTTCCGTCAGCTCAAGCAGAATGGGCTCGTTTGAGGCCTGCTATCCGACTATTTTCGGTTTCTGCTAAAAAAGGCTTGCTATATCTTCTTTTATCGCATATAATAGTCCATGCGATAAATCAATAGAAAACAATACTACTGATTTATTCAATAATAAATAATATTTATCTTTGGCATAAATTATGATATAAACTGCAGCTAGCAAAGAATTTTCTTTGCCAGGAGTTTGGCAGGAGTATGGTAACTTATGTCGAAATAAAAAAATGGAGATGTTTGATGATCTCCATGATTTCCTGTGATATTCATCGAAGACGGCGAGGCTCGCTGTCAGAGGAGGAATATGAAACAACTTTTATCGGTATTCGTGAAGCGACTGTCACTGGCTCTGGGGATTGTTACGCTTGGGATCGGCAGCTGGCTCTTTGCAAGAGGAGACGGGATGCTCATCGCGGCGTTGTTCCTGGGTTATCTGACAGCGCTGGTGTTTGTCTGGAATCAGGCCTGGCGTCTCTGGCGCCTGACATTCCTGCAGAAGGGCGGGAAACGGCAGATGCTCTGGGGCATGGCGCTCCGGATGGTGCTGCTCTTCCTGGTCCTGCTCGTGGCGGCAACGATTTCTGCTGACGTATTCCACGTCGTGGCAATCGGCTTCCTGATCTGTTATGGACTGTCCCTGTTCCTGATGATCCACATGAATCTCGGTAAAAAATAACTCGGGGTTTACCTGGGAGGGAGGTATAGGTTATGCATGAAATCGGTGTTCGTGAAGTAGTGCATTGCGCCGGCTTGACGTTCAACTGGGAAACTCTGTGCATGACCTGGCTCACGATGGCGATCGTCATCCTGATTGCATGGCTGGCAACGAGAAACCTCAAGATGGTTCCAACGGGCTGGCAGAATGTGGTCGAGATCATCGTCACGGGGCTGGATGCACAGATTGACTCGATGATGGGCAAGCGGGGAAATTTCCTTGCGCCATTCATCATGTCGCTCTTCATGTTCCTGCTGGTCTCGAACTGGCTGGGACTCATTCCTACGTTGGCATCGCCGACGAACGACTTGAACACCACCTTGGGGCTGGCGCTCCTCGTCGTCGTGATGGTACATGTACTGGGCGTACATATGAAAGGCGGGCATTATATCGCTCATTTCTTTAAACCAACGCCAGTCTTTGTCATCATCAACGCCATCGAAGAAATCGCCAAGCCGATCACGTTGTCTTTCCGTCTATTCGGCAATATCTTGGCAGGTGAGATCCTGATCATCATCCTGCTCAAGCTGATGCCGATCTGGATGCCGATCCCGTCAGTCATCTGGCTGGCATTCAGTATCTTTATCGGCGGAGTCCAGGCCTTCATCTTCACGATGCTGACTATGGCGTATCTCGCCAATGCCGTCAAGGAAGATGAAGAAGAGTCGTAATGTCGTAACAGGTTCAAGGAACACTCATTCAATCTTTTACTTTCTTTTTACTTTAAGGAGGATCTTTTCATGGAAAACGCAATCATGGTAGCAGCAGCTCTGGTCGGTGCAGGTCTTTGCATGGGCTTGGCCGCAATTGGCGCAGGTCTCGGTGATGGTCTTGTCACGAGCCGCTTCATCGAGGGTATCACGCGTCAGCCGGAAGCACAGAGCAAGCTCTTCACGAATACGCTGATTTCCGTAGGTCTGATCGAGTCCATGGCCATCATTGCGACGGTTGTTGCCCTGATCATGCTCTATGCCAACCCGCTCATCAAATAATTGTACTTTGATGAAAAACGTGAAAGGGAGGCATAGCAATTGATAGATATCAATGCCACATTGATCGCTCAGATCTTGAATTTCCTGATCTTAGTGGGAATCCTTCGCGCGTTTGCCTATAAACCGGTCGTCCGCATGCTCAAGGCTCGTCAGGACAGGATCCAGGAAAGCCTGAACAAGGCGGATGCTGACGTAGCGGAAGCGGACAAGCTGCTTGCAGAATACAAGGCAAAGCTTGCTGAGGCGAATGCAAAAGCTGAGACCATCGTCATGAACGCAGAGAAGCGTGCCAGCGAGGAACGTGAGGCAAAACGTGCGGAAATGAAGCGTGAGATCGAGCAGATGCGCAAAGCTGCCCAGGCTGAGATCGCACGCGAGCGCGAACATGCTGTCGAGCAGATGCGCGCTGAGATGATTACGCTGTCCATGGCGGCAGCCGGTAAGATCATTGCCAAGAATATCGATAAATCCGAAAACGAGGCACTCGTGGCAGAGTTTGTCGATAAACTCAACAAAGACAAGATTGGTGATTTGCCATGCTAAACATACAGCTTGCACGAAAGTATTCCCGTGCAATCTTCGAGCTTGCACAGGAAGAGGATAAGCTTGTGGAGTATGGCAAAGAACTCGATGCTGCGCGCGAGGGACTGGAGTCGGTGCCGCAGGCCATTGAATTCTTGTCGAATCCACAGGTCGAACCGAAGGTGAAGAAAGACCTCTTGAAGAAATGCTTTGAGAAGGAGCTTTCGCGGAATGTGTACCACTTCCTGCTGCTGCTGGTTGACAAGCATCGCTTTGCCCTGCTGCCAGCCATCACGGAAGAGTATCGCGCACTTTCCAATGAGGCCAGAGGCATCCTGATCGCAGATGTAACGACGGCTTCGGCTGCGACGAAGAAGCAGCAGAAGGCTATTGCCGAGAAGCTCGAGAAGGTGACGGGCAAGAAAGTGGAGCTTCGCCTCCATGAGAACGAAGCCCTCATCGGCGGTGTCGTGGTCCAGATCGGTGACCGCCGCATCGATGGCAGTGTAGCCGGCCGTCTTGCCACGCTGAAGAAACAATTACTGGCTAACGAGTGATGAAACTGGGGTGACAGCGAAGTTATGAAAATGAATCCGGAAGAAATAACGGCCATCATCAAAGACCAAATCAAGAATTATGATGTGGATCTCAATGTCGATGATGTTGGTTCGGTTATCGAAATCGGTGACGGCATCGCGCATATCCATGGACTGGAAAAAGCCATGGCGGGCGAGCTGCTCGATTTCGGCAATGATATTTATGGTTTGGTCCTGAACCTTGAACAGGACAACGTCGGTGCCGTTATCTTAGGCGGTGAGACGAAAATCAAAGAGGGGACGCAGGTCAAACGCACAGGCAAGATCATGCAGGTCCCTGTCGGTGAAGCCATGATTGGCCGTGTCGTCGATGCACTCGGCCGTCCAATCGATGGCAAGGGCAAGATCAATGCTGAGGCCACGCGCCCCGTTGAGTATCCGGCGCCGGGCATCGCAGACCGCAAACCGGTCAAGGAGCCGCTGCAGACGGGTATCAAGGCAATCGATGCCCTCGTACCGATCGGCCGTGGTCAGCGCGAACTCATCATCGGCGACCGTGGCATCGGCAAGACCGCTATCGCCATTGATACGATCCTCAATCAGCACGATCAGGACTGCATCTGCGTTTACGTTGCCATCGGCCAGAAAGCTTCGACGGTAGCGCGCGTTGTCAAGACGCTGGAAGAACGCGGCGCCATGAAGTACACGATCGTGGTCGCTGCAACGGCAGCAGATTCTTCGCCACTGCAGTACCTGGCTCCGTACGCCGGTGTAGCCATGGCGGAGCATTTCATGTATCAGGGCAAGGCCTGCCTCTGCATCTATGATGACCTCACGAAGCATGCCGCTGCATATCGTGCCATGTCCCTGCTGCTCCGCAGACCGCCAGGACGTGAAGCATACCCGGGCGATGTCTTCTACTTGCATTCCCGTCTCCTCGAGCGTGCCGCAAAGCTCAACGATGAACTCGGCGGCGGCTCCATCACGGCTCTGCCGCTCATCGAGACGCAGGCTGGTGACCTTTCGGCATATATCCCGACGAACGTTATCTCCATCACCGATGGTCAGATCATGCTCGAGACCGATGCCTTCTATTCCGGTATCCGCCCGGCCATCAACGTTGGTCTTTCCGTATCGCGTGTCGGCGGTTCCGCTCAGATCAAAGCCATGAAGCAGGTTGCCGGTACGATGCGACTCGATCTTGCACAGTATCGTGAACTCGCAGCTTTCTCCCAGTTCGCTTCGGACCTCGATAAAGAGACGAAAGCACAGCTCGACCGCGGCGCACGCATGGTTGAGACGCTGAAGCAGGCTCAGTACAGCCCGCTGCTCGTCCAGGATCAGGTCATGATCATCTATACGGCTGTCAAGGGTTACCTTGTCGATATCCCCGTGGAGAAGGTCGTTGAGTTCCAGAAGGATTTCCTGGCCTTCATGCATACGCAGCATCCGGAAGTCGCACAGAAGATCATCGAGCAGAAGAAGCTTGACGATGCCCTTGAGACGCAGCTCAAGCAGGCCATCCAGGAGTTCAAGGAAACTGTACCGTACAAGATAGCATAAGGCGAGGTGATTCTTTTTGGCTAGTTTACAGGATATTCGCCATCGCATCAAGAGTGTAAAGAGTACCAAGCAGATCACGAGTGCCATGAACATGGTCGCTACGAGTCGTCTGCGCCATGCCAAAGAGGCTGCGACGTCGAATCGTCCCTATGCAGAAAAGGTCAGCGAAGTCGTTCATGCTATTGCACAGAATGCGGGGGTCGATTTCTCGCATCCTCTGCTTGAGACGCATCCGGACGGTAAGAAGCTCATCTTCCTTATCACGTCGGACAAGGGGCTTGCAGGCGCGTATTCCTCGAATGCCTGCAAGGCGGCAGAAGCCCTCGTGGAAAAGGAAGACGATACGGAGTTCGTCATCGTCGGCCGCAAGGGTGTCGGCTATTTCAAGAGCCGGGGTCACAAGGTCATCCGGGAATACATCGGCACTAGCGAGCGTCCGACGCCTGAGAAGGCACGCGAGATATCCCTGTCGCTTATCGATCTTTACAAGAGCGGCAAGTATCGCGAAGTGACGATGATTTACACGAAGTTCATCTCCGCAATCAGCTGCGAGCCGCAAACGGGCGCAATACTCCCGTTTGCGCCGCTGGAGAGCCAGGCAGAAGGCCAGCTGCACACTGAGTATATTTATGAGCCGGATGCGGCTACCGTACTTGGTTTCATGCTGCCGCAGTATCTCTTCACGGTCATCTACGCAGCACTTTTGCAGTCGGCAGCCAGCGAACTCTCGTCGCGCATGAACGCGATGAGCAACGCGACGGACAATGCAGAAGACCTCATGGACAAGCTGAACCTGCACTACAACAAGGTACGTCAGGCTGGCATCACCCGCGAGATCACGGAGATTGTCGGCGGCGCCGAAGCCCTCAAATAAGGGCATATAAGGAGGTTTACCATTGGCAAAAGGTAAAGTCGTACAGGTCATCGGACCTGTCGTAGATATCGAGTTCCCGGCAGGAGAACTGCCGGCAATTCTCAACGCCGTCACCATCAAGGGCGAGACGAGCGTAAAGATTGACCTCGTGGTCGAAGTCATGCAGCATCTCGGCGACAGCGTGACGCGCTGCATCGCCATGAGTTCGACGGATGGTTTGACGCGCGGCATGGAAGCGGTTGACACGGGACATCCGATTATGGTCCCGGTCGGCACGGAATGCCTGGGTCGTGTATTCAATGTTCTCGGCCAGACGGTTGACCACAACCCGGCTCCGGTCGGCAACAAGGAATCCTGGCCGATCCATCGTCCGGCTCCAAAATTCGATGAGCAGGAGACGAGCGCACAGATCCTTGAGACGGGCATCAAGGTCGTTGACCTCATTGCGCCGTATTCCAAGGGTGGCAAGACGGGCCTCTTCGGTGGCGCAGGCGTCGGCAAGACGGTCCTTATCATGGAACTCATCCACAATATCGCAACGGAACACGGCGGTTACTCTGTATTCGCCGGTGTCGGTGAGCGTACCCGTGAAGGCAATGACCTTTGGGGTGAGATGACGGAATCGGGCGTCATCGACAAGACGGCTCTTGTTTACGGCCAGATGAACGAGCCGCCTGGAGCCCGTATGCGTGTTGCTCTGACGGGCCTCACGATGGCAGAATACTTCCGTGATGTCCAGCATCAGGACGTGCTGCTCTTCATCGATAACATCTTCCGTTTCATCCAGGCAGGTTCTGAGGTTTCGGCACTGCTCGGCCGCATGCCGTCGGCCGTTGGTTATCAGCCGACGCTGTCCACGGATATCGGTGCCCTGCAGGAGCGCATCACGTCGACGAAGAATGGTTCTATCACGTCGGTACAGGCCGTATATGTCCCGGCCGATGACCTTACGGACCCGGCACCGGCTGGTACGTTCACGCACCTCGATGCCACGACCGTTCTTTCGCGTCAGATCGCGGAACTCGGCATTTATCCGGCCGTCGATCCGCTCGATTCCACGAGCCGTATCCTCAATGCAGAGGTCCTCGGCGAGGAGCATTATAAAGTTGCCCGCGGTGTCCAGGCTGTACTCCAGAAGTACAAAGAACTCCAGGATATCATCGCCATCCTCGGTATGGAAGAACTTTCCGATGAGGATAAACTGACGGTATCGCGTGCCCGCAAGATCCAGCGTTTCCTCTCGCAGCCGTTCTTCGTTGCAGAGGTATTCACGGGTTCGCCGGGCAAATACGTGCCGCTCAAGGAGACGGTACGCGGCTTCAAGGAGATTCTCGAAGGCAAGTATGATGACCTGCCGGAGAATGCGTTCTACATGGTCGGCACAATCGACGAGGCAGTGGAGAAAGCACGGAAGCTCAAAGAGGAGGAATAATCGATGGCGACTATCAAGCTAGAGATTGTCTCTCCGGATAAGGTGGTTTACACGAACGATATCAGCATGCTGATCGTTCGTTCGACAGGCGGCGAACTCGGCATCCTGCCGCATCATGCTCCACTGGTGACGGGGCTGGTGCCGCATGCCATGCGCGTGCGCCTGGGGGCAGACCGCGATGAGCAGCTTATCGCAGTGGCCGGCGGCTTCATGGAAGTCACGCCGGAAAAAATCACGGTACTCGCCACGGCTGCTGAGCAGCCAATCGATATTGATATCAACCGTGCCAAGGAGGCCATGGCTCGCGCCAAGGCCCGCATTGAGGCGTTCCATCAGCGTACGCCGGAGGCCAAGGATATCGATGTGGAGCGGGCGGAACTTGCCCTGCAGCGCGCCATCGCGCGTCTGCGTGCCACCAAAACAGAATTCGAAGACTGATCCGGTCAGGAAAGACTGCTGCGCAAAGCGGATGCTTTGCGTGGCAGTTTTTTGTGTGTTTGCGTGCATGGAAAGGACGTTATGTATGGAGTTATTGGATGTCAATACCCTGGGGTTCCTCGTATTTTCTGGTTTCATGGCGGCGTTTATCGACTCTGTGGTCGGCGGCGGCGGACTGATCTCCATCCCCGCATTGATGTGGACGGGGTTGCCGCCGCTTACGGTACTTGGCACCAACAAGGTCGCAGCTGTTATGGGCGCCTTCACCAGTTTCGTTACCTTTGTGCGCTCCGGCAAGGTGGATGGCTGGCTGATCCGCCGCCTTTTTCCCATCTCTCTGCTCGGCTCGGCAATCGGTGTCCTGACGGTACGCCAGATCCCTTCGGAATTCCTGCGTCCGCTTGTCGTGATCATGCTGATACTCGTACTCATCTATAGTGTACGCAGGAAGAACTGGGGGACAGACTCGACATACAGCGGCATGAGCATGCGCCTGCTCATGCTCTCCGGCCTGGTTGCCTTTGCCTTCGGTTTCTACGATGGATTCTTTGGCCCGGGTACGGGGTCTTTCCTGCTGTTTGCCTTCTTGATGGTCGGTTTTGACTTCCTCGGTGCGGCAGCCAATGCCCGGGCTCTGAATTTTGCCAGCAATATCGCGGCGGCTGTGCTGTTCAGCTATTTCGGCCTTGTGGACATGGCACACGCCATCCCGATGGGGCTGGCGATGATTGTTGGAGCCTGGTGCGGTGCGCATGTAGCCCTCTCCAAGGGAGCCGGTTACGTACGTCCGCTTTTCATCATCATGACAACAGTCCTCATCGGCAAACAGCTGCTGGAACTGCTCCGCTAAGACGGGTGGAAAGATGGCTTGCTTTTCTGCTTCATTGACTTTACAATAGAATAGTATTTATCTTTAGACCACAGTGAAGGGTGATTGACAATGAGCATTTTTTCACGTTTCCTGCCGAAGAAAAAACCGGTAGAGATCAAGAATAACATCCCGAAGGAGAAAGCCAATATCCGCAAGACGTTTGGCATTTATTGCCACAGCCATCATGGCACGTCCGGTGATAAACTCTGCCCGAAGTGTACGGCACTTTTGGCGACGGTCATGACGAAAATGAATCGCTGCCCGTATGGCATCACGAAACCCATTTGTGACCGCTGCGACCGTCCTTGCTTTGGGGCTAAGCAGACCCAGGAATTCCTCAAGATCATGAACAGCACGCAGAAGCGCATGTTCCTGCGCCACCCGGTCATGAGTGTCAAGCACAAGCTGGCCAGCATGGGCGTTGATTATGCGAAGTATCAGCAGCAGAAGAAGATCGACGATAAAGTCAAGGCAAAAGAAAAGGCGGCCAAAGAACGCGCGAAAGAACGCAAAGGGAAGAAATAAGCCAGTGTCTTACCGTGATTGGCCAGGGGGGCGAGTTCTTTGTTTGGGAAACGGCATGTCAGGGCAATCTTGAATGTCCTGGTTGTTTTGCTCGTGCTGGCAGCATTTTATGTCAAGCTGGAGACGGAAGGCACGGAGTCGCTGCTGCGTGCAAAGGATGGTTATATCCTGGTTGGTGCCGTGATAGTCCTTTTCGTGCTTCATCGCTTGACAAAGCGGCAGCAGAAAAAATAATGGTACGATCTGTGGATAACTTTGCTGTTTGCGGCGCAGTTATCCACATTTTTATGCACATTTTCAACAGGCTCAGTGGATAACTGGGGCCAGCATGTGGAAAAAGAAGGGAGATGGCAGATAGAGTGCCAAGGCAGGAGCGAAGCAAAGGAGAACGAAGATACCATGCACCAATTGCAGAAGCGATGCGTGCCTATGCCGAAGATGGGGCCATGGCTTTCCATACGCCCGGGCACAAGCAGGGACTTGGCGCGCATCCGCTCCTGCGGGAGCTGGTGACGGCAGAAGGCCTCCGGGAAGAAGTCTCATTGATGGAAGAACTCGATGATCTGCATGAGCCGACCATGTGCATCCGTGAAGCCCAGGAACTTGCAGCAGGACTCTACGGCGCAGATCAGGCGTATTTCATGATCAACGGTACGACGGGGGCTATCCATGCCATGCTGATGGGGAGTCTTTGTCCCGGCGATACCGTCCTTGTCCCGCGCAATGCGCATCGTTCGGTCATCGGCGGCCTGATCCTGGCGGGAGCGCGGCCTGTATTCGTTCAGCCGGAAATCGATGAACGGCTCGGTATCGCCATGGGCGTGACGGCTGCAGCCGTCGAGCGGGCCATCACGGCACATCCGGAAGCACGGGCGCTGGTACTCGTCTATCCGACATATTATGGCGTGACTTTTGATTTGCGGGAGCTTGCCGAGCTGGTCCATGCTCATGGCATGCTGCTGCTTGTCGATGAAGCGCATGGCCCGCATCTGCGTTTCAGTGAAGAACTGCCGCCACAGGCACTTTCCTGCGGGGCCGATATCGTGGCACAGAGTACCCATAAGCTGCTGGGAGCGATGACGCAGGCGTCGATGCTGCTGGCAAAAGGGCCGCGCGTTCACCAGGAACGATTGCGTGAAGCGGCAAGCCTCCTGCAGTCCACGAGCCCAAATCAGCTGCTGCTCGCTTCGCTCGATATCGCACGGCTGCAGATGGCAGAAGCAGGGGCAAGACTCGTCGGGCGTGCCGTCCGCCTGGCGCGGCAGCTGCGCAAAGCAATCAACGCCATCGATGGACTGTGGGCCTTTGGCCCGGATGATATGCAGCGTCCCGGAGCAACAGGGCTGGATGAAACGAAGGTGACCGTGACGGTCACGGGCCTGGGACTGACGGGAGTGGAAGCTGAAGCCATCCTGCGCCATACCTATAAGATCCAGTGTGAGCTTTCAGACGCGCGCAATGTTCTCTTTATCATTTCCTATGCCGATACCGAACGGGAGACTGCGTATCTGCTCAAGGCCCTGCAGGACCTGGCTGCTATGCATGCGCGCAAGGAGCGGGCGCCGCAGCTGGATATCCCTGCGCTGCCGCCATTGCCGGCAAGAGGCTGCCCGCCTCGCCTAGCTTTCTTTGCCCGCAAGGAACAGGTGCCCTTTGCCGCCGCGGCAGGGCGTGTGGCAGCCGAACAGGTCATGTTCTATCCGCCGGGCATCCCCATCCTTTGCCCCGGCGATTGTATCGATGCTGAGAGCCTGCATTACATCAAACGGATGCAGCAGCTGGGGCTCAAGGTCGTGGGACCGCAGGATTCCTCTTTACAGGATCTGCAGGTCCTGGTGACCGATGGAGAGAATGAAACGGACGATGAAAAGGGATATTGATATGAAAAAGGGAAAACTCATCATCATCGAAGCGGGAGATGGTTCCGGCAAGGCTACGCAGACCAAGGCGCTTTACGAGCATTTGTTGCGCGATGGCCATCGTGTCCATCGCGTGGAATTTCCCGATTACGCCTCCGATGCGTCCCTGCCGGTGCGCATGTATTTGCGCGGTGATTTTGGCGGCCATGCCGAAGATGTCAACGCTTATGCCGCGTCGACCTTCTTTGCCGTGGATCGCTATGCTTCTTTCCGCATGAAGTGGAAATCGTTTTACGATGCGGGGGATATCATTCTGGCGGATCGCTACACGACATCGAATATGGTACATCAGGCGGTCAAATTGCAGGATGCGCATGAGCGCCAGCTTTTCCTGGCCTGGCTCTGGGATTTTGAATTCGGCAAACTCGGCCTGCCCGTACCGGATAAAGTCATTTTTCTCGATATGGATCCTGCTGTGGCAGATAGGCTGATTGCGGCTCGCGCACAGCAGTCACAGGTCAGGAAGGATATCCACGAACGCGATACGGCCTATCTGCATCGCTGTCACGAAGCCTATGTCCGATTGGCGGCAGCATATGGCTGGACCAGAGTGGCATGCAGCGAACAGGGAGAGCCGCGGGACATTGCAGCAATCCATCAGGAGGTCTATGCGGCTGTTCAGTCCCTGCTCACATCGCAGGAACCATAAGCGAACAAAATAGAAAGGAACGATATGATTAAAGAAGTTTTGGTGGTAGAGGGCAAAATGGATGTCGTAGCCATCGATAAAGCAGTCGAAGCCGACTGCATCATCACGGAAGGATTCAATCTGAAACGGCAGGCTTTGAAGAACATCGAACAGGCATACAAAAAACGCGGTATCATCATCATGACAGATCCCGACTCTGCAGGGGAGCGCATCCGCAAATTCCTCGCAAAGCGTTTCCCTGAGGCGAAGCATGCATTTGTACCGGTCGAGGAAGCGACAGATCACGACGATATCGGCATCGAGCAGGCCAAGCCGGAGGCCATCCGCAAGGCACTGGCCAAGGTCCGCACGCTTGACTGGGAGCCGAAAAAGATTTTTTCAGGCGCGGATCTCATCGTCCATGGGCTTTCCGGCGCACCGGATGCTTCTTCGCGCCGGGCACGCCTCGGCGAAAAGCTCGGTCTTGGCTTTGCCAATGCCAAGACGTTCCTGACGCGCCTCAACCATTATGGCGTGAGCCGTGAGGAGTTCGAAAACGCCTTGGCCGAGATGGCGCAGGAAGAAGGATATGCAGGGACGCAGGAGGAAAAAGGATGAACACAGAAGACGAAAAAGTATTGCAGCCCAAGATTGCCAGCCGTGAAGTGACAACGCATATCCTCAAGGCCTTTGGCTTGCGCATGAGCAAGAAACTCGGTCAGAACTTCCTCATCGATGCCCGCATTGTGCAGGGGATTGTCGATGCTGCGGAAATCAAGCCGGGCGACCGGGTCCTTGAGATCGGTCCTGGCATCGGTACGCTGACTCAGGGACTGGCTGAAGCAGGTGCAGCGGTCACGGCAGTAGAACTCGACAAGAAATTGCCGACGGTCCTCAAGGAAACGCTCAAGGCGTATGACAACGTCACCATTGTGCCGGGGGATATCCTCAAAGTCAATATCCCTGAGATCATGGGGGAGGGGTCTTTCAAGGTAGCGGCCAACCTGCCTTACTACATCACGACGCCCATCCTCATGACGCTCCTGGAACGTCATTTGCCCATCACGCATATGGTCACGATGGTCCAGAAAGAAGTGGCAGAGCGCATGACGGCAAAACCCGGTTCGCGCATTTACGGTGCGCTTTCTGTTGCGGTCCAGTATTATACGGAACCCGAGATCGTACTCGATGTACCGCCGCGCTCCTTCATCCCGGCACCGGAAGTCATGAGCGTGGTCGTTTCGTGCCGTGTCCGTCAGCAGCCGGCGGTAGCCGTCCAAGATGAAAAGCTTTTCTTCCGTGTCGTCAAGGCTGCTTTTGGTCAGCGACGCAAGACGCTGGCCAATGCCCTGCGCGGTGCCGGGTTCCCGAAGGAACAGGTACGCGATGCCCTGGAAGCAGCCGGCATTGACCCGGTTCGTCGCGGTGAGACCCTGACGCTTACCGAATTCGGGCAGCTGGCCGATGCCTTTGCTGCACAGAAAAATGCATAAAATATTTGCTGGTATGACGGTTTTGTTATAGAATATTTTTGTAACACTAATGATATGCAAAGAAAGTAGGTATGATAATGGCAGCAACAGCCTGGTCGATTCTCCCGCCAGTCATCACGATTGTCTTGGCATTGTGGACCAAAGAAGTCTATATGTCGCTGATCATCGGTATTTTTTCGGGAGCATTGCTCTTCACGGGCGGCAATATCCTTACCGCCATCCTCACGATGTTTGAGGTCATGGCCGATAAAGTCGGCAGCAACGTCAACATCCTTGTTTTCCTCGTCATCCTCGGTATCCTCGTGGCCGCCATCACGCGTTCCGGCGCGACGAAGGCCTATGGCGACTGGGCCGTCAAGACCATCAAGGGGCCGCGCAGCGCACTCCTCTTGACCGCTCTGCTCGGCGTCGTCATCTTCATTGATGACTATTTCAACTGCCTGACGGTCGGTACGGTCATGCGTCCAGTCACGGACAAGTTCAAGATTGCGCGCACTAAGCTTGCGTATATCATCGATGCGACGGCAGCACCGATCTGCATCATCGCGCCGGTCTCGAGCTGGGCGGCTGCCGTCGGTTCTTCTCTGCCGGAGGATACGACCATCGATGGTTTTGCCCTTTTCCTGCATACCATCCCGTTCAACCTTTACGCATGGCTCACGATGATCTTTATGGTGTTCATCATCTGGACGGGGCGCGATTTCGCGGCTATGGGCAAAAGCATCCTTGCCAACAAGGAGCATTTCGAGATCCCGAAAGAGTATCAGGATACCGATGAATCCCAGATCAAGCGCGAAGACCAGGGGCATGGCAAGATGATCGATCTCATCCTGCCGCTGCTTGTCCTCATTGCCGCCTGCATCTTCGGCATGCTTTACACGGGTGGCATCTATGAGGGCAAGAGCGTTGCGGAGGCTTTCGCTAACTGCGATTCCTCGAAATCGCTCGTACTTGGTTCGTTCATCGCTTTTGTGTTTACGGGCTTCTTGTATCTGCCGCGCCGCATCATCAGCTTCAATGCCTTCTGTGACAGCTTCGGCTGGGGCTTCAAGGCCATGACGCCAGCCATCTTCATCCTCTGCCTGGCTTGGACGCTCTCTGGTATCTGCAGCAAGGAATATCTCGATCTTGGCGGTTTCGTTGGCGCTATTGTCAGCGCTCATGCCTCGATCCTCCTTTTCCTGCCGCCTATCTTCTTCCTGGTGGCCGTTGGCCTGGCTTTTGCCACGGGTACTTCGTGGGGCACGTTCGGCATTCTCATCCCGATTGCCATTGCTGTACTGGGGACGAATGACCCCAATATGCTTGTAGTCTGTGTTGCAGCCATCCTTTCGGGAGCTGTCGGCGGCGACCATGCTTCGCCAATCTCTGATACGACCATCCTGGCTTCGGCAGGTGCACAGTGCCACCACATCGACCATGTCAGTACGCAGATCCCTTATGTTGCGGTTGTGGCTTCCTGCAGCTTCCTCGGGTATCTCGTGGACGGCTTTACGGCAAACGGCTGGCTGGGTCTCTTGACGGGGCTCATCTGCTTGGGAATCTGCATGGCCTATATCCTGGCACGCGTCCCAGTGATAGCCAATGACGAACAAGCAGACTGATTCTTTGATGCATACTCCCTGCTGGGAAGAAAGGCAGAAATCCATATGATCTATACGTATCAGACGAAGGGTACATGCTCACGCAACATCCAGGTGGAACTCGAGGGCAAGACCATCAAGCATGTCGCCTTTGAGGGTGGCTGCAACGGCAATCTCAAGGGCATCTCAAAACTCGTCGAAGGCCTGGATATCGATTTTGTCATCGGCCGTTTTCAGGGGAATACTTGCGGCGCGCGGCCGACATCCTGTCCCGATCAGCTGGCAAAGGCCCTGCAGGCTGCATATGAAGCGGGACAGAAAGGCTGAGGTGAGCCATGATCTTTGACAGTCACAGCCACACGGTCTTCTCGGCTGATTCTGAGATGCGGGCCGAGGATGCTATGCAAAAGGCTCGGGAACGTGGTACAGGCATTGTATTTACGGAACATCTCGACCTCGACTATCCGGGAGATCTCGATTTTACCTTTGATCCTCAGGCATACTGGCGGACATATGAGCCTCTGCGCGGCGAGAACATCCGTCTCGGCGTGGAGATCGGCATGTGGGAACAGACGAGAGAACGCAGTGCCGCCTTTGTGAGAGAGGTGCCGTTTGACCTCGTCATCGGTGCCATCCACCTTCTCGATGGCGAAGATATTTACTATCCGGATTTTTATGCAGGCAAGCAGAAGAACGAAGTATATCATCGCTATTACGAGCAGATGGCCGCAAATCTCCGCCGTCATGACTTTGTCGATGTACTCGCTCATATCGACTATATTGCGCGTTATGCGCCCTATGCCGATCCAGAGATCGCATATGGTGATTTCCGTGAGGACATCGATGCCGTACTGCAGGCGGCCCTGGAGACGGATACAGTCCTGGAACTCAACACACGCCGCCTGGACAGCCGCCGGGCGCTCAAGGAACTCGTGCCTGTCTATCAGCGTTACCGGGAGCTGGGGGGACGCTATGTGACCCTGGGTTCCGATGCGCATACGGCTGAGGCCGTTGCTTGTCATTTTGCCGCAGCAAGGGAACTGACAGAGGAACTGGGGTTGAAGATCGTTACGTTCTGCAACCGGCAGATGGAGTCCTGCTGATTTCCTGGATGGCAGCAAACGCATGATAATCGCATAACTAGCAAGATGTGCTGTTTCGCCTCATTTGTTTGCGGCGGGACAGCACTTTTTTGATGAATTGCTGTTTTGACCTATTGACATTTTGACCATTTGCGCTATAATAAGAATTGTACAGAGGGAAGGGAACCGAAAGGAACCCGGAACTCCGCATGAATTTGTTTTTCGAAAGTTCCCGGGCAGCGAGCACCGCTTCGGGTGTGCCGCTCAGGCAAGCTTGCAGAAAGGGGATTTTGATTATGTTTGGTTTGGTTCCATTTGTATCCGGTAAAGATCTCGCAAAAGAAGAAAATGATTTTGACCGTCTGTTTGACGTTTTTGATGAGCCGTTCCTGACGAACTTCAAGACGCCGGACTTCAAGGTCGATGTCAAGGATAACGGCGACAGCTATGATCTCATGGCAGAGCTGCCGGGACTCAAGAAAGAGAATATCTCCTTGAGTTATAAAGACAATTATCTCACCATTGCCACGAAGCAGGATGAGCATGCCGATGAGAAAGACGAGAAAGGCAATTACGTACGCCGTGAGCGCCGCACGAGTTCCATGAGCCGCTCGTTCTACATCGATAATATCGATGAGACGAAATGCCAGGCTGACTATAAGGATGGCGTCCTCTCCGTCCACATGCCGAAGCTGACGGAACAGTCCGCAGCAGGCCATACCATTGCCATCAATGGCTGATGGCAGCCGGTACCATTACTTTAGCTTTCCCTCATAACTCTCTCTAACGATAAAAAGAGCGGGAGCCGCAGATTTTGCGGCTCCCGCTCTTTTTTATGCGCCTGGCAGCGCATATTTCTATATTCCTGACCGGTGAAGGATTGGGATCTGCCAGTCAGAGGGTTTGCAGGATTGTCAGGTTGGTGAAGATGGAAAGCGGCTCTGCCCAGATGCCGATGGCGATGACGAAGAGGACGGCCGCAAGGCCCGTGAGGACTGCGGCCGGGGGCAAACGCAGCGCTGTCTCGTCTGCGCTTTCCCCGGGCGCGAGGTCGCGGAACATCTCGCGGATGACAATGAGGTAGTAGTAGACACTCATCATCGAGACGACGAAGCCGACGGCCGCGAGCCAGAAGAGGCCGGCATCAACGGCAGCGGTGAAGAGGTAGAACTTCCCGATGAAGCCAGCGGTCGGCGGGATGCCCGCCATCGTGAGGAGTGCGATCATCAGGAAGCCCGCGGGCAGCAGCGAGTAGTGCGCGAGTCCGCGCACATCCTGCAGGTCGGTGCCACGCTGGTCTTCGAGGTACGATACCGTGACGAATGCCGCGATGTTCGCGAAAAGATAGACGGCCGCGTAGAAGAGGACACTCTTGAGCCCGTCAGCATTTGCCGCCGCCATCGCGCACATCATGTAGCCTGCCTGCGCGATAGAGGAATAGGCGAGCATGCGCTTGATGTTTGACTGGCAGAATGCCATGAGATTGCCACCGATCATCGAGACGCAGGCAAATATCGCGAGAATATCAGTCCACATCGGCGCAGCCTGTGGCAGTGCCGTGAAAATCACGCGCAGCATGACGGCGATGCCCGCTGCTTTTGAACACATGGCAAGCAATGCGGTGACGGGGGCAGGCGCGCCTTCGTAGACGTCGGGTGCCCAGAGGTGGAACGGGATAATGGAAAGCTTGAAGAAGAAGCCGGCCAGCATGAGTACCATGCCAGCGATGCCGAGTCCGAGGAAGATTCCCGGGCTCTTCGCAATGGCAGCGAAGGTGAGGCTTCCCGTCATGCCGTAGATAAGGCTGATGCCGTAGAGGAGCGCGCCTGTCGCGCCCGAGCCGTAGATGAGGTATTTCACGCCTGCCTCAGTCGAAAGCGCATTGTCCGTCCGGATGGCTGCGAGTACGTAGAAGGAGATCGTCATGAGTTCGAGTCCGACGAAGACCGTGACGAGGTCGTTGGCCGATGCGAGGACGCACATACCGAGCAGTGCCGAGAGGAGGAGTGCGTAAAATTCTCCTGTATGTGTCACCTTGTGTGCAACGTAGCGTGCCCCGTAGAGTACCGTGAAGAGCGTGCCGAGGAGGAAGAGAATCTTGAAGAAGAGACTGTAGGCGTCGACGGCGTAGCTGCCCTGGAAGAAGAAGTGGACGGTGCCGTCCGTCGCATAGCGCGAGATGGCAAGCGTGAGGATTCCTAGAAGACCGAGTGCTGTCACGTATGCCGGCATCATCTGCCCCGCCTTACGCTTCCTTGAAAGGTCTAGGAGCAGGATGAAGAGGAGGAGGATCGCGATGGAAATCTCAATGG
This sequence comes from Selenomonadaceae bacterium, assembly GCA_029338835.1. Lineage (GTDB taxonomy): Bacteria > Bacillota > Negativicutes > Selenomonadales > Selenomonadaceae > Mitsuokella. Next base: position 18,430 of record JAQYBD010000041.1, on the reverse strand, counting down.
AGATTGTGGAAAAATGCATGGCTGTCATCATTTCGGAAAACCTCCCCAAATCGGTACCCCTTGCAAAAGGGAAATCATCGGCGCATCACGGACAAGGTCGAAGAGCGGGCGGAGCGGCTCGACGCCGCTGCTTACCATATCCATCAGCAGGCTGGGGAAGATACCAAACCCGATGAGGAAAACACCGAGGACCACCAGCGGGACGACGTCCGTATGGCGTTCGTCCGGAATGCCTTCGAAAGCGGCGATGCGTCGGCCGAACAGCACTTTCGCCAACATCCGCAAAACGTAGAACGCCGTGAAGATGATGCCGAAGACAGAGATGACCGTGAGCGCGGGGAATTCGCGAAAGGCACCGACGAAGATCGTAAACTCCGGGATGAAGCCAATGAGACCTGGCAGTCCTAGGGCGCAGAGCCCTGCGAGCATGAAGCCTGTCGTTATATGCGGCATATAGTGCGCGAGTCCCCAGAGGTCATCTGTCGAGCGAGCATCCGTCATGTCGTAGACGTAGCCGACCTGTGAGAAGAAGAGCGCAATCATGATGCCGTGGGCGACCATGTAGGCGATGGCACCTGTGACGCTGACGACGTCCAGAGCGGCGAGGCCGAGGAGGACGTAGCCCATGTGCGACACCGACGAGTAGGAAATCATGTACTTGATGTCCTTTTGCGCGAGCGCGACATAGGAGGCGTAGACGACATTGATTGTCGCGAGGATGGCGATAACCGGCGCCCAGAACTTCGCGCCGAACGGCAGGATGAAAAAGCCAATGCGGATGAGCGCGTAGCCGCCGATTTTCTTGAGGACGCCGGCATTGACCATCGAGACAGCCGTCGGAGCGGCGGAATAGCCGTCTGGCGACCAGATATGGAAGGGGAACATGGAAAGATGTGAGCCGAAGCCCACGAGCAGCAGCAAGAACGCGATGACCTGTACGCCGTATGGGATGCTGCCTGAGACAGACGCCATGGAGAGCGCTGTGAGGTCGAAGGTGCGCATCCCTGCAGGGAAAGCGTAGACGTACAGCAGGATGACACCGACGAGCATGAATGCGGAGCCGACGAGCAGGAAAATCGTCATCTTCATCGCCGCCTCGGATTTCGGGATTCGCTCGGAGGATCCCCAGATCAGCACCATGATGTAGGCCGGTACGACAACCATTTCGCAAAGGAGCAGGAAGAGGAAGAGATCGCGCGCGAGAAACGCGCCCGACACGCCTGCGATGAGGATGAGCAGCAGGACGAAATATTCCTTCGTCCGATGCTCGATGCGCCACGAAGAGAAGACTGCAGCAATCCCCACGGCAGATGACAGCAGGAGTAACGGCAGCGAAATGCCGTCGATGCCGAGTGAATAAGCGATGCCGAGATCGGTGACCCATGGCACGTATTCCGTGTACTGCATCCCGCCTGCGGCCATGTCGTAGTCGACATAGAGGAAGAGCGTGAGGAGCAGTGTGATGATCATGGCGAGTGCTGCAAGCTGGCGCATCGTGTCATGGAAGCGCTTCGGCAGCACTGCGATGATGCCTGCTGCCGCGAGCGGCGTGAGGAGAATTATGGAAAGGATCGGAAACGACATTACCCGGGAACACCTCCTGCATACGAAAGGATACGGACCGTCCAATAGAGCGCCACGACAAGAAGGATGGCGACGCCCGCGTAGAAGAAGAGCAGATACCGCTGCACCTGCCCGTTGGCGGGCGCGGCGAGCAGCGCACTCGTCCCGAGTGCGTAGGCACCAAGCCCGTTCATGATGCCGCCGAAGATGTGGATGTCGACCCAGTTGAGCGCATAGGCAAGTGTGTAGACGAAGCGGCGGCGGAAGAAGTCGTAAAGCTCATCGATGTAGAACTTGTGGTAGACGAGGCTGTAAAGGAAACCGTAACGGCGCAGCGCGACCTTGCGGCTGATATGCGCGACGCCATAGACGATGTAGGCCGATATGAAGCCAGCGAGCGAGATGGCCGTACCCGCGGCGGCGACAGCAGGTTCGAGCGTCATATGCACCGGCGTGCCGTCGTTGACCCATAGCGAAAAGCCGCCATAATAGCCCGCAAGGCCGGTGATGAGTGTCAGCACGGCGAGCAGGAGCATCGGCCAGCGCATGAAGGCATCGACCTCGTGTGCCTCGTATTTGCTGTGGTTCTCCCCGAGGAAGGCGATGATCAGGAGGCGCATCATGTAGAACGCCGTGAGGAAGGAAGCTGCGAGCAGGATGGCGTAGACCGGGCCTCCCGCGTGCATCGCCGCTGCAAGGATCTCGTCCTTCGAGAAGAAGCCCGAGAATGGTGGAATGCCCGAGATTGCGAGTACGCCGACGACCATGCAGACGAACGTCAGCGGCATCTTCTTGTACAGGCCGCCCATGCGGAAGATGTTCGTCTCTTCGTGGAGTGCGTGCATGATGGCACCCGCGCAGAGGAAGAGCATCGCCTTGAAGAAGGCGTGTGTCACGAGGTGGAACATGCTCGCCGAGAATGCGCCGAGCCCGACGGCCGCCATCATGAAGCCGAGCTGGCTGATGGTCGAGTATGCGAGGACGCTCTTGAACTTCGTCTGCGTCACGGCGATGCAGGCAGCGAAGATTGCCGTGAAAGTGCCGATGCCCGTGATGAAGTCCATCGCAATTTGTGACTCGCTGAAGATGAAGTAGGCGCGGGCGACGAGGAAGACGCCTGCCGCGACCATTGTCGCAGCATGGATAAGCGCGGACGTCGGCGTTGGTCCCTCCATCGCGTCGAGCAGCCAGACATGGAGCGGGAACTGGCCGGATTTGCCGATCGCGCCCATGAAGAGCAGGAGTCCGATGACGGTAATCATCGTCGTGCCAGCTGCCATCACATAGGACGGCACGATTGCGCGCAGTTCCAGGAAGTCTGTCGTGCCGAACGTGACGGCGAGGATGATGATGCCGACGAGCATCCCGAAATCGCCGATGCGCGTCGTGATGAACGCCTTTTTTGCAGCTTCGCGCGCCTTGACCTTCTCATAATAGAAGCCAATCAAGAGGTACGAGCAGAGACCGACACCCTCCCAGAAGACGTAGAGCTGCAGGAAACTCACGGCGCCGACGAGCCCGAGCATCGTTGCGGAAAAAAGTGAGATGAAAGCAAAGAAACGTCCCATGCCGGGATCATCCGCCATGTAGCTGGCCGAATAGATGTAGACGAGCAGCGAGACGAGCGTGACGACAATCAGCATCATGGCCGTCAGCGGGTCGACGAAGACGCCCATCGTCAGCGGCAGGTCAGCGACATGAGCCCAGATCACCTGTATGACGAAGGGATGGTTCATCGTGATCTCGTACAGCTGCGTCGCTATGGCAACGCAGACAGAGAAGATGAGCGACAGCGACATCATGAAGATCGCGATTGTGGCCGAGAGTTTCTTGTCGTTGCGCGTGAACGGTCCGATGAGCAGGAATGCCAGCGCGGGAAAGAGAGGAATCAGATAGGCGTGCGTGAGCGCAAAGATAAACATGAAGATTTCCCCTCCTTAATTTCGAAATGCATTTGGTTCGTGCAGGTTGTCGGCCTCGTCCGCGTTCGTCGTGAAGCGCAGGCGGAAGAGGTTGATCGTCAGCGCGAGCCCGACCGCGATCTCCGCCGCTGCGACAGCGATGGAGAAGATTGCCATGACCTGCCCTGTACCGTCGTGGACATAGAGCCGGTCGAAAGCGATGAGATTCAGATTCACCGCGTTGAGCATGAGTTCGATGCACATGAGAATCGCGATGATACCGCGCCGTGTGAAAAGCCCGTAGAGCCCGATGGCAAAGAGGAAAGCGGACAGTGTCAGCACTTCGCTCATCCCGATGGGGGTGGTCAACATACTCATGAAGCATTACCTCCTCTCGCGAGCATCAGGGCTCCAATCATCGCGGCGAGCAAAATAACGGCCGCGAGTTCAAAGGGCAGCGCGAAATTGCTCAGGAGCAATACGGCAAGATCTTGAGCCTCCGTCGCAGAGCCTGCGGCAGAGCTTATCGGCAGCGGCGTGAGGGTGGTGGCAAGGCCGAGGAGGACGAAGATGAGGGCTGCCATCCCTGCGCCGACAAAGCGTTTGCTCAAGCTCTGGACGGGCGCGGAAATGGACATATCTGCGCGGCCCATCATCATGATCGCCATGATGATGAGGATGGCGACCGCACCGCTGTACACCATTAGCTGCACTGCGCCTAAAAACGGTGCCTGCAGTGCGAAGTAGATGAGCGCGAGCCCGATGAAGGAGAGGACAAGGAAGAGGGCGCTGTGTACGATGTTGCGTGAGAGTACCATGCCGAGCGCACCGATGACCGTCACGAAAGCAAAGAGGAAAAAGAGAAGCTGCATCACGCCTCGCCTCCTTTCGCATCTGCTTGCTGCTTTGCTGGTGCAGCAGGCGCTTCAGCTGCGGCCTTCGCCTTTTCGGCAGCTTCCGCCTTTGCCTTTGCCTCGATATTTGCGAGCAGCTCCTTGAGATCTGTACGATCCGCATCGGAAACAGCGTCATGCGTCATTGCCGCCTTGTTCCACGAGGAGAAGGCGAAGTTCTTGTCCCACTGCAGCGTATGGACCGGGCAGGCCTCGACGCACAGATTGCAGAACAGGCAGCGGCCAGTCTTATGGATGTAATGCTCCATATGCCGCTTCTTCTTTGCGTCCGTGACGACTTTGAGTTCCAGTGCCTTGTTGGGACACGCCATGGCGCAGAGCTGGCAGGCGATACAGACGCGCCAGTCCATCGTCAGGTTGCCGCCGCGGAAGCCCTCGGCCACGGGAAGTTTCTCTTCGGGATAGCAGAAGGTTTCCTTCTTGCCGAAGAAATGTTTGATTGTGACACCCATGCCCGTCAAGAGTCCTTTGCCAAACAATGTGGTCGCCTCCTTACACGAGATCGAGCGCGTACATGATCGCGCCCGTCAGAAAAACATTCAAGATTGCAAGCGGTAAGAGTGCCTTCCAGCTGAAGGAAAGCATCTGGTCGACGCGGGTACGCGGGAACGTCCAGCGGAACCACATGATCAAAAAGACCATCGCGACACTCTTGAGCGTGAACCAGACGAAGCCTGGCAGGAATGAGGGACCCAGGTACCCGCCGAGGAAGAATGTCGTCGCAAGGATCGCAGCCGTCAGCAGATTGGCATACTCCGCCAGGAAGAAGAGCGCCCAGCGCATGCCGGAGTACTCCGTGAAGGGGCCGGCGATGATCTCCGATTCACCCTCGACGAGGTCAAACGGTGTGCGATTTGTCTCTGCAATGGCGGAAATCAGGAAGATGATGAAGGCAAGCGGCTGCAGGAAAAGGAACCAGTGTCCGCCCTGCTGCGCCAGGACGATGTCCTCAAGGCGCATCGAGCCCGTGATCATCAGGATGCCGAGCAGCGAGAAGAGAAGTGGTGCCTCATAGCTGATCATCTGTGAGACGATGCGGAAGCCCCCGATCATTGAATACTTGTTGTTTGAAGCGTAGCCTCCCATCAGGAACGGCAGGACGGCCTGGCTGGAAATCGCCAACAGCAGGAACACGCCGACATTGACATCGACGAGTACCGCACCCGCATCGAAGGGGAAAAAGGCGTAAACGAGTGCCGCAGGCACGAAGAGGAGCGCAGGGGAGAGTGCCCAGAGGACCTTGTCGGCGCCGGCGGGCATGATGTCCTCCTTGCTCATGAGCTTGAGCATATCGGCGACGGGCTGGAGAAGCCCGAAGCGGCCGCCGACGCGGTTGGGTCCTAAGCGCATCTGCATGAAGGCGCAGACTTTCCGTTCAGCATACGTGAAGACGATGGCCGCCAGCGAGATGATGCCGAGGAGTGCTGCGATGCCGATGACGATGAGTACGAGATCAGAAAGGAGCGGACTCCCTGTCAGCGTGGAGATCTCGCCGTGAATCCACCGGGCAATTCCCGAGAGTAATGATTTTTCCATGGTATCCACCTCAGCAGTCGACTTCGCCCATGATTGGGTCGATGGAAGAATAGGCGCTGACCGAGTCGCCAATCAGCATGCCGCGGCACATGAGGTCGAGCCCCTGCATATTGACAAACGACGGTCGGCGGATATGCACGCGGTACGGCTTTGGGGTGCCATCGCTGACAAGATAGAAACCGAGTTCGCCGCGCGTGCCTTCCGTGCGGCTGTATACTTCGCCCGCAGGCGGTTTCAAGACGCGCGGCACCTTGGCCATGATTGCGCCCTCCGGCATCTTGTCGAGCGCCTGGCGGATGATGCGCGCGCTCTCCTTGATTTCCCTGAGCTTGACGATGTACCGGTCCCAGTTATCGCCATGCGTGCCGACTGGGATATCGAAATCGAACTCGCCGTACACACTGTAGGCGTCGATTTTCCTGAGATCGCGCGCAACACCCGTCGCCCTGAGGTTCGGTCCCGTCATGTTGAGAGCGAGTGCCTCTTCCGGCGTCATCGGCGAGATGCCGACGATGCGGCGCCTGAAGATTTCATTGCCTGTCAAGAGTTTGTCGTATTCTGCGAGGAAGCGCGGCACGCGTGCAAGAAAGCTCTCCGTGAGCGCGCGTGCCTTGTCCGTGAACTCACCTGAAACGCCGCCGATACGGATATAGTGGAACGTCTGGCGCGCGCCGCAGACCTCGTTGAAGATGTCGAGGATGTACTCGCGGTCGCGGAAGCAGCAGAGCATGCCCGTGGATGCGCCCAGATCGTTTGCAAGTGTGCCGATGCCGATCAGATGGCTGTTGATGCGGTTGAGTTCCGCCATGATCACGCGGATGAACTCCGCGCGGCGCGGCACTTCTAGTCTCGCCAGTTCTTCGACTGCACGCGCGAAGCCAAAATTGTTGTTCATCGACGAGATATAGTCGAGCCGGTCCGTATAGGGAAGCCCCTGCACGTACGTGCGCGACTCCAGGAGCTTCTCGATGCCGCGATGCAGGTAGCCCAGTACAGGCTCGGCTCTTTGGATTCGTTCTCCGTCGAGCGTGAGCTTCACTTGGAGGACGCCGTGTGTCGATGGATGCTGCGGCCCCATGTTGAGAAGATACGTTTCCGTCCGCTTCACGCTTCCACCTCCCTCGGAGCGCCCGCTCGGACTGCCTGCGGCGGCACGGGCTTCTTGTAGACAAAATCCTTTCGCAGCGGATGTCCTTCAAAGTCTTCTGGCATCAGGATGCGCCGTAGATCCGGATGTCCCGTGAAGCGCACGCCCATGAGATCATAGACTTCGCGTTCCTCAAAATTCGCTCCCGGGAACACGCCCGTGATGCTCGGCACCTCGGGGTTCTCCCGGTCTAGCCGCACTTTGACGACGGTGCAGGCATCGAGCGGCTCTGAGAAGAGATAATAGACGACTTCAATCGCATCCTTCAGGTCCACGGCCGTCAAGCAGGAAAGATGCGTGAAGGCGAAATCTGCGTTCGTCTTCAAAAACTCTGTGAGTGAGACAAGTTCCTCGCAGCTTGCATAAATCACAGGGCTTGTGCTATCACTGATTGAAATCGTGGGGAATGTTTTTTTGAGGCGCGCCAGCTCCCCTTCTGACAGACAGCGCTGCTTCATGCCGTTCACTTCCTTTCCGCTTCCTGCGCCAGGCAGGCGCACTCCGTCATTGCGCGTTCTGGATGCAGGATCTTCTCGCGCAGTTTCAGCATGCCGTCAATCAGTGCCTCGGGGCGCGGCGGGCAACCCGGGATGTAGACATCGACGGGCAGTACCTGGTCGACACCTTCGACGACCGAATACGAATCCGCGAACGGGCCGCCCGCGATTGCGCAGCTTCCCATCGCGATGACATACTTGGGCTCTGGCATCTCCTCGTACAGACGTATGAGCGGCGGCGTCATCTTGTATGTCAGCGTCCCCGCCACGATGAGGAGATCCGCCTGGCGCGGGCACGGACGGAAGACTTCGTAGCCAAAGCGCGCGAGATCGAAGCGCGCCGTCGCCGTACTCATCATCTCAATCGCGCAGCAGGCAAGACCAGACGAAAGCGGCCAGATTGAATTGGCATGTGCCCAGCGGAAAAGCTCGTCGAGCTTCACGATGGCAACATTGTTCCGGAGACACTCCGGTACACGGTCTTTTAGTTCCATGAAAGATCTCCTTTCCGCCACGCATAGGCAAGTCCAAGGATCAGGATGAGTACGAAGACGAGCATCTCGATAAAGGCGAACGTGCCGACCATGCGGAATGCGACCGCCCAAGGATAAAGGAAAACCGTCTCGATATCAAAGAGGATGAAGAGCAGCGCGTACAAAAAATATCCCGCACGAAAACGGACGTACGGACTCCCGATGGAGTCCACGCCGCATTCATACGGGATATATTTCTCGGGCGATGGCTGCTTCGGCTGCAACAAAAAAGCCGGCACGAGCGCCATCATGGGGAAGAAAAGCGCCACGACGAGATAGATTCCAAGACCAGCAAACTCTCCCATAATTCTGCCTCCCACCTCCCCGCCGCGAAGCGGCAGAGCAATGCTGAGGAAAGTGCAGGCTCATCTCAGTTCATTGGCACTTCCCCCAAAATAAATGAAATTCGGATGAATATACTTCTATTATACAAATTGAACCAATTATTGCAATAGATGAAATATATGACTTTTAAACAGTATAATAAATATTGTATATTACATTACCAAATCATAAGGGAAATCATGGAGCTGGAAGAAGTTTGCTGCGCCTTGCTCATGACCTTGGAAAGTGGTCTTGGGTAAGGTTGGCCAGACGCACGAGCGTCAGCATGACGGGAACCTCCGTGAGTACGCCGACGGTTGTCGCGAGTGCAGCGGGGCTCGTCACACCGAACAGGGCAATGGCTACAGCCACAGCCAATTCAAAGAAATTCGAAGCGCCGATGAAGCCAGCTGGTGCTGCGATGTTAAAGGGCAGACGCAGCAGATAGCAGGCACCATATGTGAGGCCGAAAATCAAGAACGTCTGCAGGATCAGGGGAATGGCAATCAAGAGGATGTGCAGTGGATTCTCGAGGATGATCTGCGCCTGGGAGCTGAAGATGATGACGAGCGTCAGCAAGAGCCCTGCCGTCGTGATGCCGTCGAAAGCATGGACGAATTCCTGCTCGAAATAAACAAGACCCTTTTTTCGCACGACGAAAAGCCGTGTGGCAATGCCTGCGGCAAGCGGGATGACGACGAACAGGAAGATGCTCAGGAAAAGCACGTCATACGGGACACTGACATGTGAGACACCCAGCAGGAATTTGACAATCGGGACAAAGGCCACGAGGATGATCAAATCATTGGTGGCGACCTGGACCACCGTATAAGCCGGATTGCCGCGCGTCAGTGTACTCCAGACAAAGACCATGGCTGTGCAGGGCGCAGCTCCCAAAAGGACTGCTCCTGCCAGATAAGAGGTTGCAAGGTCTGCGGGCAGAAGCGGGCGGAACAGCACGAAGAAGAAGACGTAAGCCAGTGCATACATCGTAAATGGCTTAATGAGCCAGTTGGCAATCCAGGTGATGAAAAGGCCTTTGGGAGCCCGGCCGATGGCACGGATACTCTCAAAATCGACCTTGAGCATCATGGGATAGATCATCAGCCAGATCAGGATGGCAATGGGGATGGAAATGCCATCGATCTCCATCTTCCCGAGTGCGGCAGGGACTGCCGGCAGGAAATGGCCGATGGCAACGCCTGCAATCATGCAGAGCAGTACCCAGATGGTCAGATAGCGTTGAAAGAAATTGATGGGGCTATTATTTTGCAGATCCATAGAACTAAAACACCTCGTAAATAGATAGATTGAAATATATCAATTGAATGGTGACAAAATCGGGGGTCAATCCCGGCAATGGCAGCTGGTGGGAGGAATCGTTGCAGGCACCTGCTGACGCAGCTGTGCAAGCCAATCAGACGCTTCCTTCAAGATATCGCCATGCAGGGCATAATAGACCCATTTCCCTTCCTTGCGGCTCTGGACCAGTCCGGCATCACAGAGGATCTTCATATGGTGAGAGAGGGTTGGCTGGGACAGATTGAGATTCTCGAGCAGGACGCAGGCACATTGTTCGCCCTGCTGCAGAAGCTGCAGGATATGCAGCCGGTTGGCATCCCCCAGAGCTTTGAATGCCCTTACTTTTTGTGCAAATGACATCATGTTGCTTCTTCCTTTCGTCTCTTTTTCAGGTGTCTTGCTTCATTATAATCAATACATTTATGCTCGTCAATGTATTAGAGCAGGATTATCCTACCAAAGTCCAGAATTAACGCATTGTTTTGAATAGACAAAAATCATAAAATTAAAGTAACGAATCAAGAGGCAAAGGAGGAGAAAACATGAAGTTCGGTAAAATAACCATGTTCCTGACCGCAGCGACTCTGGCAGGCAGCATGCTCCTGGCAGGATGCGGTGGCGAAAGCAATTCATCCAGCAGTTCAAGTGCCAAAGATGACGGGAATGTCCTGGTGGTCTACAACTGCAATACGGATGACTGGACGGCTCCGATAGTCAAGGAATTCCAGGAAGAGACGGGCATCGAAGTCCAGCTCGTTTCCGGTGGTTCCGGCGAATTGATGGCACGCGTGAAAGCAGAGAAAGACAATCCGCTCGGCGATGTCATGTGGGGTGGTTCGGGCGACTCTTATCTGGCACTTTCCCCGTACCTGGAACCATATGAGTCTCCTGAGAAAGCGAATATCAATCCGCAATTTGTCGTAGCAGACAATTCGTTCTACAACATCACGATGGATCCTTATGTCATCGCCTACAATACGGATCTGGTCAATCCGGGAGAAGCGCCGACCAGCTGGAAAGATTTGCTCGATCCGAAATGGAAAGGGAAAATCGCCATTGCTGATCCGGCAAAATCCAGTTCGACGTATGCTGTACTGCTGACCATGATGGATAAGCTGGGCGGAGATCCAGCCGTCATCAATCAGCTCGTGAAGAATCTTGACGGCAAGATTGCCAGTGGCTCGGCTGCTCAGATCAAATCCCTTTCGGATGGCGAATATGCACTGACTGCCACGTTTGAAGAGGCTGTCATGAAGTATATCGTCAATGGTTCGCATATGAAGATCGTCTATCCGGCAGAGGGAACTGCCATCAGTACGGGCGGCATTGGCATCATCAAGGGTGCAAAACACATGGACAACGCGAAGAAGTTCATCGATTTTGCCATGAGCAAGAAAGTACACGAGCGCTTTGCCCAGTATCAGCGCCGTTCAACGCGCACAGATATCCCGGCTCCCTCGGATCTGAAGCCGGTCTCGGAAATCAATTATGTGCCATTTGACACGAAGCATGCCGTTGAATACAAAGATACGTTCCTGGGACTCTGGCGCAAAGCCGTAACGCAGTAAAAGTGAACAGGTGGAGGAGGGTGGCTTGTCACCCTCCTTTTTGATAAGGGAAGAAGGGGAAGATGTTATGAGTTTTGCTGTCCACATCAAAGATGTAGTCAAGGAGTACGGCGATTTTTTGGCTGTCAATCATATCACACTCTCGATAAAGAATGGAGAATTCTTCACGCTGCTCGGGCCGTCCGGCTGTGGCAAGACGACACTCCTGCGCATGATTGCCGGCTTCAATCCCATTGATGGCGGCACGATCTCGTTTGACGATCGCGTCATCAATGACGTTCCTTCCTATCTCCGCAACATTGGCATGGTCTTTCAGAACTATGCCGTATTCCCGCATATGAGCGTGGCGGACAACATTGCCTATGGTTTGAAGGCTCGCAACTTCAAAGGGGAAGAACTGGCAAAGAAGGTGCGGGCAGGCCTGGCCATGATGAAGATCGAGAATCTGGCAGACCGCATGCCTTCGCAGCTGTCCGGCGGTCAGCAGCAGCGTGTGGCTCTGGCGCGTGCCATCGTGATTGAGCCGGATGTCATGCTGATGGATGAGCCGCTTTCCAACTTGGACGCAAAATTGCGCCTGGAGATGCGTTCGGTGATCCGGAACATCCAGCAGACCCTGGGCATCACGACGATTTACGTCACACATGACCAGGAGGAAGCCCTGGCCATTTCCGACCGCATTGCCGTAATCAACAGCGGTACGATCATGCAGGTCGGCAATCCGGAAGATATCTATAAACATCCGGCCAACACGTTTGTGGCAAATTTCATTGGTACTTCGAATTTTATTCACGGTACGGTGAAAGATGGGCACTTGACCATCCTCGATCAGGCCTTGTATGATTTTACACCGAAAACACCTTATGAAGGTAATGTGCAGATCTCTGTACGCCCGGAACAGATTGTCTTGCTGCGCGGTCATGAGGACGGCCTGCCTGGCGAGATCGTGCGTGCGGTCTTCCTTGGCACGCGGTATGAATATGAGATTGCGATTGCCGATGGGACGCATGTCAAGGTCAATGCCTATAACATCCATTCGGATGACGTCTATCATTCTGGGGATAAAGTAGGCTTGCGCTTATCGGCACAACATATGAATATATACGATGCGAGTGGGGAGGTGTTGCTGTCATGAAAAATTGGCATGCAATGTCTCTTTATGACCGCTTCAACTGCTGGACCATCATTACAGTTGTTTCCCTGTGCCTGATCCTGTTGTTCATCATCTATCCGTTCTCTGTCCTGGTAATCCATTCGGTTGTCACGGAGACAGGAGAGATCTCTTTTGCCAATTATGTGACGTTCTTTCACAGCGATTACTACCTTCAGACTTTGTTCAACAGTTTCATTGTATCGCTGAGCGCAACAGTACTGGCTTGTATGATCGGCATCCCCATGGCGTATTTCACTTCACGGTATCATATCACGGGGAAACCTCTGATTGACAATCTCTGCATCCTGGCCATGATGTCGCCGCCTTTTATCGGCGCGTATTCCTGGGTCGTGCTTCTGGGACGCGCGGGATTCATCACGAAATTCATGCAGTCCCACTTCGGATTCACCATGCCGTCGATTTATGGATTCGTGGGCATTTTGCTGGTCTTTACCTTAAAGCTTTTTCCCTATGTTTATCTCTATGTGTCGGGAGCCCTGAGGAGCATGGATGCCTCCCTCGAAGAAGCGGCAGAGAGCCTCGGTGTTGGTGGCTGGAAGAAACTGCGTACGATCACGTTCCCGCTGATCATGCCGACAATCCTGTCAGCAGCATTGATGGTCTTCATGACCTCCTTGGCTGATTTCGGTACTCCGGCACTCATCGGCGAAGGGTTCCGCGTCCTGCCGGTTTGCATCTATGATGAGTACATGAGTGAATTGGGCGGCAATACGGCCTTTGCCAATGTCCTGAGCGTCGTAGTCATCGCTTTTGCCATGCTGGTCCTGCTGCTGCAGAAAAAGGCGATTGCCGGGCGCAACTATACGATGAGCAATCTGCGCCCGCCCAAAGTGAAATCTCTGCCGACCGTTTCCCGTATGGTGGTCACGGCAGGCGTCTATCTGGTGGCTTTCCTGGGGGTCTTGCCGCAGATCACGGTCGTGGCGACTTCTTTTGTGAAAACGAGTGGTCCTGTATTTTTGCCTGGGGTTGGTCTGGACAGCTATCGCGAAGCTTTTTCCAAGATGTCTCTGGCCATCTCCAACTCGTTCATGTTCTCCATCATCGCGATTTCCATCATGATTTTCTGTGCGATGCTGCTGGCTTATCTGATCGTGCGGAAGAGTTCCCGTGTCGTCAATCTGATCGATATGCTGGTCATGTTCCCCTATGTTGTGCCAGGTGCCGTACTTGGTATCATGCTCGTCTCAGCGTTCAACTCCAAACCGCTGCTGTTGACCGGAACGGCGGGCATCATGATCCTCTCGTATGTGATCCGCAAGATGCCGTTTACCCTGCGTTCCAGCATCGGTATCCTGTACCAGATTGAATCGAGCGTAGAAGAAGCATCCATCAGTCTGGGTGTTCCTCCGTTCAAGACGTTTTTCAAGATCACGGCGCGCTTGATGCTGCCAGGTGTCATCTCCGGAGCCATCTTGAGCTGGATTGCGACGATGAATGAATTGAGTTCCTCGATGATCCTCTATACCGGTGCCACGCAGACAATCTCGGTGGCGATTTTCAATGAGGTTACGAGCAAAGCCCATTTCGGCACGGCGGCAGCCCTCGCTACGGTCCTTACCGTTGCCACGATCTGCTCGCTCTGGCTTTGCAAGCGTTTGTCAGGAGGTAAGATTTCCTTGTAAAATGTTCTAAATATTATCAAAACAGCCTACTTGTGATAAAATGATATCGTACTGGCAGGCAAAATAAGGGACAGGAGGAGTGCGGCATGATCCGTAAATGGAAAATGAGTTATCGGCTGCGTCTCTTGTCCTATATTTTTTTGGCCGGCTTTCTGGCTGTCCTGGTTTTATCGGTCGGTGTCCTGCTGATCGTTTATCAAAATATCGATCGAACGGAAGCACAGGAGGCATATCAAAATGTCCACAGCGTTGCTGAACAGGTCTCGATTTCTGTGGACGGATATGTCAAGATGGTGGACGCTTTGTCGGAGTCCGTCGTCATCGAACATGTCCTGGATCAATCTTCCGATGATGTGCGTGAAGCCTATGGGCAGATGTTTTTGCTGATGCGGGGCAATCATGAGCAGGCTGCCCTGCATATCTTATCAGCAGATGGACATGTTGCGCTCTCGACTTCGGATATCCCGCATATTTATCATTTGCCTGAGAATAATGGCTGGGGAATCTTTGCCAGAGCGGCGCAGTCCAAGGAAGCCGTACTGGTATCTGCTCCCAGGCAGGATCCAGACTTCCGGAATATTGTCTTGACTCTGTGCCGGGCTGTGCGCAAGGATCAGCAGATCATTGGCTATGTCATCGTTGATGTGGAACGTCGGGCGATATGGGATATCTTGAACAAGTATGCTTCTCGGAACCTTATCCTGACGGATCGTCATCATTATGTTTTTTATAATACCTGGGGAAGCAGCCGGGAAGGAGTCATTTCCGGGATTACAGGCAGTGGGAAGTTTTCAGCGGACAGCGGCATTGTCAGGGACTCCCAAAATCCGGATAAAAAAATCTATTATTTCCATGAACCGAAATATCATATTGCCGTGATGCAGCAAGAAGTCACGAATCGAAGCGGTTTTTATGAACTGCGGCGTATTGTTGCCATTTTTGACCTCATTGTCCTGGTCATCATCGTGCTGCTTTCGTACAAGCTCACGCGTGACTTGTGGGAACCTATGGGAGATCTGGTTGCCGGCATGGAATGTGTGCGGCAAAATAATCTGGCGGTACGTGTACCCATCCGGCGCAAAGATGAGATTGGCGCTTTGGCAGCGACGTTCAATAAGATGGTCCACCATATCCGCCGTTTGCTGAGGGAAGCAAAACAAAAAGAGGAGACCTTGCGCATTGCACAGATCAAGGGCCTGCAGGAACAGGTAAAACCACATTTCATCTACAATACGCTGGATCTCATCAAATGGAGTGCCAAAGCCGGCGATACGAAGACGGTGGCACTCCTGGCAGTATCGCTGGGACGGCTGCTGCGCAAGATCCTGGGCAAGTCTGCCTTCATCACGGTCCGGGAAGAATTTGAGATCCTGCAGGCCTATATGACGATACAGGAAAAGCGCTTCGGCGACAGGATACAGGTGAAATTTTTCCTGGATTCTGCTTTGGCAGAAAAATACCTGCCCAAGCTGATCTTGGAACCTGTGTTGGAAAATGCCGTGAAGCATGGTCTGGGCAGTGTGACAGAAAAAGGAGAAATCCGTGTTTCCAGCTACTTGCAGGGAAAATACATGGTGTTTGAGATCGCCGACAATGGCGTTGGCATGGATCCTGCCAAAGTCCGGCAATATCTTGAAGGCCACGATGACCAGCACGTCGGGCTCTATAATGTACATTTGCGTGCCAAACTCAATGGAGATGCGGCTTGTGGCGTTGCTATCAAGCCTAGGCCGCAAGGAGGGACTCGCGTGATCATCCGTCTTTTGGTTTTGGAGGAGGTGCCGCGGAATTGAAGCGGGTTATTGTGATTGACGATGAACAGATCCAGCGACAGGGTCTGGTCTCGATGACGCCGTGGGAAGAAGTGGACTGCCAGGTCGTGGGGGAGGCTGCCAATGCCCGGGAAGGCATGGAACTCATCCGGAAATTGCAGCCGGATATCGTCATCGTGGATATACGCATGCCTGGGGAGTCGGGACTGGAACTGATTGAAAAGATGCAAAGGGAGAGCCATGTGGAATACATCATTTTGTCGGGATATGGAGAATTCTCCTATGCGCAGCAGGCAATCCGTCTGGGCGTGCGCAATTACCTGCTGAAGCCTGTGGATGATGATGAGTTGCTTGAGGCCGTCCGGAAAGCGGCTGCTTATGTGGATGAAGGGAAAAAGCGTAAGAAAATGGAGCTGGAGCATGATGTCCAGCTGGATATCTTCCGTAATTTCGGGGAAGGCAAGAGCAAGAACCAATACCTGGAAAAAGCCATCCGCTATATAGAAGCAGAGTGCCAGGAGAATCTGACCATCCGTGACGTGGCCGAAGTGGTGAAGATCAGTTCCTCCTATCTTCATCGCCTCTTTGTCCAATATACGAATTACACGTTCGGGGAATATCTGACCATGTGCCGAATCCGGCGCGCCATACGCCTGCTCCATGACGGTGACCGCAAGATCTATGAAATCGCGGAACTTTGCGGGTATAAGGATACGCGCTATTTCAGCATGGTCTTCCGACGCATAACAGGCCTGACGCCTTCTGAATATAAAGAAGGGCGTCAGGCCTGAAGGATGATGGATTTGCTTGGTTTTAGAGGGACGCGCGCTCGCGCATCATGGCGATTTCGCGGGCATAGCCGGCGGCATCATTGGGCGTCTCGAGGATGAACGGCAGCTGACGAAGAGCCGGATGGCGCACGATGCGGGTCAGGGCATCAAGCCCAATCTCGCCCTCGCCGAGGCGGGCGTGACGGTCTTTGTGGCTGCCACGCCCATTCTGGCTGTCATTGAGATGGATGGCGCGCAGGCGCGAAAGTCCTATGACGCGATCAAAGTCTGTGAGTACCTCATCGAGATGCCCTCGGATATCGTAGCCAGCGTCCCAGACGTGGCAGGTATCGAGACAGATACCGAGCAGCTCCGCATGTTCTACGCGGTCGATGATGGCACGAAGCTCTTCAAAGCTCCGTCCTACTTCCGTACCCTTGCCGGCCATGGTCTCAAGCAGCACGGTGGTCTTCTGCTCTGGATGCAGGACCTCGTTGAGCTGCTGGGCAATCAGCTCGATGCCAGTTTCCACGCCTTGCTTGACATGACTGCCTGGATGGAAGTTGTAAAGGTTGCCTGGCAGCTGGTCGAGGCGCTTTAGATCATCAGCCATGGTTTCTCGCGCGAAGGTCCGCAGGTTTTCCTTGGCGGCGCAGGCATTCATGGTATACGGCGCATGGGCGACCAGTGTGCCGATGCCATGCTCCTGCTGGAAAGCGAGAAAAGCCTCGATATCTGCAGGGTCGAGTGCTTTTGCCCGTCCGCCGCGCGGATTGCGCGTAAAGAATGCGAATACATCGGCACCGAGCGTTACGGCTTCCTTGCCCATGGCCAGGAAACCCTTGGCCGAAGAAAGGTGGCAGCCGATATGGAGTGCTTGTTTTTCCATACGCCCGCCTTATTTCACAGGAACGCAGTGCGCAGCATCGATGGCCTTGACCTTCTGGATGCGGCGCTGGTATTTCTCTGCGGTCAGCGGCTCGGTGTGCATCCAGGTCTTGACGATTTCCATGGCGATGGCCGGTCCGATGATCTTGCCGCCAAGACAGAGTACATTGCTGTCATTGTGCTGACGGGCGAGTGCGGCGCAGAACGGATCCTGGCAGACCACGGCAAAGATGCCCTGCAGCTTATTGGCAATCATCGCGCTGCCATAGCCGACGCCATCAACGAAGATGCCGCGGTCGCATTCTCCCGTGGCCACGGCCTTGGCAGCCGGATACACGAAATCCGACAGGTCGCATGATTCCTCGTCATAGGTACCGAAATCCTTGACTTCATGTCCTTCGCTCTCGAGATAGGCCTTGATTTCCTGTTTGAGTTTCGTACCGGCATGATCGTTTGCCATTGCAATTTTCATCTAAACACCTTTCTTTCATATACTTGCAGGTAAGTTATTCTTACGGCTTAAGCATTTTTGCTTAAGCCGTTTTTGTATCATTGGATACAGATGAATCTTCCAATTTTATTGTACTACATGAGACAAGCCTGAGCGAGCCTGAAAGATAAGTTTTTATCGAGCTGTTGCCAGATATAAAGGGATTGAAAACTCTGTCCGTTGCAGTGGACAGCATAAAATGACCAATGCAATGGACAAACGATAAAAAGAAAGGCATAATCCGACTGACATAATAAAGACATAAACGAAAGGATGGTGCGAAACGGCGGCTACATTGCCATCCCGCATGGCAAGAGCGAAGGTGTTCAGAAGATTGGCGTTTCCATTGCGGTCCTTGACCACGAGATCGCCTGGGAAACCCTGGATGACCATGGCGTGCGAGTGATTGTCTTGTTTGCTGTTGGC
>JAQYBD010000040.1 GCA_029338835.1 Selenomonadaceae bacterium | reverse complement strand
CGAGTCCGACACGACGCATCTCCTCGCCGCTGGCTACGACCAGGGCTTCACCGATATGGAAGAAGCTGTAAAAGAATACGTCGACTTCCTCAACCAGGGCGGTTATTTTGAGTATGGCAAATAAAAAGCCTTCTCCTGTGGCAGTATCTCCGGCGCGTAAAGCCTTCCCCTTTGGGGAAGGTGGCAGCCGTTAGGCTGACGGATGAGGTCGGGAAGCTGGCGGCCCTGGCTGGTGGAAGCGGCGCTTTGTCATTCCTTTGCAAAGTAGAGCTTTTGCATCTCGTTGATGACGGAGGTGAGGCTGCTCGGGCGGAAGCGGATGCCGTAGCCGACGTAGATGGGCGGAGTGGCGAAGCGCGGCAGGAGTTTGACGGCGATGCGGCCGTCAAATTCGTAGAAGAAGATGTTGTAACTGTTGGTGCTGGTGAAGAAGTGGCGGCTGAGGTAGTCGACGGTGATCTGGATGAAATCGGCGAGCGTATCGATGGCTTTTCCTGTGAGCGTTTCGGGGACGACGTTGAACTCCCAGAACCCGACGCGCGGCACGGCGGAGACGTTGAGTGTGACGCCGTCGCGCTCGGCGATGACGGGTCCCCCGAATTCCTCGGGCAGGCACAGGAGTTCGCGCCGGACATGGGGCAGGCCGACAAGCTGCATGTGCGGATGGCGGATGGTGCCGCCCGAGAAGGGGCCGTAATTCTTGAAGAAGAGTACGGCCTCGTAACGGCCGCTGTCGCGGAGTTCCTGCCACATGCGCAAGCCAAAGCGGATGAGTGCGTGCATATGTTCTTTGGTGTAGTCGGGCATGTCGCTGTGGCAGGCCCTGCCCTCGATGAGGACAAACTGATCCGCGCCCTCGATGACGTTGTATTTATTGCGCAGGAAGATCATGTCGCCCTCGGTGGCAAGGATGCCCGTGAGCTGGCTGCGATCGCAGAAGGGACAGGCATTTTCCTGGTGGCGGATGGTTTCGGGCTTCTGGCGCCCGATGCTGATATCGAAATTCATGAGATTGATGTCCATGCCGGATCTCCTTTCCGGGGATTGCAGGCGGTTCCTGCAAAGAAATACTGGATTGATTGGCGTAATGATGATATAATCTCAATGTTGAGTACCATTATAACGATATTTTATTCTTTTTGCAAAGAAGAACGAGGCGGGGGGACCTGCCTCTCTTATTTCTGTTTTCATCCTGGCAGTGTATCTGCGCACGTAGGCGGTGTTTTCAATTAGCAAGCAAGATGTAGAAAAAAAAGTAGAGATGGAGGCTTCCTCGCTCGGAGCGGATCCGGCGGAGGAAATGAAGTCCAAGGGGGAATCGTTCCTCAAAGGCACCTTTATCCTGACGATTGCCGGCTTTGTCGTCAAGGTCATCGGTTCTTTGAACTGGATCTTCGTATCGCGTATCCTGGGCGGCGAAGGCATTGGCCTCTATCAGATGGCTTTCCCGATTTACTTCTTTGCCATGACGGTATCCCAGGCCGGCGTGCCGGTGGCAATCTCGATCATCACGGCGGAGCGCGTGGCGCTCAAGGATATCTTTGGCGCGAAGCGCGTCTTCCATATCTCCATGGCGCTGATGGTCGTGACGGGCCTGTTCTTCTCCGTGCTGACGTATTTTGCGGCGGGCTGGCTCATCGAATGGCATTTCATCCGCGATCCGCGCGCCTATATGTCGATGGTCGTGCTGGCGCCGACCGTCTTCTTCGTGACGCTGCTTGCAAGCTCGCGTGGCTATCTGCAGGGCTGGCAGCGCATGACGCCGACGGCTGTCTCGCAGATTGTCGAGCAGATTTTTCGCGTCATCACGATGATCCTCCTCGCGCAGATTTTCCTGCCCTGGGGTCTCGATTACGCGGCGGCCGGCGCATCCCTCGGCGCACTCGCCGGTGCTGTGACAGGGCTCATCGTCCTCGTCTACTACCAGTGGAAGCTGGATCGCGACATCGAGCGGGATTACGGCAAGGACATCAAGCCGCTGCCGGGGACGGAACATGAGTCGGTCCTGCGCATCGTGAAGCGCATCTTCATGCTGTCGCTGCCGGTCTCAGCGGCGAGCATCATGCTGCCGGTCGTCTCGAACCTCGACCTCATGATCGTGCCGCAGCGTCTCGAAGTCGCAGGCTACAGCGTCAATGAGGCGACGGAACTCTTCGGCTATCTGACGGGTATGGCCGTGCCGCTCGTCAATCTCTCGTGCATCATCACGGCTTCGATGGCGATGAGCATCGTGCCGGCCATCTCGGAAGCGCGAGCCCTGCGCGACATGAAGCGCGTCTACAACCAGACGGCAGCCTCGGTGCGCATCTCGAATTTCGTCTGCTTCCCGGCCTTCGTCATCGTCTTCGTACTGGCCACGCCAATCGCTTCCCTCATCTACAATGCGCCGGGCGCTGGTCCGGCCGTCATGATCTCGGCAGTCAGCATCGTCCTGCTCGGATTGCACCAGGTCTCGACGGGCATCCTGCAGGGGCTTGGCCATCCGACCATCCCGATGGTCAACATGATCCTTGCGGCAGCGGCCAAGGTCATCTTGAACTGGGAACTCACGGCCATCCCGTGGCTCGGCATCATGGGTGCGGCCTGGGCAACGGCGGCCGATATGGGCGTCGCGGCCATCATCAATCTGTTCTTCATCTACAAGTTCATCGGCTACCGCATGGAAATCCCGCAGCTCATGAAGACGATTTTTGCAGCTGCGGTCATGGCGGCTGCCGTTTACTTCTTCTATGAGTGGACGTATGCGTGGTGGGCTCTGGGCGTCATCTCGACCTTTGGCGCCGTGTTCTTCGGCTGCTTCGTCTACATCGTCGTCATGCTGCTCATCGGCGGCCTGCTCGAGGAAGATCTCGTGCGCATCCCGCTGATCGGCCGCATCGGCATCCGCATCCTGCGCCGCATCGGCGTATTCAAGTGAGTTTTGTCCGGGGAATGTCCTGGGGAATGTAATGGACAGGAGGAAGCATCGTTGAAAAAATTGGTTCTCTTCTATAATCCGGTTTCTGGCCATGCCGCCTTCAAGAATAAGCTGGACTGGATCATTGAGGCGTTTCAGCGTCGTCATGTCGCCATCATCCTGTACCGCACGCGCCGTGAGGGCAATGAGGAGTTCATCTCCTTCGTGCGGGAAATGCAGCCGGATGGCCTGCTGGTGGCGGGCGGCGATGGCACAGTACATGAGATCGTCAACCTCATGATGAAGGGGAATCTCGATCTGCCACTCGGCATCATCGGCAGCGGTACCTCGAACGATTTTGCCACGTATCTCGGCGTCAACGAGAATCTGGAGAAATATATCGATACGATTGCCGCGGGCCGCAGCCGCCGCGTGGATCTCGGCCTCGTGGATGGCACGTACTTCATCAATGTCGCGAGCGGCGGCGCGATGGCCTGCATCGCCCATGAAGTCAATGCACGCTTCAAGAATTCGCTCGGCAAGATGGCATATTACCTGAAGGGCATCGGCGAGCTGCCGAGGTTCCGCTACTTCCCGCTGAAGATCGAGGCGGACGGGCAGCATTATGAACTCGAGACGTTCCTGTTCGTCGTCATCAACAGCGCCGTGGTCGGCAGCATGAAGAACGTCGCCGAGCATGTCAAGGTCGATGACGGCAAGCTCGACCTATTGTCCATCGGCAAGTGCAGCATCCCGAAGCTCATGGCTCTGTCGGCCGACCTCATCGCCGGCAAGCCCGTATCGGAGCGTGAGGGTGTACTCCACGTGCAGGCGAAGCATTTTTGCATCGAGTCGGGCATCCCGGTCGAGAGCGATATCGACGGGGAATGCGGCCCGCTGCTGCCCTTGACGATCGATACGGTGCCGCAGGCCGTGGCCATTTACTGCTGACTCTCCGTTTTAGGGCAGCAGCGCAGCAAAAAAAGGAGCTTGTCGCGTCAGGCAGGGATGCTTGAGCGCGGCAGGCTCCTTTTGTGATGCCATCATGTCATTGTCTTACGGCTGCCAAGCTGACCCGTGGGTCACGAATGATGGCATGCATCTCACAGGCTCAGTGACCCGAGCCGTCGAGCTGGCCGAGATAATGCGCGACGAACTGCTGGGCCGTGCGGCCGCTGCGGCCGCTGTGCGTCATTTCCCAGCGCGTGCCGGCGATGCGGAGTTCTTCCGGAGAAAGCTCGATGCCGGCCTTGCGCAGGCGGTGATCGATGATGGCGAGGTACTCCTTCTGGTCCGGGGCGTAATACTGGATGATGAGGCCGAAGCGGTCAGAGAGCGAGATCGTCTCGTTGATGCTGTCATCGCGGTAGACTTCATCCTGGTCCTGTGCGCGGTCCCGCCACTGCTCGCGGATCAGGTGGCGGCGGTTGGACGTGGCGTAGATGAGTACGTTATCCGGGCGCGACTCGACGCCGCCCTCGATGGCGGATTTGAGGTATTTGTATTCGGCTTCGGCTTCCTCAAAGGAAAGGTCGTCGAGGAAGATGATGAAGCGTTTGCTCGCGAAGTAGCGCAGGTTCTCCATGATGGCCGGCAGGTTCCGGAGCTGGGGCTTCGTGAGCTGCAGGATGCGCAGGCCGCGCTGGTAGTAGAGGTTTGCGAGAGCCTTGACGGCCGAGGATTTGCCCGTGCCTCGCGCACCGACGAGCAGGACGTTGTTGGCGGGCTTGCACTGGACAAACGCTTCCGTGTTGTCGATGAGCTGTTCTTTCTGGTGTGCGTAGCCGATGATATCGTCCATCTGCATGGCTTCAAAGTGATGGATGCCGACGAGGATCTGGGACTTGTCATCCCAGCGGAATGCCTTGTAAGAGGCGATATCGCCGTAGCCGTAACGGCTGTAATACGTGAGGAGCCCTTCGGCATAGTCTTCTGCCGTCTCGGCTCCGGCAAGGAAGCCCTGCAGAGCGGTGAAAGCCTCCGTAGCAAGTGGTGTCGTCGGCCGATAGTCGTCGAGCAGCTCGAGATCGAGGAACGTGCTGGCAGGCTGCGTCAGGAATGGCAGCAGCAGGGCAAGATCCTGGACGAAGGCATGGTGCAGGCTCTCGCCGATAGGGCCGCGGCTGATTTCTGTCGTCTGGGCGGCGAGGTTGGCATCGTGGACGAGACGGTAGAGCAGGTAAGAGCGCAGCAGATTGCCGGAGAGGCCGACTTCTTCGGCTGTCTCGATGAGCAGTGCGGCACAGGTGCCGGCTTTTTCTTCCTGGCCGGAGAGGACGTCGGCGAGCGCCTGGCAGGCCGGATCTGTGAGCAGGCTGCGGCAGATCAGGAGTTCTTTGATATGCGGATGTTCAGACATGAGGATCCTTCCTTTCGTGAGGGTGTCGTCTTCTTGGTCTATTGTTTGTAGCTGTGTCCTGCAGCTTCGTGGCATCCGTGATGCCCGTGCTTCCTGTATGCTCGCATGCGTTCATGCAAGGGGGATATTCCTTTACTATAGAACATTCTGCGGCTTTTGTAAATGTAAAATTGTAATCTTATAAAGCGTGTCATGACTTCCAGAAAGAGGGCGAGCGGGTGAAATCGTCCGCTCCCGTGAGGGACGGCAGGCTCAGCGTGCGCAGCTCTGTGGCCCAGGTGTCGAAAGCGAGCTGCTGCTGCAGGGGCGTGAGCTTCCTGAAGTGCAGCCGGTCTCCAGAGTGGAGGACGGCGCTGAGCTTCGTGATGAGGGGCAGCGTGCCTGTCCGTCTCGTCCGGCGCAGCAGCAGGCGGCCGCGCTCGCTGCAGGCCAGCACGCGCAGATAGAGTGGCCCCTGGCTGTCGGCTGCTGCCACGAGATCGCGCGGCGTCTGGAGCAGCAGATGGGGGATGAGGCGCCGGATGCGGCTCCTCGGATACCGGCTCGTGATGACGCCCTGGAGGAAGTCCTCAGTGGTTGCGGCATGGGCGGCTGCTTTCTGCAGGCGGTTCTCGAGACCTTCGCCTGCAGAGAGGCCGTACTGGCGGGACTGTGCAGCCTCATCCATGGTCAGGAGACGGAGCCGCAGGGCTTGCAGCAGGGCATCAGGAGAAGGGATCTCCTGCGGGAAGGCTGACCGCAGAGCCTGGTATGTTGCCTGCGGCAGGGCGGAAGCGAGGGCTTCCCAGTCGGGTGACGCTTCCTGCATGGCCTGCCGGATGGCCGTGGCACTGGCCATGGCCTGGAGCTTCGTGGCATGGTAGCCGGCACCGCGGCGCAAGATCAAGAGCGGCTCGATGCGTGTACTCCGCAGGGCGCGCAGGTATTCGACGGCAAGGATGTTATTGGCCTCGTGGAGTTCATTTCCCTTTGCGAGCCCCGCTGTCTGCAGCGCGGCCGTGAGGGCCTGCGCGTAGGATTTGCCGGCACGCAGGAAATAGCCCGTGCGTTCTTGCGTCTCTGGTGCGTCGATGGCCGCGGCTATCCTGGAGAGTGCGTCAAGGTCATCGCTCTCCGCGCCGAAAGCCAGCGTATCGATGCCGAGTGCCGCGAGCAGCCGTACGCCGCCGCGCGCGAAGTCCTGTGCGCTGCGGCAGGCAAAGAGGAAGGGCAGCTCGCAGACGAGGTCGCAGCCTCCGGCGATGGCAAGCTCTGCCCGCCGCCATTTGTCGAGGACGGCCGGCGTCCCGCGCTGCACGATGCTGCCGCTCATGGCGACGGCGATGATGGTATCCGGATGCAGTTCGCGGATGCGGCGCAGCTGGTACGCATGACCATTGTGGAACGGATTGTATTCGGCGATGATTCCTGTGACGTGCATAAAAACCTCCTGTGCGCAGCTCTCTTTCCTTCCAGTCTAGCAGAAGGAGCGGCATCCGTCCAATCTGCCTGTGCGTCTTTGTGACTGTTGAGCTTTCGGCTCGTGATATGGTATACTAGAAGATAAGTTCCCTGTCCCTGCGACAGGCTGCCGGAAACGTAGGCAGAGACGCTGGACGTCTCATGCATGCCAACGCAGGATCCGTCAAAGAAAGGAATTGTACATAGATATGGAGAAGAAGAAAGTCGTCGTCGCGATGAGCGGCGGCGTGGACAGCTCGCTGACGGCAGCGCTGCTCGTCGAGCGCGGCTACGAGGCCATCGGCGTCACGATGCGCCTGTCGGAGGAGAGCCGCGATTTCGAGGAGAATGACCGGGGCTGCTGCAGCCTCAGCAGCGTCGACGATGCCCGCCGCGTCGCGGAGATCATCGGCATCCCGCATTACGTCATGAATTTCAAGGACATGTTCCAGGAAAAGGTCATCGACTATTTCCTCGCGGACTATGCAAAGGGCTGGACGCCCAACCCCTGCATCGCCTGCAACCGTTATGTCAAATTCGAGGGACTGCTGCAGAAAGCCATGGAACTCGGCGCGTCCTACGTGGCCACGGGACACTATGCCCGCATCGGCCAGGACGAGACGGGAAGGTACCTGCTCAAGAAGGGCATCGATGAGAAGAAAGACCAGTCGTATGCACTCTACCACCTCAATCAGTCGTCGCTCGCGCATTTCCTCATGCCGCTCGGCGAGTACACGAAGGTGGAGACGCGCCAGCTCGCGGAGAAATACCGCCTGCCCGTGGCGCATAAGCCGGACAGCCAGGAAATCTGCTTCGTGCCGCACGACGATTACAAGGCGTACCTGCGCGCGCACAATCCTTCCTGCCTGCATTCCGGCGATATCGTCGATACGGCGGGTCATGTACTCGGGCATCATGAGGGCGTGCCGCTCTACACGATCGGCCAGCGCAAGGGGCTTGGCATCGCCGCTGCGCATCCGCTCTACGTCGTCGATCTCGACATGGCGCATAACCGCGTGGTGGTCGGCGGTGCCGATGATGTCTATGCGGACAGCCTCGTAGCAGGCGACCTCAACTGGATTGCCATCGATGCGCTTGATGGACCTATCTCGGTGACGGCCAAAGTCCGCTACGGCAAGCGCGAGGGCAGGGCTACCGTGGAGCCACTGGACGCGGGCAAGGTCCGCGTGGCATTTGAAGAACCGCAGCGCGCCGTGACGCCTGGTCAGTCGGTCGTCTTCTACGATGGCGATACCGTCGTAGGAGGCGGCATCATCGAAGCGGCCGGCCACCATCCGACCTGATTATTCCGCTGGAGGGGTAGCGTATGAGCAAGATGATGAAATTCAAATTGATCGTTGTTCTTTTGCTGGTCATCGCCATGCTGTTTGGCGGAGCCTGGTGGTATTTCCACATCCATACGAAAACGCCGGAATACGCGCTGCAGCAGGTGGAGACATCCCTGACGAAGCACGATCTGGACCGTTTCCACCGCTACGTCGATCTCGATGCGCTGCTCGATGCCTCGTACGATGACTTCATGGCGGGCCTCGTCCTCTCCGATACGGCAGGCAGCGAAGAAGAGAAAGCCGCCATCGGCGATTTCACGCAGATGCTCAAGGCTCCGCTGCTCACGAGCTTCAAGTCGGCCGTCGAGCAGTACGTTACGACAGGTGCCTGGCCGGGCGCTGGCAGCGGCAGCGGTACGGCTCTTGATGCCAGCCAGTTCCTCGAGAAGAGCGGCCTGGCTGAACTTGAGTATCGCGGCCTCGACGGCCTGACGAAGGACGAGGAGAAGGGGCGAGCCACGGCGGAAATCCGCGTCTTCCAGCAGGAAGTCGATGATGAATTCGTCTTTGACGTCGAACTCACGAAGCAGGATGACGGCGACTGGCGCGTGACGCGCGTGGCAAACGTCAAGGACTTTGCTTCATTCCTCGCCCAATCGCGCCAGGCCAAGCTCAGGGCATATGCCGATGCAGCCAATGCCATCATCGCCAAGCACAATGAGACGATGATGAAGGCTCAGGAAGACTTCACGACGACGCTGGCGGCTGGCAGCCTCGGCAACCAGCAGACGCGCGAATCCCTCAAGACCTTGATGCAGGATACGGTAGTCCCCGACTGGCAGCAGCGCAAGGAAGAACTCTCCGCCATCGAGGTGCCCGCCGCCGCGCAGTCCTTGCAGAAACTGCGCCTCAAGATCTGCGATCTGCACATCGCGTATGCCCAGGGCTATGCGGACTGGATGACGGACAAGAAAGCAGCGACGCTGCGCGATGCCGAACGCCAGCTCACGCAGGCCCGCACCCTGGAGCAGGAAGAGAAATTCTTGTCCCGCCGCGTGGGCGACCGTGCCCAGTGAATGCGGCCGGACAGCAGATACCATATGATACAATCATGATAGGAAGAATGATATGACACTCGTTTCAAACAGTACAACCGTGGGGATCCTCTACGATATCGAGAATGCCCCTTTTGAGATGCTGAACTACACGCTCGGCAAGGCAAGGCGGTTCCAGCCCTGCCGCACCATCGTGATTTCCGACTGGGACGCGCGTCCCGAGCAGAAGCGCTGGGAAAAACTCCTGCGCCGCCCGGGCTTCACGTTCCGCCAGATCAGCCGCACGTTCCTCGGCAAGAATTCGCTCGATTCCGCACTCTACGATTCGGCGAAGATCCTCTATGAGGAAGGTGTGCGCCGCTACTTCGTCATCACAACGGATTCGGACTTCGTGCGCATCGCCGAGATGCTCAATTCCCGGGAGAAATCCTACATCATCGGCGTGGGGACGAAGCAGGCCAGCGAGACGCTGCGCAATGCCTATGACGAATTCATCGTCTATCCGCCTGAAGAAAAGCCGAAAGCCGTGAAGGCCGGCAAGAAAGCCGCCAAGGCCCAGGTCAAGGCGGAGGAGCAGGTAGAAGCGGAGAAGACGCGCGGCAAGCATCATAAAGACCACAAGGAGATGCAGGCACCGTCCGAGCAGGGCGAGGGGAAAAAGACCAAGGCCGCCAAAGAGGCCGCCAAAGCCCTGAACGCCGCCAAGGACAAGAACACTGCCAAGGACAAGAAAGCCGCCAAGGGCAAGCAGGCCACAGCAGCTGCTGAGCTGGAAACGGCTGCCAACGCGGAGAAGAACGCGAAAGCAGAGAAGGCGGAAAAGCGCGGGAAAGACGCGAAAGACGTGAAGAACGCGAAGGATAAGAAAGCTGCCAAAGCGGGCAAGACAGCCCCGGCAGCAGAGGCGGAAAACGCGCAACTTGCGGAAAAAGCTGCCAAGAGCAAAAAGGCCGAGACATCGCAGGCTGCCGAGCCGCAGCCAGGCAAAGCCGAGAAGAAGGCCGCCAGGAAGGCTGCCAGAGAGCAGGACCCGTCTGCGATGGAAACGGCCGGCATGCTGACCGTGCGCCTGCCGAAGACGCTGCGCCAGAACCTCGAAGAACGCAGACAGCATGAGGAAGTCACGATGGATGAACTCATCACGTACCTCTTGATGCGCGGCCTGGCCAAATGACAGGCTCATCGTGTCCCTCGTGTCCATTGCACCCATTGTACCCATCGTATATAAACACCCATGTGAGAAAGGAAAACCATGAAGCGAGAAGAACAAGTCCTGTTTTATCAATTCCGTGACGATGCAAAACTGGCCCTCGCGCAGAAGACCCTGCACCGCCTGGGCATCAAGACCCGCCTGCTGCCGGAAGACGCCTGGCGCGAGAAAGTCGGTTTCCTGCTGGGACTCAAGGGGTTCCGGCAGGCCAAGCCGCAGGAAGAGGATGATTTCGTGTTCCCGCATGAGGTCATGATCCTCCAGAACATCCGCAACAAGCGGCTCGACCAGGTCCTTTTGGCCCTCAAGGAAGCCGGTGTGCCGCAGGTCCACTACAAATCGGTCGTCACGCCGTTCAATACGCTCTGGACGCTGCGCCGTCTCTGTGAGACCATGCAGAAAGAGCATGCCGCGATGATTGAACTCGAGACGAGGAAAGCGGAAGGCAGTGCCAAATGAACCACGACGAAAAAGCCGGCATGACCCCGGGAAAGAATGGCACTGCCGGGCCGCAGCAGCATGAAGGCATCCCCGCGGACGAACCGACGCGCTGCCTGACGCCGGAAGAACAGGCGCGCCTGCAGCAGACGAAGCGGGATGATGCGCCGGAGAAACGGAGACCGAAACTCGATGACACCCAGTCCCTGCCGCCGCTGACGGCTGAGGAGGTGCCGGAAGCTCCCATCCAGCCTCCTTTCCCGCAGCAGGAAGGCGATGTACGCCAGCTGCGGCCGACAGCGGACAGACGGGCAGGACAGGACGGCTGGCTGACGCCTAAGCGCAAGAAGGCCATCCTGCTCTGTGCGGGCTTCCTCCTCGCCCTCTTTGCGGGCTTCGCGCTTGCCGGCTACCGGCAGGATCAGGCAGATCTTGCCGCCAATGAACGCCAGTATCAGGCTCAGGAGATGAAGGACCGCCAGCAGAAGCTCGACCAGCAGGAAAAGGATCTGCAGCAGAAACGCCAGCAGCTCGAACAGCAGAAAAAGGAACTCGAGCAGCAGAAGCGCAGCTTGCAGCAGGATTCGGACCGCCTGGCCGGACGTCGGGAGCAGATCGCGGAGGATGGCGAGTCTGCGTCGCCTGTCCGGAAAATCCTTGACAAGGTGACGGGCAAGGAGACGGAACGGCAGGAAGCCGCACAGTCTGCCCGGGAGCAGCAATCCAAGAACACGAGCGATACCGATGCCGTGAACCAATCCCTGGCCGATGCCCAGGCCATGCTGGACGACGTCAATGCAAAGCTCAGCGATGTCGAGACCATGAAGGACGAAGCCAGCAAGATGAAGGCCAAGGCTGAAAGCGCCTATGCCGAGCATAAGGATGTCATCGACACGGCGCTCTACTATGCAAAGGAAGGAGCCTCGATGGCACTCGATATGCTGCTGCGCTGAAGACGCCAGGCGACGCTAGAGATTTTGCTTTCTGTGATTTCAATGAATAATATGAGAGAAGTGTGAGCATTGAATCTGAGTATGAATGTATCAAAATGGAAGAAATTCTTGTGTGCAGGTGCGGCCATCGCTGCCCTGCTGGCCGTGGGCGGCTGCGGGTCGTCACAGGATCAGGCAAAAAGCTCCGCGAAAGAGCTGCAGCCGCTGTCCGTCGGACTCATGCCGGATACGGACTCCCTGCCGTTCATCATCGCCCAGGAGAAGGGTTATTTTGCCGATGAGGGGCTGAAGGTCGATATCCAGCAGTTCAAGAGTGCGATGGATCGCGATTCAGCACTGCAGAGCGGCAATCTTGACGGCGCTGTCTCGGATATGCTGGCCGTGGCTTTTGCCAAAGACGGCGGCTTCGATGTGAAGGTCACGTCCATGACGGATGGCAGCTACAAACTGATCGCGGGCAAGGATGCCGGCGTCCAGTCCGTTAAGGATCTCAAGGGCAAAGACGTCAGTGTCTCGCGCAATACGATCATCGAGTACGTGACGGACCAGATCCTCGTACATGAAGGCATGCAGGACAGCGATATCAACAAGGTAATCATCCCGCAGATCCCGACGCGTCTCGAGATGCTGCAGAACGGCAAGCTCGCGGCTGCCACGCTGCCGGAACCGATGGCGAGCATCGCCGTCCACAACGGCTGCCGCTTTGTGACGGGCTCAGATGAGCTTGGCATCAACCCCGGCGTCATCCTCTTCACGGAAAAAGCCGTTTCCGGCAAGCAGGCAGAGATTGCCGCCATGTACCGTGCCTACAACCGGGCTGTTGATTATCTCAACAATACGCCGCGCGACGAATACATCGACCTCGTGGTGGAGAAAGGCGGATTCCCGCCGGTAGCAAAAGAAGCTCTGAAGCTGCCGACTTACCACCAGGCACAGCTGCCGAAAGAGCAGGATGTGACGGACTGCATCCAGTGGCTCCGCGGCAAGGATCTCATCAAGGACAGCTACCAGTATAAGGATCTCGTCACGGATCTTCTGGGCAAGGCCTCGTCATGATTGCCATCCGAGACCTGACTGTCCGTTATCGGGCCGCGCGCCCGCACAACCACATGATCACGGCACTCTCAGGTGTCAGCCTCACCGTTCCGCAAGGAACGGTTTGTGCTGTCATCGGACCTTCCGGCTGCGGCAAGTCCACCCTGCTGAAGGTCATCGCCGGTCTGCTGCGCCCGGCGGAGGGCTCTGTCACCATCGCTGGCCGTCCCGTCGATCCCCGGCATACCTGCATCGGTTTCATGCCGCAGAATTACGGCCTGCTGCCCTGGAAGACCGTGCGGCAGAACATCCTCCTGGGCTGCGAGATCCGCGGCACACGGCAAGACACGCGCAGGCAGGGCATGCAGCAGCTCGCGAAAAAACTCCATATCGAAGAACTCTTGGATCGCTATCCGCATGAACTCAGCGGTGGCCAGCAGCAGCGCGTCGGCCTGGCTCGCGCCTTCCTGCTGCAGCCCGACGTGCTTTTGATGGATGAGCCCTTCTCGGCCCTCGACGCCATCACGCGCGAAGAGATGCAGGATGTCTTCCTGGCGCTCTGGCAGCAGCAGTCCGTGACGACGCTGCTTGTGACGCATTATGTCGAGGAAGCGCTCTGCCTCGGGAAGCAGATTGTCCTGATGGCCGCGCAGCCGGGACGCATCGCGAAAATCATCGACAATCCCCTGGGCGGGCAGCGGGAATTGCGCGATACCCCGGCGTTCTTCCAGCAGGCCCGGGCTCTGCGCGAAGCCATCCGGGACTTGGAGGTGCAGGCATGAATCATTTCAAGGCCACGCGCCGCATCCTCGGTGCGTATCTCCTCGCAGCCCTCTTCCTGCTGCTCGTCTGGTGGGGGCTTTCCGCACTCCTGCAGCTGCCCATCGTGCCCTCGCCCTGGCGCGTCTTTGCCAGGCTCGGGCGTGTCTTTGCCACTGACATCGCTATCCACGGGGTCTACAGTCTTTGGCGCATCTTTGCCGGTCTCGCGCTCGCCGTGGGCATCGGCTATCCTCTGGGCGTCCTCATGGGCTATTTCCGACGGGCGGATCAGCTGTTGTCGCCGCTGGTCTACTTGACATACCCCATCCCCAAGATTGCCCTTTTGCCGATCCTCATGCTGCTGGCCGGTGTCGGAGAACTCTCGAAGATCTTCATGATCTTCCTCATCATCGTCTTCCAGGTCGTCGTGGCCGTGCGCGATGGCATCCGTGCCATCCCCGAGGAGACGTACTATCCGCTGTATTCGCTCGGCGCGTCGTTTTCGCAGGTCTTCCGCTACATCATCCTGCCGGCCTCCTGGCCCAAATCCGTCACGGCCATCCGCGTGGCTATGGCGACAGCTGTCTCCGTGCTGTTCTTTACCGAGACCTTCGGCACGCAGTACGGCATGGGCTACTACATCATGGATGCCTGGCTGCGCGTCAACTACCTGGAGATGTACGCCGGCATCCTCGTCTTGAGCGGCATGGGACTCTTGCTCTTCGGGCTCATCGATCTCCTGGAGTACGTGACCTGCCGCTGGCAGCGCCGCTGACGGAGGAGGGAGCGCATGAAACGATTCCTGGCCATCCTGGCCTTTCTCGTGCTGCTCGGCGGTGCTGGCTGGGCGGGCTTCCATCTGAGCGATTCCTGGCCGGTCTTTGTCGAATTCCTGGAAGACCGGGAACAGGATCCCTCCATCCATATCCATGAGGCAGGGACGGTTTCGCCTGCTGCGCGCCGCGATGTGGAACTGGCCGCGCAGGAATTCCCCCTGCTCATGGATCGCGAGCTGGGCCGGGGACTCAGCCATTCGGTCCACCTCTATCTCGCCGGTTCGGAAGAAGATTACGAGTCGGTGCTGCGCGAGCATTTCCATCTCTCGGCGGACGACGCACGCGAGGTGGCGGCCGTCTCGGGCGGCTGGTCCGGAGGCCGCATCCATACGACGGCCATCAACGGCGCGGCGGGCGTCATGGACACGAGCGGCGAACGCATCGCGACGACGGGACACGAGCTTTTCCATCAGGTCCAGTACGAACTCAGCCAGGGCAGCGATACCGACGAACGGGCGCTTTTCTGGCTCTCGGAGGGCTCGGCTGACTACATCGGTGCCTTGCTCGCGGATTCCTACGGCGGGCGGCCGCTGGCCAAATGGCAGATGGATGTGCGTGACGATCTGCTCGCTGCGCCCCGAGCCATCCGTCCCGAAAGCCTCATGCACCTGGATTTTGCCCAGCGCAAGGAGATCATGGCCAAGGAAAACCACGCGTACCAGATGGCCGATCTCATGACTTGGTATCTCTTGCAGCGTTATGATCGTGAGGATGCCAATAATCGTCTCGCAGATTACTTTTGCCAGCTGCACGAGGCGACGGATGGGGAACAGGCCTTTGCACAGGCTTTCGGGCTGAGTCTCGATGAGTATCTGCAGGATTTCGTGTCCTGGTGGCAACAGCAGAAACAGCAGCCGGCAGAAATCCACTACGAAGTGCGCGCGGGCGTGACACCGCAGATGGCAGCAGCCGTCGAGGATGATGTCCGGAAGTCGCAGGCTTTCCTTAGGCGTCACTTTGGCCGGGAACTCGGCGGTGCCTATACCATCGTCCTGACGAGCAAGCAGGATGACATGGTGCAGGCTGCGCTCTCCCTGGCCGGCATGAGCGAGGAGGAGGCTAGGGCATTCTCCGGTGACAGCCTCTGGGTGGAAAGCGGCAGCACGATCCTCCTGAATGTCGCGAAGCTCACGGACGAACGCCAGCGCATCTTCAACCTCGGTGCCATGATGGCCCGTGTCTTTACGGCACAGCATACCGGGGAGGAGAAGAACGAACTGGC
The DNA here is from genome assembly GCA_029338835.1 of Selenomonadaceae bacterium. Lineage (GTDB taxonomy): Bacteria > Bacillota > Negativicutes > Selenomonadales > Selenomonadaceae > Mitsuokella. The sequence continues at coordinate 6,181 of JAQYBD010000040.1, read as the reverse complement.
CTGGCTCGCGCGCGGCGTCGCATACCTCGTCGGTACGGGCCGTCTCGAAGAAGCGGGGTACGGCTCCCTTGTAGATTATCGCCGGGCTTGGCAGGAGAAACTGCGGCAGGCAGATGCCTGGCCGAGACTTCCGCAGCTCGCCACGAAACAGGGCTTTGAGGAAACTGCGTCATCCGTGGGCAGCGAGTGCGTGACGGCTTATACCGAGCTTGCCGCAGCCAGCCTGCTCGAGCACCATGGCTGGAGCGGCTTCTACCGCTGGATGCGTGCCGCTGCAGCCAGGGGCGGCAGCAAGCCAGAAGACCAGGCCAGGCGCGAAGCTTTCCATGCCGTTTTTGGCCAGGATCCCGCTGCCTTTGACGCATCGTTGCGTGTGCAGCTGTCGCATGGAATGTATACACACTGAAACACTTTACAAAATGCACGGCCTGTGCTAATATAAGACCTGTTCAAGCAAATAGTCAATCTGGCAACGTCGCCATGTGGATTGCTCCGGTCTCTGCTTCGCGCAAGCATTGTGCAGGGAAGGATTTTTCCGCATGGCTTTTTTGTTGCCATAAATTACAAAAAGGGTGGTAAAACATGGACGAGTTACTGTATGTGATTCCTGCAAACTCCAGCAAAGAAGAGGTCCTCAAGGCAGTGAAGGATCATCCGGAAATCAAGTTCGTATCCCTCGTCGGCGTCGATATGGCCGGTAACGATACGGATGAGAAAATCCCGGTTCGCATTTTCCTCAAGGATATCGATGAATTCTATGCCGGCACGGCAGTCCAGACCGATGGTTCTTCCGTTGTACTGACGGGTATCGCCACCCTGAACAACGCGAAGGTCGATATGCCGGTCGATCCTTCCGTCAATTGGTTCGTTGACTACAACATGGAGAACTATGACGAGGAAACGGGCAAGCCGGTCGGCACGCTGCGCATCCCGTCCTTCCTGATCCATGAAGGCAAACGCGTCGATTCCCGCGCTGTCCTCGCTGATACGCTCGCTTACGTCAAGAAAGAACTGTTGGCTCTCTTCAAGGCACATCCGCAGGCTTCCGGTCTCGAAAGCGTCAACGGCAACGAAGTAGCGGATATCCAGTTCACGTCCGCTACGGAGCTTGAGTTCTGGGTCAAGACGCCGCTTGAGGAAGCAGCCATCGAAGAGATGTCCGCTTCCCAGGTCCTGCAGGAACAGTATTGGGAGCGCACGCACGGCGCTGTCCGCACGGCCATGGAGCAGTGCCTCGAAGTCCTCGACAAATACGGCTTCAAGGTTGAGATGGGTCACAAGGAAGTTGGCGGCCTCAAGGCGCAGATTGATGAGAACGGCCATATGACGCACGTCTGCGAGCAGCTTGAGATCGACTGGCGCTTTGCCGATGCCCTGCAGGCAGCAGACAACGAACTCTTCGTCCGCACGATTGTCCGCGAAGTCTTCCGCTCCATGGGTCTTGAAGTCAACTTCAAGGCAAAACCGATGATCGGCCTGGCCGGCAACGGTGAACACACGCACATCGGCATGGCTGCTATCACGAAAGACGGCAAGCTCCACAACCTCTTCACGGCCGATGACCAGAAGAAGGATTTCATGAGTTCCATCGGCTACGGCGCACTCATGGGTCTGCTCAAGAACTACGAAGTCATCAACCCGTTCGTCTCCGCCACGAACGACTCCCTGAACCGTCTGAAACCGGGCTTCGAGGCTCCGGTCTGCGTCGTCACGTCCCTCGGCCATACGCCGGAGATCCCGTCGCGTAACCGCACGATTCTCGCCGGCCTGATCCGCGACCTCACGAACCCGTACGCAACGCGTTTCGAGCTGCGTGCCTGCAACCCGTATACGAACACGTACCTCGTACTCGCTGCCATCTACTCCAGCTGCCTCGACGGCATCAAAGCCACGATCACGCATACGACGGCAGAATGCCTCGCCGAGCTCTCCAAAGAGGCCGGTGAAGAAGGCTTCTATCTTGAGAAAGACCGTGCTTACCGCAGTGAAGACGATGTCTTCGAAGACTACACGGAAGAAGAGCGCACGCGTCTCTTCGGCGCTCCGCCGGCTACGGTCTGGGAGAACATGCAGAACTTCGAGAACTATCCGGAGAAGCTCGCCGTCATCACGGCTGGCGGCGCTCTGCGTGACCAGATCATCAGCGCTTTCCGCGCCGGTGCCCTGACGCGTTGGAAGACGGAACTCGTCGCCCGCATCATCCCGGAGAACCGCGACATCGTCCGCGCCGCCAAGGAAATCAAATCCGACTTCGTCACGGACCTCGATTCCTACAACTGGAACAAGATCAACGGCATCCGCAGCTATCTCGCCAAGGACAGCATCGATGAGAAGTCCCTGTTCACGCTGCTCATCAACGCCCTCAACGAAGGCGACTTCGCCACGGCTTCTGGCCTCCAGGTCGAGATGTACGACAAGATCGAAGAACTCAAGGGCCTCTACGATTCCTATGTCAAGAATATGATTTAATCCCCTATTTTCCCCTATAGAAAAGCACTGCTTCGGCGGTGCTTTTTTTATGCCCTGCTTGCTCTTCGGAGCGAAGCTGTCCCCTTTGGGGAAAGTGGCCCGCAGGGTCGAAAGGGGAACCTGCAGGCATTTGCTTTGCTGCTCGGTGAAACAAGGCCTTTTCCGATACCGGGAACGGTTTCCACTCAAAGACTCCAGGCATATCTATGCGTATTTGCCCGAAAAACAAAGAATACTTCATTAAAATCGACTTAACCGGATATTAGAGCTGTGAATAAGAACGAATCGATTTTTTGCACTATTTTTTTTTTTTGGATAAGTATTATAATTTCCACAGGGAAAAGCGAATGAAGTTAGTAACATGTTTTTGGTATTGGCATGCAAGAAAAAACAGGGAAGGAGAAGACATACAGATTGACGATAATTGCATAATATCATCGTATTACTAATGGAAACCTTTTTGCACTTTTGTGTATGTGTAAGGAGCGTGCAAAATGAACAAGGTATTCCAGGTTATTTACAGCGAAGCCAGGAATGGCTATGTCGTCGTATCAGAGCTGGTGAAAGCTCATGGTAAGGGCGGGCATGGCCGTCGGAGCAAGTCGGCCGTTTTGACGGCAGCCGTACTTTCTGCCCTGGCTTCTTTTTCATGGGCAGATATGCATGTGGTTCAAGCAGCTACAGTGGATAAGCCACGGGTGGTAACGGAAAAGGATCAGACAATCAGCGATGATTTCGGAAGTGCTTCCCATCCGGTCAGCATAACGGATGGAAGGACGATGGCGGTACTGGAGATTGCACCCTCTGCCGCTGCTGATGACAAAGGCGTGACCACGGTGAACTCCAACACCATCAATGGCAAGTTTACGCAACCTGCTGATAGGAGATTTGCGGAAGCCATCGGCGTCCTGGTGCAGGATAACTATCCAGGCACGGTACAATTGGCGGATGGGCTGCAGGTCAATGTGGATGCCACTGGCAACAGATATAACTCTGCCGGTATCTATCTGGATGGGGCAGATGTTCACAAAGACCCTACAGGGGAACATGATGAATCCGAAGCAGCCAATGCGGAATGGGAAAAGAACGGGGGACATATCTCTTCCAAGACCGTGAATGTAGGAACAGGGACTACTATTACGGTAAATGCCAAGGCACCGGCGGAAAAGGCTGGTGATTACGTCAATGCCCAGGTTTTGGAAAATCACTTCAGCCATATGACCGTGGGCGACAGCGTGCATCTTAGTCTTCATACAGGCCCTTTTAAAGAGAATTATTCGGATGGCTTTATTCAGCACTTTTATGGGGAGACCGTCATTGGCAATGGTTTTGCCAGTACCGTAACAGTCGACATCGATAAGGATGCCAAGGATGTCCGAGTGACAGCCCTGAGGAGTTCGCATGATCGCCCTACTGATCACCAGCTGCCGGCGAAAACCCAGAACAGCCTGCGTATAGGAGATGATGCGCATCTCAAGCTCACGGTTAACGACCATGATACCAACGATTATACGGACGGGCAACTAATCAATGCGACAGGTGCCTTTTTATCTGAGACGGATTTTACTATAGGAAATCGGATGACCGTGGATACGGAGCAGATTGGTGAACCGGGAAGAAAAGGCAGTGCAAGCAATAAACTTACTGGCTTGGTAGGAATCTTTACGAGAGCTGTCAATGACAGCCATATTGGTGCGGATTTGAAAAACACAGTCACTGTTAAAAATCGCGACATGGAGTATGTTAATGGAATCCATTTCTCCGGATGGATGCAAGACAGATTCTCCGGACAGATGCAAGACGGAATCCGGCCGGATGATCCGACAAAAGATACGTCTACTGTTTCTATTGGTGCAGGAAGCATGAATCAGATAGATGTTCAGAATAGCATCGTGGGAAATGGTATTACTGCCATTGAAGTGGATTCGGATTCCCATATTTCTCTGGGAGAAAAGAGCTTCAGCCGGATAGATGTCAAGGATAGTATACTGGGACATTCTATCATTGGTATTGGGGTAGATGCTAGTTCACAAGTAAAATTGGGATCAGATAGCGGCCTTTCTATCAGTCAAACTGGAGGAAAATCTGATGGTATTTTTGGTATCATGGACACTGATGGTTCGCAGATAGAAGCGGGATTGAATGGCAGTCTTTCTATCAGTCAAACTGGAGGGAAATCGAATACGATATATGGCGTTTATGCCAGTGGCGATTCTGTCCTGAAGTTAAGCTCGAATTTTCATGCCAATATTGATGTAAAAGGAGATTCCACGAGTGTCTGGGTAGTCAAACCTGATCCTAAAGGAACGATATTTGCAGATGATGGCTTGAATGTCCATGCTTCTTATGAAGGTGGTACAAAGAAGAATACTACTGTCGGAGCCTTTAACTATCTAGGCAATCTGACCGTGGGCAATCACGGTACGCTGGATGTATCCGGTCATTATACCGGTGAAAAGACCGCGGGGATTACTGTAAGCGGGTTGCGGACGATTGAAGGTACATCTACCTATGGCAGCAATCTTACCGTTGCAGCACGGGGCGATAATTACGAGACCGTGGAAGGGCTGCGTGGTTATGGCGAAACAGGGCAGCCTGCTTTGACGGTCATCGGGAATGGACTCAATATGACGGTGAAAGCTTCTGCTTTGCAGGACAATGCCAATGGCCCAATTGTGTATGGCATCAAGAATAGCGGCAATGACTCTAAGATAAAAATCGGAAGAGATGCACATATTTCCCTGTCTGCACCTGATGCGGTGCAGGATCTTGCTGCTGTCCGCTCCTGGAGCTATGGCAATACGGAGCTTGATGACGGCGCAGTGCTGACCGTGAACAGCAAAGCGCAGGACAGCAAAGGGAAAATCGTCAACAATGTGGTGAAGGCTGATTCGGCAGGCAAGGTTACCTTTGACGGCGGCATGACTCTGGTGGGCAGTAAGAACGCCATCTACAGCACCGATGATGGCAGCTCCGTCACTGCTGCAGGCAATGGCCGCAAGGTGATCCTGGGTGACTTGGAATCTGCGGATAAAGGCTCCATCCAGCTCAAGCTCAATACGGGAGATTCTTTCTTCCGTGGCAAGTCCATTATCGACCCGTCCGCCAAGGCCACTGATGCTGCCATGGCCGATACGACCTCTGCGGATACGGAACTGACTCTGGAGAGCGGCGCCCGCTGGGATATGACGGGCACGAGCCAGCTGACGAAGCTCACGCATGAGAACGGCGGATTGGTCAATATGGCATACAACCTGTCTTATCAGCGGCTCGACGTGAATGCGTACAGCGGCAAGGACGGCATTTTCCGCATGAAGACAGATCTCGCCAGCCAGACGGATGGTGACAAGGTCTATATGAATGGTGCAGGAGAAGACTCGCATGGCCTGGTGCAGGTTCATGATCAAAGCTTCCTGACGGGCAAGGAAGTAACGGGAACGAAACATCTGCTGCTCATCACCGACAATAGCCAGAAGGCCACGTTCCGCGGCCAGACGCTTGACGAGGGCGGTCTCTGGGATGTGACGCCGACCATCCAGAACGGCAGCTACGTGCGCAATACTATGGGCGTGAAGGATGCCAAGGATACGCAGTGGTATCTGACGAAGCTCGAGCGCAGCATCAACCGCGACACGAAGCCACTGATCGGCGCGTCGGACTACGCTTATGGCCTCTACCGCAACGACATCGAGACGCTGCGCCAGCGCATGGG
>JAQYBD010000039.1 GCA_029338835.1 Selenomonadaceae bacterium | reverse complement strand
TTCGGAGTAAACTCCTTAGCAAAGCGGGTGTTGTCAGCCACCCGATGATGTAGGCGGATTTAGGAAGACATCTTTTCGATGTCGTTAGTACCTATGTAGTTCCGACTTACAAGCTCCCGACTTTAGTCGGGAGTAGTTGACAAGATAGAGGGTCCTCCCCAGCCCTTGCGGCTGACGGCCGGGCGGATGGCCTGCGGATGCCGGCAGGCGTCCGTCATGAGGCGTGCAAGCTCCGTGACAGCCGCGAAGCCCCAGCTGCCGCCGCCTTCGACGTAGTTGACAAAATACGGGGTATCGCAGAAGTAAGCGGCTTTCTGCCCGAGAGCCAGCGTATCCGGGCTGGATGAACGCGGCAGGATGCGCATGTCGGGATTCTTCGTCGCAAAGAGTTCCAGCGTTCCTGCGTGCTGCTGCAGCCAGCAGAAATCGTCCCGTTCTTCCGGCAGGAACGCATCGCTGTAAAGCCGCGTGACGTTGAACCCATGCTCGATGAGCAGGCGCGCGAGATTCAGCGGCCGGAAGGTGAAGGTGAGGTCAAGTGCGAGGGGGCGCGTGCCGATGACGCGCTTGGCAGCCTGCAGGGCCTGCCCGGCCTGTCGCTGCCAAGACTGGATTTCCTGCTCGGCTGCGGTGCGCTGCGCCATGGTGAGATCCAGGCATGCGAGCAGGCTCTGCAGCGTGGCTTCGATGTCGGCGGCGCGCCAGACCTGGGGCAGATAGAGGCAATCCTGCCCCAGGCGTTTTTTGAGGTCCCGGACGGCGGGGAGGCTGAAGGGGTTCGTGTAGAGGTTGAGGCAGGAGCCGCCCATCTTGAGGAACTCGTCATAGGAGTCGTACCGTGTCATATCACGCAGCACCCAGCCGCTTTGCTGCAGCAGGCGCGCAAAATCGCTCCGCTCGTCCGTCTTGAGGTTGCTGCCGATGATGTTGGCGGTGCGCGGCGCCTTTCCCTGTGGCGGCAGCAGGCGGAAGATGGCGCGGCGCAGGCGTTCTTCCGGGGTCAGGCTCTTGGTCTGGCGGATGGGGTCCATGAAGCATTCGGCAAAGCCGATTGCGGGGAAGCGCTCGCGCAGCGTCTTGTAGACGTAGCGCAGATCGCAGCCGAGGAAGTGATGGACGCAGGCCGGGAAGAGCAGCACGGCGCGCGGCAGCTTGTGAAGATGCTGGAGCTTCTGCAGGATGTCTGTGACGCCTTGGATGAGCAGCTGCTCGTTATCGGTCTGCACGAGGTCGCGTTCTTTGAGTTCAATGGAAGAGAAGCGCTCCATGAGGCCCATCTCGGCTGCTGTCAGCACGACACCGCGCAGGCAGCCGGAGGCGCAGGCAAAGATCTGGTGGCTTTCCGGCAGCGTCATGCCCGTGTGGACGATGTTCCAGGTGCCGCGGCAGGCCGGCGAGTATTCGAGTTCATGGGGAAAGGGCGCGGGAAAGCTGGCATCCCGCAGCAGCAGGCAGGCGCGCGAGGGACGGCCGTGGATTCGTTGCAGCAAGAAATCACCTCATTCTCAGGAAAATCAGTACGCAGGAATATCAGCAGATGCGCGGCAGAAGCTCGCCGCCGGGCTCTGGCAGGAGCGTCTGGGTGCCAAGTTCCGTCTCGACGATGATACTGCCGACGGGGTCATCTGTGATGCAGCCGATGATGGCAGCATCGCGGCCGCGAGGATCTTCGCGCAGCGTCGTGAGGAGTTGCGGCGCGATGTCCTGCGGCGCGAGGATTACGAGACGTCCTTCGCAGGCGAGATACAAGGGCTCAAGGCCGAGCATGCCGCAGACGCCTTTGACGGCAGGCTGGACGGGGATGGCTGCGGCCTTGAGGCGCACGCCGACCCGGCTTTCGCGGGCAATCTCGTAAAGGACAGTGCCGACGCCGCCGCGCGTGGCATCGCGGACCGTGTGGATGGCTTTCCGGTCTGCCACCGCGTCAAAAAGCTGGCGTACCATGCCCGATAGCGGCGCGCAGTCGCTCGTCACCTCGGCCTCAATGCCGAAATCCTCGCGTGCGAGCAGGATGGCGCAGCCGTGGCGTCCAATATCGCCCGTGACGATGACGGCATCCCCGGGACGGGCACGGCTGCCGCTTGGTTCAGCTCCCGCCAGCACTTCGCCGATGCCGGTCGTCGTGATGAAGATATGGTCGACCTGGCCGCGACCCGCGACTTTCGTATCCCCTGCGACGATGCGCACGCCGGCCTCCGCTGCCGTCTTTGCCATGGCGGCGGCGATGGCCTGGAGGTCTTCCATGGCAAAGCCTTCCTCGATCTGGAAGGCACAGGAGAGATAGCGGGGCACGGCACCCATGCAGGCGAGGTCGTTGACTGTGCCGCAGATGCTGAGCTTGCCGATGTTGCCACCCGGGAAACGCCAGGGTGAGACGATGAAGCCATCGGTGGTGAAGGCCGCGCGCGTGTTGCCGAGCGGCAGGATGGCGGCATCGTCAGACGTGAATTCCGGGTTGCGGAAATGACGGGCAAAGACGTTGTCGATGAGAGCGGCCGTCTGGCGGCCGCCGGCACCGTGAGCGAGAGTGATGGTATCGGTATCGGACATGGCAGGCTTCCTTCTTCCTGTAAATTGCAATCAATCGTAAATCGTGAAATGTAGAATATCTGGCACCGGACTGGCCCAGAGGAATCATAAGGCCGCGTACTGGTAGTAGGCTGAGCAGGCCCCTTCGCGCGACACCATGCAGGCGCCGACGGGATGCTCCGGCGTGCAGAGCTTGCCGTAGAGCGGGCATTCCGTCGGCAGGCACTTGCCCTGCAGGATCTCGCCGCAGCGGCAGGCCGGATTGGCCTGGCTGTCAAGATCCGGGATCTCATAACGCTTCCTGGCATCGAACCGGGCAAAAGCCGGACGCAGCGCAAGCCCGCTGGCTTTCATCGTGCCGAGGCCGCGCCATTCCGCATCGCAGGGTTCCATATACGTCTGGACGAGCTTTTGGGCAGCCGGACTGCCTGCTTCCGTGACAACACGCGGATAGCCGTTGACGAAAAAGGGCTGTCCCTGGCGGCTTTTCTCGACGATGACAGCTAGGGCCGTCAAGAGTTCGCTGGCCGTGAAGCCCGCGACGACGCCTGAGATGCCCTGGCTTGTGAGCGCGGCAAGCTTTTTCGTGCCCGTGATGGCACAGACGTGACCCGGGTAAAGGTAGGCGTCACAGCTCCCGCTCATGGCAAGATACGCGGCATCCATGGTCTTGTTGGCCGTCAGCAGCGTGAAATTCGTGAGGCCCAGGGCTTCCGCACGCTTGACGGCCAGGCAGGCGGCCGGGGTCGTCGTCTCGAAGCCGACGGCAAGGAAAGCGACGTCTTCTGCGGGATGCTCCCGGGCATAGCTCACGGCATCGAGTGGCGTGTAGACGATCTGCACGCGGGCTCCCTGGGCGCGCGCTGCCCCGAGATCCTGCTTGGTACCCGGCACGCGCACGAGGTCGCCGAACGTGCAGATGGTGACGTGGCATTGCAGTGCCAGGTAGAGGGCTTCGTCGATGAAGCGCACGGGTGTGACGCAGACGGGGCAGCCGGGACCTGAGATCAGCGTGAGGTCAGCGGGCAGCAGCTGGCGCAGGCCCAGGCGGAAAATCTCATGCGTATGCGTGCCGCAGACTTCCATGATGCGCAGCGGTTTGCCGCGATAGCCCGTGACGATGGCGCGGGCCTTCTGCAGGGCTTCGTTTGTTTTCGTAGGCATTTCGTTCATGACAGGGACTCCAGGACAGCAGTGCTTTCTTCTTCGTCATCGGCCGTGATCTTAGCGATGGCGAGACCGGCGTGGACCATGACGTAATCGCCGGGGTCGACGGTATCGAGGAGTTCGGCGGAGACTTCGCGGCGTGCGCCGGAGGCATCGACGAGTGCCATGCCGTCCTTGACGCGGATGACTTTAGCAGGTAACCCTACACACATGATGATGACTTCCTTCCTGAAAATGAAAAAAGAAAAAAGAAAAATGAAAATGAGATAAAACGAGATGATGGACGTCAGCTGCCATATGGACATGGCGATATGGCAGCTCGTGCGGCAGCGGGGAATCACTGTTCCTGCTGGAATATGGCCGCAGCCGCCTGGCCAAGGCAGAGGCCGCCGTCGTTGGGCGGGATCATGCTGTGCAGCAGTACGGCAAATCCCTGCGCTTCAAGCTGTGCTTTCGTCAAGCGCAGCAGCAGCAGATTCTGGAAGACGCCGCCGCTCAGGGCCACGGTGGTGAGCCCCGTTTCCTGGCGTGCTTTCTGGCAGCCGCGTGCGATGAGCCGGGCGAGCTGCGCATGGAACCGATAGGCAAGTGCGCCGGGTTCTTCTCCCTGCAGGCATTTTTGCAGGAGTCCTGCAAAGAGAGCCTGCGTCGGCAGCAGGAAGCGTCCTTCTCCCGGCAGGGGGGCTTCCTGGGCCGTGACTGTGCCAAGGATCCTGGCACTTGCCGCGTGCTGCTCCTCCCAGGCTTCGGCGGCAAACTGCAGATACATGGAGGCTTCGCCCTCGAAGGTCGAGACGCGGCGGATGCCCAGCAGCGCGCTGACGGCATCAAAGAGGCGGCCGGCGCTCGTCGAGGTCACAGTGTTGACATGGTGCTCGAGCATGAACGCTACAGCCGTGAACTCCTGTTTGTTGGCCAGCTGCAGGCGCAGGGCGAGGTCTTGTGCTTCCTCTTTTTGGTGCGTGGCCAGCAGCAGCGCGAGAGCGATGCGCCAGCCTTCGCGGCTCGCGCGGTCGCCACCTGCCTGCACGAACGGTTCGATGGAGCCGAGGCGCTCGAATCGTTCATAGGAGGCGGCGAGGATTTCCCCACCCCAGATCGTACCGTCCGTGCCGTAGCCCGTGCCGTCGAAGGAGACGCCGATGACCGGCCCCTGCACATCATTTTCCGCCAGGCACGAGAGAATGTGGGCGTAGTGATGCTGCACGGTCAGCAGCGGCAAGCCGAGGCTCTTGGCCACGGACGTTGTGTTGTAGCGCGGATGCAGGTCACAGGCCACGCGCGCGGGGGCATTCTCGAGCAGCGACTCCATGAGGGCGATGGAATCCTTGAGGGCAAGCACAGTGCGCAGGTCAGACATATCGCCGATGTAGGGCGACGGATAGAAGAGGCCGTTGCTTGCAAGGCAGAACGTGTTCTTGAGTTCGCCGCCGATGCCAAGGACCTGCCCCTTTTTTGTCCCGCTCACGAGGAAGGGCAGCGGCGCGAAGCCGCGGCTGCGGCGGATCATGTAGGGTTTCCCCTCAAACCAGTCCATGACGGAATCGTCGGCGCGCAGGCGGATGCGGCGATTGTGCGAGAGGATGATGTCACATAAGGGGGCGAGGACTTCCCGTGCTTCTTCATCGTTGTGGCAGATCGGTGCGCCCGAGGGATTGCCACTCGTCATGACGAGTGCCGCGGGGATGACCGCATCGTCCTCGGGATAGTCGAAAATCAGCATGTGCAGCGGTGTGTAGGGCAGCATGACACCGACCTTTGGGTTCCCGGGAGCCACGCTCGGCGCAAAGATGGCCTGCGGCTTGCGGCGCAGCAGCAGGATGGGCTTCTGGTGACCCGTGAGCATCTCTTCCTGTCCGGGCTCGAGCCGACAGGACGCCTTGACGGCCGCAAGATCTCGCATCATGATGGCAAAGGGCTTGACGGGGCGGTGCTTGAGCGTGCGCAGCCGGGCGACGGCCGCCTCGTTCGTGGCATCGCAGCAGAGATGGAAACCGCCGATGCCCTTGATGGCTGCGATGCCGCCACTTGCGATGACGCGCCGTGTGGCTTTGATGGCCGCCTCGCGCCGCACGGCCTCATCGCCGAGTACGTAGACCTCCGGCCCGCAATCGTTGCAGCAGACGGGCTGGGCATCGTAGCGCCGGTCGTCGGGCGTCACGTATTCTTCGTGGCAGGCCGGGCACATCGGGAACTCCTTCATGCTCGTGCGCTCGCGGTCGTAGGGCATGGCTTCAAGGATGGTCAGCCGCGGGCCGCAGGCCGTGCAGTTGATGAAGGGGTGGAGGTAGCGGCGGTTCGCGGGGTCGAAGAGTTCCTGGCGGCATCTGTCGCAGGTCGCAATATCCGGCGAGACGAAGATATCGCCGCGCTCCTTGGCACTCTCGATGATGACAAAATCCGGGAAATCCCGGTCTGCAGCGGCTTCTCGCACGTCAATCTTGAGGATGCTTGCGCGCTCCGGCGCCTTTGCAAAGAGTCCTTCACGAAAGGCGGCGAGGTCTTCGGGCGAGCCCTGGGCATTGACTTCTACATAGGGACCCTTGTTGCAGACATTGCCGCGGATCCGGCAGGCTGCGGCGAGCCGGCTCACGAACGGGCGGAAACCGACGCCCTGGACGATGCCGTAAATCTTGATGTTCCAGAATGACATAGATGAAATCCTCATTTCTTTGGCTGATTGCTCCGGGAAGGCGTTCCGGTTCATTTTTCATGCTTGGGGGGGAATCCTTCAAGCGCTCAGATGCAGGTACGGAGGTACTCAGCAAGGGGCGTCCGTCAAGGAGCCGGAGACGGCGAAATGCGGCAATGCGATGAAGCGGCCGCCGAAAGAGGGCAGGGCCCGGCGGAGCGCCGGGTCGCCGATGATGACCGTGAATTTGCCGTCTGCCACAAACTCCTGGAATCCGTCTTCTTCGGCGAGGGCGACATCGCCGGGCTCGCAGGCTCCCGCTTCTTGCCTGAAGAAGGTCGCGCAGGTGATGGAGCCGCGCTGTCCGCTCTGGCGAAGCGTATTGCGCAGGGCATTGGCCAGGACCTGCTGATGGACAATCAGCAAGCGTTCTTCTTGACAGTCTTGGCAGCCAAGCGTCATTTTTGCGGCAGTGTCATGAAGGAACGGTTCCGGCAGGCCAATCTCATAGGGGATGCCATAGTGCGCGGCCTGGTAGCGGGCGGCGGGCAGTCCCAGGGGCGAAACGACGAGATTCTTCCGGCAGCGTGGCTGCGTGAAATCCGTCAGCCGATCGTAGCGGCAGACATCCGTCCAGCCGACTGCGTGCAGGGCATCCATCAAGCGGCGGACTTCTGCCGAGGTAAAGTCGAGCGGCGTCAGGCCGAGCAGGCCGATGCTCCCGGCAGGGCTTTGCGGCGGACAAGCTGCGGAGCCTGTTGCCATCGGCGGCATTTGCTCCTTAGGCGCTTTGCCCGTGACTGGCGTGTTCATGAAAGTGCGGCAGAGCGCGAGCAGAGCCTTGCCGCCGCCCGCGTCATAGAGTTTCGTGCCGTCGCTGTCCACGGCGATGGCAGGCAGGCCTGTCGTTTTTTCTGCCATGCGCACGAGCGCCCGGTAGTCGGTGCCGATGACGGCCGGTACAGGGGTACCGATGAAGGCGATGAAGCGCGGCGCGATTTCTTCACAGGCCAGGCGGACTTTCTCGATGAGCTTGTCATCGCGTCCCATGATGGCATCCATATCGCGCAGGCCCGCGCTGAATACGGCGCTCCTCACCCCCTCTTGCTGCCAGCGCGGCTCGTCAAAGCCGCAGATGTTGCCAGCGCAGCCGCCCGCATCGATGATGACGACCATGCCGCCGAGCGGGTAGAGTACGGTCGCAGCCCCAGATGTGTCGGGGGCGAACGGCGGCAGGTACAAGCGCAGTCCCTTCATACCTTTCCCTCCTTTTCCTCGTTATCTTCCCTTTCTCCCTTGGCAGTATCCGCAGCGCCTGCTGCTGCCGTGTGTTCCCGCTCCTGTTTCCTCTCGGCCATGGCTCTGCTCATCGCGCGGAACAGGTCGCGCACGCCCTGGTGGCCAAATGGCTGCTGTTCCTCGTTCCACGGCACCTGGGCGGCCTGCGGATGGTAGTAGCAGGCATCGACCCCCAGGGCCAGCTGGACGGGATGCGCCGTTTCCTCATAATGCAGCATGGATGGCGAAAGATTCGTGTAGAGCCGGAGCTTGGGCAAAAGCTCGGCCAGCCGGCGGATGTAGAAGAAGTCGGCCGGTGTCGGCACGGCAAAGACCTCCTGGACGGAGAGGCCGGCGCGGACGAGGGCCAGCGTGAGTTCAAAGGGATTGGCATTCAGGCGGCTGCCCACGGCGATGGATGTCTCCCCGTAACGCGCGCAGAAATCCGTGCGGGCGGCCTCGGCTTCCTCGCGGTACGGCTGATCCCGGAGCGAGACGCCGAGTACGTGTGAGAGCCCTTCATACTGCCTGGTGATCTTGTCCGTCTCGTACAGGCGCTTGAGTTCGATGGCCGGGATCTGCAGTTCCTTCTGGAACCAGCTCGCGGCCTGACGTGCTTCGGGGTCGAGTATGAGATTGAAATTCGCGGCGGCAAGTTCTTCGTAGTCGGCAAAGTCACGGCAGCGTGCCAGTTCGCCGATATGGCGGACGCCGATGGCAGCGAGCAGCGCATAGAGTTCCGAATCCTTCGCGAGCGGCGAGAAATAGCCCAGGAGATTCACCTGATTGCTGCGTTTCTTGCGCGGCCTCAGCAGGCTGTAGACCGTCTGGCGGATGGCCGTCATCGGCGGCAAGCGGCTCTCGCGCGTCAAGGCATACATGTAGCAGGGACGCACGGGCAGCGCAAGCCGCGCTTCCACCTGGCGGCAGACGCGTTCCATATCCGTGCCGAGCAGCGCATCGACGCAGGTGATGCAGATCATGAGCGCCGTCGGCTTCTCCGGGCGGCTCTTGACGAAGGCTTCGGCCGCGGCCGGGATCTTGCGCAAATGCTTGCCCGTCACGATATCGTTCTCCGTGAGCATCAGGTAGGCGAAGCGTTCGCCGTAGCCGCCCGGGGCCTGCAGCGCTTTCGTATTGCGGCCGCAGCAGCCCGGGGCAATCAGGAGCATGATGCTGCCGGGGACCGAGAGCCCTGCGCGCTTGACCCCGAAGCCCTGCGCACCGGGTGAATTGAAATCAAGAGCGGCAGGGGAGTTGTAGATGAGATGCGTATCCGTCTGGAGTTCGGATGGTATGGCCCCCGGGCCGCAGGCCGCCAGTTCCTCCATGGTCAGGTAATATGGCACGCCCTGCTGACGTATATCTGGCATAGAGATCCCTCGCTTCCTTATTGCTCCGCTTGTTCCGGCAGCAGACGGGCCGCGAGTTCCAGGAATTCCCGGCTGATGGGCAGCGTCTTGTCGCCCTCAATCACCGTCATGCCGCGATCCTCGTACTCGTTGATGGCATCGCTGCGCGGGATATCGGCAATGATCTCGAGCCGATGGCTCTTGGCAAAAGCCTCCACCTTGGCGCGCTCATCCGGCACATTGCGGCGGTTGAGGATGATACCGCCGACCTTTGCATAGCCCCGGTCGGCAAAATTCTCGACGGCTTTGGCAATATTGTCCGCTGCATAGAGAGCCATCTTCTCGCCGGACGTCACGATGAGGACGTCTTCGGCATAGCCCTCGCGGATTGGTGCGGCAAACCCGCCACAGACGACATCGCCGAGTACATCGAAGAGAACGACATCGGGCTGGAACTTCTCAAAGAGTTCGAGATCCTCCAGCAGACCGAACGTCGCGATGATGCCGCGCCCCGCACAGCCGAGCCCCGGTGTCGGGCCGCCTGTCTCGATGCAGAGTACGCCGCCAAAGCCTGCGCGCGAGATTTCTTCCAGGCTCTCCGGCTCGCGGTCGTACTCGCGCATATACCCCATGACGGAAAGCAAGGGCTTGCCCCCGAGCAGATTGATGGTCGAATCGGCCTTCGGGTCACACCCAATCTGGATGACACGCTTCCCCAGCGCAGCAAATGCCGCCGCCAGATTGCTCGTCATCGTCGACTTGCCGATACCGCCCTTGCCGTAAATCGCGATCTTGCGCATAATAGACCCCCCTGTAGAAAAAGTATCTGTCCTTTATTATATAAGCAAAATATCATACTTTCAATTTATTCTTATCGTCTTGCTGAGCAAGGTTCATCCTGTCGTGCAAAAGACAGCGCAGACGCTTGCCAACATGATTATCCAAATATGGAACAGGAGCGCTAGGTCAACGCTGGCAGAGATTGGTGTCATTGTTGCAGAAAGCAGGATATTGGATATTTTTAGCGAATATACATATGAAAATTCTTATAGAAACAGCAGTTTACAACTTTCGAGACATAATAAAATCACGTAGCCCCTGCTGGCGTGGCTCCTCATCGCTCAGCTGGCTCTGGAGTCGGCTCCGTCGGTGCGCTGCCTGTTCCGGCAGTTCCTGTCGAAGCAGACGGATGCATCGCTCAACAGCTATTACCGCGCTCTTGGCAATGAACTCGTCACGGATGCATCCATTCGCCAGGCCTTGGCACTGCGAGCGCTTTCCATAGTGCCGGAGGCGCTGCGGCAGGAGCCTATCCTGCTCAGCGTGGATGACACGACCATTGCAAAGTGGGGCAAGCACTTCGATGGAGTGGGCATCCTGTACGACCATGCCAAGCGCGGACTGCTCGCACATGCACTCAGCTACCCGAATCTCAACGTGATCTGCAATGCACGCCGTGATACGGCGATGTTCGAACTGCCAGATTCGGCGGCAGGCCACCGCGGTCGTCCACCGAAGTACGGCAGGCGCTTGAAGCTGGACGAGATTCCCGTTGTTCCCGAGAGCTCCTCTTACAAGATGGATGGTTATCTTGTCTCACACCGGCTGGTGAAGACGCGCATCTTTGGCGACCGCGCTGTCCATGCCTATGTGACGCTGAGCAAGAACGGCTCACGCCGTCTTTTTTTCAGTACCGTAAATCCGATGGCGCTGCATATGAGCATTACCTGGCAGGAAAGCAAGACGCTCCGTGACACCAGCTCCAAGCTCATGACGTTTTACCCGATCAAGCTCTACAAGCTCCGCTGGGGCATTGAGACGAATTACTACGAGCAGAAGATGTTCTGGGAACTCGGCAGCTACAAAGTCCGCACAAAGACTGCGATTGAGCATCTGCTGAACCTGACGAATGCCGGGCACGCTCTCATGAAGATTCTGCCGTACGAGGACAAGCATCTGCGCGCCTACCAGGACAAGAGCCCGCAGGAGCTGCGGCACGCTCTGAGCCAGCAGATCCACAAGGAAGTATTTTTCGCCACTTTGGTGTCCAAAGCCCAAAGTAGCATAAATTCAAGCACATTGCTCAAGGCTTTGCAAGCATTGGCTTGGGGCGATGAGCAGGCAGCTTAAAAGCTGTAAACTACTGTTATGATCGATAAGGACAACAATATTGTTTGTCTATGGATGTAATATTATACGCCAGATGGATTTATATATAATCCATCGTTATATGAATGGATGCTGATTGATGATAGAGGGATTTTTTCCATATTACATACAGGTACACTTATGAATACGGAGATGAATATATGAAACAAGAAATTATAGAATTCAAGCAAGATGTGATTAATAGATTATCCAGAGTTTACTATGATGAGTTGCTTTATTTTACTGCATATGTTCCTGATGCACTAATTAATTTCAATGATGTATTGCTTCTTAAAAAAGGACAAAAATATATTTCGCATACCAATAGTGCTTTTCAAAAATCTATAGCTGCCATGTTTCTAAAACTATATAAAGAAAAAGGAGAAGAGTGTGGTATATGTAAAACGGATAGTGGAAAAGGTCGCGGAGTATACATAAAAGGAACTAGAAGAAGGATACATTTTCTTGGACAAGAAAAATTTGTAAATTTTCCAAGAGTAAATTGGCTAAATTTTAAGAATACAAATGATAAGTCTACTGATTTATATGCCGTGATGATTAAGAAAAATGAAAAAGGATTAAGATTCATTAATGAAGCTAATAATATAATGTTAAAGAAGCATATTTCTACAAAACAATTCATATTGATAGAAGATTTGATACTTAAAGACTTTGGTAAAAAAATATGGCTGGAATTTAATCAAGTTTTAGGAGATATCGAAAATAAAAGTAAAAAATATCAATGGTTTGGATTGGTTAGTTATTATAATGAATTGACACAGACAAAATTTATCGAATCAGTACGAAAAACGTTAGAGAATTTCGATTATAATGGACTTATGAATAGGTTAGATAATCCCATAAGTAAACAAGATATGAGTATAATAAAACAAGTATTTATTACGGAAAGAAAATACAATATAATGGTTAGTAACAAGGATTTTTGTAGCTCATTTATTACTTCAGAATGGTTATACAAAAATATGAATACAGAAAATCTTCTGGAAAAGACGTATATTGTGACAGGATATATAAAATCTATAGAGCAATTGATGTCATACTTAATCAAGAAATCAGCTGATGCGTCTTCCCAGATAGGTATATTAAAACATGATAAAATACAAAATATAGATGTTCAATCTGATGATTTCTACAAAGCTACTCTTGGAAACATGTTGTATTATTTAAAAGCATATTCGAATAGAAGAATCTATCGTTCTAATATATCAAATAATGCTATAAAAAAGAGTATTGAAATAATACGAACTTGGATAAAGGTAGAAAGAAACGGCTATTTTCATAAACATAATATCCAATCACTAGAGCGTGTAAAAGAAATTCGTGAAGGAACATTTTTGCTATATTTCTTACTAATAGGATCGATTAAAAACAATGAATAAAGATAAACTTGGAAGATATTATATAAGCAGTAAATAAGTTAGTGTATATATTCTTCTATTTGGTTCGTTGTAAAATGAAGTTGAACAGTTAATCAAAAATAAAAATCCATAGTGACTTCCTGTGTTAAAATGGTTTTGCGACAAATCACAAACAAAGGAGCAATCACTATGGATCAATCCCATTTTAACACAATCGAGGAGACTCGTAAATCTGGCAGACATCTTTCTTTAGAAGAACGTGGCGTGATTCAGGCACTGCACCGCAAAGGATATTCTCTCCGCAGCATTGCTGCAGAAGTGAACTGTGCGCATACGACGGTCTTTTACGAACTCCGGCGTGGGACGCCGGAGAAGAGAGGTTCCCGTGGACGTATGCCGCAATACACAGCCAAACGCGAGCAGAACGCTTACCTCGAGCATCGAAAGAACTCCAGAAAGCCCTGCAAAGTGGATCATGATGACTGTGAGCCATTTATTCAATGGATGGCCAGACAGGTTCGTGAAGCGCGCTGGTCGCATTAAGGCCAAGGATATTATCTCTTTTGGATAAGACGGATAATAAGAGGGTTTCACTAAATGGATATGAATGTATAAAATGTCATAATCAATTTTCTCCTTATCAAGATGTGAAAACTCTTCAAATGGCTATTGGCTTTCATTCTTTAGGAAGTAAAATATATTGAAATAGGAAGGAGAAACTTTCATGAAAGGATCGGAGACCGGACTTTTACGTTTTATGGAAAGCCGAAATGACCGCTATATCATCCCTGTATATCAGCGCAGGTATAACTGGCACAATGAGCAGTGTCGCCAGCTGTATCAGGATTTGCAGAAGATTGTTACGGAGGACCGTTCAAGTCATTTCCTGGGAAGTGTCGTTTCTCAGGTCACTGGTAGTGGGGCGAAAACAGAACATCAGATTATTGATGGACAACAGCGCATTACGACAGTGACTTTGCTTTTGCTGGCTATGGCTAACCTGATAAAAGACGGGAAGATCATATCTCAACAGGGAAAAATGTTATATGACCAAATTATGGAAACGTATATCATTGATAAATTTGCCGATCCTGAAGATAAGATCAAGCTACACTTGGTCAAGGGGGATAGAGGGGCTCTGGCAAAAATTGTAGAGGATGATACTTTAGAGGATGCATCGAATCTGACGATTAACTACAGGTTCTTTTGCGAAGAATTGTTAAAGGGTCAAATTACTGTTGACGATATGTATGAGGCATTGGGAAAACTTCAGATCATCAGCATCACGC
>JAQYBD010000038.1 GCA_029338835.1 Selenomonadaceae bacterium | reverse complement strand
TGCCGGAGCAGGGGGAAAGCTCATCGTGGGGTGCGCCGGATGGCGTGCTGTTCGATGCCATCCGCCAGCAGATGGAGACGGATGAAGAGGATACGTTTTACTTTATCCTGACGACGAGCAATCATCCGCCGTTCGCTTATGATGTGGATGCAGCAGGTTTTCCACGGAGTGAGGTGGCAGCCAAGCTGCCGCCATCCATCCCTGCCGATAAGGCGACGCTGGATCAGCTGGGCCATATCTGGTATGCGGATCAGGTCATGGGGAAATTTATCCGTCAGGCGCAACAGGATGATCCATCGACACTGTTTGTCGTAACGGGAGATCATGCGGAACGCTTCAATTTTGCGACGGATGTTTCGCTCTGGGCATTGAGCGGGATTCCCTGTTACTTCTACGGTGATGGCGTACCTGTAGATTTCTTTTCCGAGCAGCGAGCCGGGAGCCATCTCCAGATTGCACCGACGCTGGCGGAACTCATCTTGCCGGCAGGCAGCAGCTATTCGTCGCTCCTGCCGCCGCTCATGCAGTCGGATCGTGCTTTCAATCATCGCTTGTACATTGAGTATGGCAAGATTGGCGAGGAAAAAGCTTTGCAGGACATTGATTTCCGCCATACCATCGAGGCTGCGCGTACCGTTGCTTCCTGGGTGGTGAATCATGATGACGGAACGCGTTGATCGTGGATTCATGAGAAAGACTGTGTGCTGTCGATTTATCCGTTGCGGGCTTGTCAGCAGGACGGATTTTCTGTATAATGATTTTGATGAAATAAATGAGGTGACATCCAATGCAGATTTCGACAAAATTCACGATTGCCATTCATGTCCTGACGGCAGTCCGCTATTTCTCTCAGGATTATAAGATCACGAGCGATTTCCTGGCAGGGAGCATTGGCTCGAATCCGGTCATCATCCGGAATATCATGTCACAGCTCCGTGAAGCGGGACTCATCGTGGTCAAGCGCGGTCCGGGCGGCATCACGATTGACCGTCCGTTAGCGGAAATTACGTTCCTGGATGTGTACAAGGCGGTGGAGACGAACAGTGATGGGAATTTGTTTCGTTTCCATGAGAATCCGAACCCGGCTTGTCCAGTCGGGCGCAATATCCATCAGGCTCTCGACAAGTCGCTGCGGGAGATCCAGCAGCATTTCGAGGAAGATTTGCGCCATTATACCTTGGCAGATGTATACGACGAGATGGTTGAGGCAGTGCGGAACGAATGACAAAACTCCCCGGTGCATGGCATCGGGGAGTTTTGTCATTCGTGAGGTGAATTCAATTTTTATGAGGCTGTTCGAGTACTGGTGCAGTGTCGCCACTGATGCGGCCGGGCAGGATGAGGGAGAGAGCCATGCCGACGAGGACAGGCGTCAGCCAGGCGAGGCTGCTGTCCGCGAGGGGCAGGGCTGCTACGATGTTCCCCGCCCAGGCAAGACCGGCAAATTGATGCAGGATGCTAAGCGCTGATACGAGAGCAGCGAGGCCGACGGTCAGGCGCATGCCCGGGCGCGAAAGGCGGACGAATTTGTTGAGGATGGTCAGCATGACGATGGTGATGGCAAGCGGATAGACGAAGAGCAGGATCGGCAGGGATACCTTGATGATCTGGTTGAGTCCGAGATTGGCCAGCAGCAGGCTGATGATGCTGATGCCCGTGGCGTATTTCCGGTACGAGATGGCGGGGAATTCTTCATAGAAGAAGGCAGAGACAGCGGCGATGAGGCCGACGGTGGTCGTGAAGCAGGTCAGCGTGACCATGATGGCCAGGAACCACATGCCGATATTGCCGAAGAGGGCAAGCGACGTCTCGGCGAGTACGAAAGCACCGAGGTTGATGTGTGCGTCACCGTAGATTTGCGGCGGGATGGGAAAGTGATTGCCGAGCAGGGCAAGCCCGAGATAGAGTGAACCCATGAGGATGGCGACAGCAAGGCCGGCCATCCAGACACTGACATAGTAGGCTTTTGTTGAAGCAAACGGGATGCGGCGCATTTCGTTCAGCGCGAGGATGCAGAAGGCGAAGGATGCAAGGGTATCCATGGTGTTGTATCCTTCGATGAAACCGGTGCCGAAAGCCGAGATAGCGTATTTCCCGAGCGGCGTGCTTATCGCAGTCGAGGTATAGGTGAAAAGGCCGGCTATCATGAGTACGATGATGAGCAGGGCGAAGAGCGGCGTCAGGATCTTGCCGAGGCGGGGCAGGAGCTTGCTCGGCGTGATGGCAAGCCACCAGGCAAAGGCAAAATAAAGCAGTGTGAAGATGGCGAGCGGCAATGCCCCGTCGCCGCTGATGGGCAGCACCCCAATCGAGAATGACGTGGCTGCTGTGCGCGGGATGGCCATCAAGGGGCCGATGGAAAGATAAATGAGGACGAGCAGCAGCAGCGAGAAAGCCGGTGCGATCTTGCGGTTCATCTCAGCGCGGAAGCCTCCGGGATTGAAGGTGCCGATGATGAGAGCAATGACAGGCATGCCGATGCCGGAGAGCAGGAAGCCTAGGATAGCCGGCGTGAACTGGCTGGCTGACTGGAAGCCAAGTGTCGGCGGAAAGATGAGATTGCCTGCACCGAAGAACATGCCGAACAGCATCAGGCCAATCTGCAATCCATTTTTGAACATATATAAACAACTCCTTTCCTGATTTCTGCAATCATGGAATGGTAAGATAACGTTGTCTATTCTACGGTGTTTGCCTGCTGCTGTCAAACAGGCATCATTCTTCTGTGAAATCCGTATTGCGCAGGGCTTCCTGCTGCTGTTTGTCAATGGCGATCTTGCCATGGATGAGATTGATGAGGCCGGCTTCCCTGAGCTTGGTGACGCCGCGGTTTACTGTCTTGACGCTGGTGCCGATGTCGTCAGCGATCTGCTGGCGGCTGGTATGCAGGATGAAGAGGTCGGTATCGATATCGCCGAGCCGTTTGAGCAGATAATGCTGGAGACGTTCAAGGCTCGGCTGGAATTTGATGCGACCGTTCTCGTTGGACGTCGGGTACATCTTGGCGGCCAGCAGCCGGGCAACGGCAAAGGAGAAGTGATTGTCGAGCTGCATCCACTGCAGGAAGGTATCGGCTGTCATCGCGATGACTTCGCAGGTGGTCAGGGCTTCGTTGGTCGTTGCAAAGGTCTTCTGGCCAGCCAGGACCTCGAGGTCGCCGACGAGATCCGGGACGTTCTGGCGGGCAAAGGTATAACGCTGGCCGCTAGCAAATTCATTGCTGACGCGCGTACTCCCCTTGGTCAGGATATAGACGTGATTGGCGCGTTCCCCCTTGCGGACAACGGCTTCGCCGGGCAGGAAGATACGGCGGGTCGTCTGGCGCCTGATCTCTTCCGGCATATGCTCCAGCATGTAGTCGAGTTGCATATCAAATGACATCCTTTCTTTCTTTTCTTTGTACAGATTCTTGAGGGGACAGGGTACGGGACGTTGTGATGCACTCATTATAACATATTTCTTTCGGGAAACAGGTGGGAGGATTGTTTTTTCAGAAAATAATAAGAAGAAAAATTTTAGGACACTCCGGACGAGTGTCCTTTTTTATTGGAGGCAGAATGAGTAGACTAAAGATAGAAGTAAAGAATACGAAATTTGAAAGAATCCCCCTCCGGGGAATATGAGAGAACTGTGCATGCATATGCCATATGCATGGATTTAGGAGGAAACGCTATGACACTGTTCGATGGGGTGCTGAAGGATCGCCGCCTGTGGCAGAGGGAAATCCTCGCGGGCATCACGGCTTTTTTTGCCATTTCCTATATTATCGTGGTCAATCCGATGATCCTGGCGGATGCTGGTATCCCTGCCGAGCTGTCGGTCTTTGCGACGATTTTCTCGTCCATCATCGGCTGCCTGATCATGGCTTTTGTGGCGGATGCGCCGATCGTACTCACGCCGGGCATGGGAGTCAATGCTTTCTTCACTTACACGATCTGCGTGCAGATGGGGCTGACCTGGCAGGAAGCCATCGCTATCTCCTTGGTGTCTGGTCTGATCTTTGCGTATGTGGCCTGCACGAAATGGCGGGAACGCCTCGCGAGTGCTGTGCCGAATTCGCTTAAATGTGCGATCACGGCCGGCATCGGCCTGTTCCTCGTGGAGATCGGCCTTGAGAAAGCACAGCTCATCCGCTCCGGCACGAACGCCATCATTGAGCTCGGTTCGCTGACGAACCCGATGGCACTCCTGGCCATCTTTGGGCTGGTCGTTAGCCTGGCACTTTATCTGCGCGGCGTAACGGGCAGCTTCTTCCTGGCCATTGCCGTGACGACTGTGGTCGCACAGATTTTTGGCCTGCATGATGAAGTCCCCCTGGATCTGGAGCTTTCGCATATCGCTGCGTATCCGCAGCTGCTCTTCCAGGCGGATTTCCATTCGTTTTTGAGCATCCCGTTCCTGTTGTCGGTATTCTCCATGTCGATGATCATGATCTTTGAGACGATGGGCCTCTTGGAAGGCATCCTGCCGGATCGCAAGAAATTCTCGCGTACGTATATCGGCTCCGCTTTCACGACGCTGATCTCGAGTGTCCTTGGTACGAGCCCGACGGTGGCAGCAGCAGAAAGTGCCGCCGGTATTGCAAGTGGTGGACGTACGGGTCTCATGGCACTGACGGCTGCCGTACTGTTCGTCGTCTCGCTGTTCTTCATCCCGTTCCTCTCTTATGTGCCGCAGGCTGCCATTGCGCCGGTCATCATCATCACGGGTGCCATGATGATGCAGCAGCTGCAGTATATGGATTTCAAGGATTTCTCGGAATGGTTCCCCGCGTTCCTTGTCGTCGTGCTGATCCCGCTGTCGGGCAGCATCTCGACGGGCCTGGCCTTCGGCTTCACGTCATACCCCCTGCTGAAGCTCATGAATGGCCGTTCGCGTGAGATCCATGTCCTCAGTTATTGCCTGGGCTTCTTGTTCTTCATGAATCTCGTTTGCCAGGCCGGCATGTAAGCAAAAAAATCCTCCAGCCCTTGTCATGCAGTGCCAGGTGGTCTATCATCTATAAGTAGGGATAGAAGCATTGGACTCATGTTTTGCGGTTAGGAGGACTTTTTTTGAAACCAGCAGCGTTTATTTTTGATATGGATGGCGTCATCATTGACAGTGAACTCCTGCATTCACGGACCAAACTGGATACTTGTCATCATTTTGGCCTGCCATTTGATGAAAAAGATCTCATTCACTATATGGGCCGTACCAGTGACGATATGTTTGCGGAAGTGATCGCAAGGGAACATCGTGATGATCTCAAACTGCAGGACTTGGTATCGTATAAACGGGAACATTACCTTCGCCTGATCTTGCAGGGCGAGGCAAAGCCGATCCCGGGTGCCATCGATCTGATCCAGGCACTTTACGAGACGCGTATCCCGCTGGCTTTGGCAACATCGTCCTGGCAGAAGGTCATGGATGCGGTACTGGATGCCTTTAAGATCCGTCCTTATTTCCAGTCGGTATTGTCCGGCAGCACGCTGCCCAAGAGCAAGCCGGATCCGACCATCTATCTGCTGAGTGCCGAGCGGCTGGGGGTCGAGCCGGAGACGTGCATGGTGCTGGAAGACACGAAGAGCGGCGTGACTGCTGCGAAGCGGGCCGGCATGTACTGCATCGGTTTTCGCAGCCCGCATTCTGGCGGCCAGGATCTTCATCTGGCTGACCGCATCGTCAATCATTTATCGGAAATCGACGCAAAAGACCTGTGAGATGTTTCTCGCTGCCTCGTCTGGCGTCAAAAAAGCGCTGCCGTCCCGCGGCCCTGCCTGGTGCAACTTGGCAGGACTGACGGGAACAGGCAGCGCTTTTCGCTTGCTCAGACAATCGGAAACGCCTCGATGATGCCGTACTGGATGTAGTCGCTGGCTTTTGTCGGGTCGCCGCTGAGGATGGCCTCGCGGATAGCGGGCATGTCCTCTTCTTTTGCATGGATGCGGCCAGCAGCCAGCTCTTCTTCAATTTTGGCGTAGAGAGCCCGGCGGGCAAGTTTGAGGTCGCGGTAGATTTCCTTGTTGTAGAACAAGTTCATGGATTTCTGGCTTTTTTCTTCATCACAATTGAAGAAGATATAAGCATTTTTCTCTTTCATGATGATTCCCCCTTGTGATCATGGAAAAGGATGATAAAATGAATGTTCTGAGGTTACATGAATTACAGCACAATTATAGCATAATTAATTCAATTTGTTTATAGCAGAGCCATGCGGGGAGATCCTGGGGGTCTGCGGCAGGGTGATTGACAAAAAGACGAATAAATAGTAAAGTGAAATCGCATAGAATTGTCCGAAATGATAACCAATTCGACAATATCGAATTCTTCCTGGAGGGATTGTTCATGGCTATTATCAAGAAAGAACCGTTTGGCAAACTCAGTGACGGGCGTGCTGTTGAGCTCTATACGCTGCGCAACACGAAGGGGACCGAGGTCAAGGTCACGACATACGGTGCGCGCCTGGTCAGCTGGTGTGCTTTCGACAAGGATTACAAGCGCACGGATATCGTACTCGGATATGGTGATGCAGCAACTTATGAGAAGGATGATACGAGCATGGGGGGCCTGGTCGGGCGTCATGCAAACCGCATTGCCGGCGGCAAGGTCGTTATCGACGGCAAGACGTATCAGCTGGATCTCAATACAGGCTCGCATAATCAGAATCACATCCATGGCGGGTTCCAGGGATTCCATCAGAAACTCTGGACGGCGGAGACAACAGATGGAGGAGTAAAGCTCACGTATCATGCAGCAGATGGTGAGGGCGGCTATCCTGGTAACATGACAGTAAACGTTCTCTATTCGCTCTCCAATGACAATGAGCTGTCCATCCGTTACGAAGCGACAGCAGATGCGGATACGGTCTGCAATTTGACGAATCATGCGTATTTCAATCTGGATGGCTTTGCCGCAGGCCCTGTACTCGACCAGGAAATCCAGATCTTTGCGGATAAGTATACCTGGGCTGATGCGGAATCGCTGCCGGATGGCCGCATCCTGCCCGTTGACGGCACACCGATGGATCTGCGCCAGCTGACGCGCATCGGGGAGCATATCGATGACGATTTTGATGAACTCGTCATGGGACATGGCTATGACCATAACTGGGTCATCCGCGACGAGCAGCCGGTTGTTGAGCAGGAATCGGGCATGTTCGGCTTCGATCCGGGCTGCCCAATCGATTATGTCAATGGCGGCCTGAAGAAGGCTGCGTATGCGGAGTCGTCTTCGTCCGGCCTTACGCTGACCTGTTATACGACGCAGCCGGGCGTGCAGTTCTATACGGGTAATTTCCTTGATGGCAGCCTGCCGGGCAAGGATGGTGTCCGCTTTGAGCGCCGCACGGGCTTCTGCCTGGAGACGCAGTATTTCCCGAATGCATTTGCCAATCCCGATTTCCCGCAGCCAATCCTGAAGAAGGGGGATACATGGCGTGCGCAGACGGTTTATGTACTTGGCCATAAAGACTGAGTACCGGCTTTATCCTTGAGAGGAGGACCCAACATGAAAGGCAGATATACCATGACATTCCCGAACTACACGATTGGTGTAGAGGCGTATGAGAAAATCCGCGAGGTCTGTCCGCGGTATGGTAAGAGTGTTGTCGTGATTGGCGGACGCACGGGCATCGAGGTGGCACAGGAAAAGATGGTGCGGGCTGTCGAGGGTGTCGGCCTGGAGTTTACGGGCTTCATTCATGCCGGCGGCCAATCTTCGTATGAACTCATTGAGAAAATCAGGCGTGACGAGGCCGTGCAGGCTGCTGATATGATTTTTGCTGTCGGCGGCGGCAAGGCCATTGATACGGCCAAAGCGGTTGCACATGCTCAGCATAAGCCGTTCTTCACCTTCCCGACCGTAGCCGGCAGCTGTGCGGCTGCCGCCAGCATCGCGACCATCTATACGCCGCAGGGGAAATTCCGGGAGTATCTGTATTCTACGGTCCCGCCAATCCATGTGTTCCTTTGCAGCCGCATCATGGCGCAGGCTCCGGTGGAATATTTGCTGCGCGGCATCGGTGATACCATGGCCAAGTATTATGAGGCAACGATTGCTTCGCGGGGGCGCAAGCTCTGCCATAGTGACGGCATGGGCATTGCCCTGGCGAAAATGTGCCTGGATCCCCTTTACGGCTATGGTGCGCAGGCTGTTGCAGACAATCGTCGCCATGTCGTGAGCGATGCCTTTGAGGAAGTCGTACTCTCCATCGTCATGACAAGCGGCCTGGTCTCGAATTTTGCAGCACCGGAGTATAACGGCCATATGGCTCACCGCTTGTTCGTGGAACTGTCAGAGCTGCCGGCGGCGGAGCAGTGCAAGCAGCATGGCGGCCTGGTGGCGTACGGGATCCTGCTGCTCCTGCTCTGCGATGGCCAGCAGGAGGAGTTCAAGCGTTTCTATACGTTCTGCCGCAGCATCGGCTTGCCGACTTGCCGCGAAGATACATGCGTGAGCGAGGATGATATCCATCGCGTATTCCAGGCGACGGAGAAGAAGCAGGATGTCAGCGTGATGCCGTACAAGATTACACGGGATATGCTGCATGCCGCAGCGCATGATCTGGAATCTTACCATCAAGAGCAGGAAAAATACGAAAAAACTTCAATAAAAAAATAATAAAAACTAGACAATTGGATGCATTTAGGAATATAATATATGTATCGATTCGTTTTGCAATATAAACGATAATTATTGCGCAACAACTGAGAAAAACAGTGAGCGTTCAACCCGTGAAAAAGGGGGCGGATTGATTTATGAACATCCATGAGTATCAAAGTAAGGCGATCCTGCGTTCGTATGGCGTCAATGTTCCGGAGGGGCAGCCGGCTTTTTCGGTTGATGAGGCTGTACAGAAGGCGGAAGAACTCGGCACCGGGGTCGTGGTCGTCAAGGCACAGATCCATGCAGGCGGCCGCGGCAAGGCAGGCGGTGTCAAGATCACCCATTCTCCGGCAGAGGTGCGTGCAGCAGCGCAGGAACTGTTGGGCAAGATCCTCGTCACGCATCAGACGGGGCCGGAAGGCAAACAGGTGAATCGTCTTCTCATCGAAGCCGGTTCCAACATCGCCAAGGAGTATTACCTTTCCTTCGTCATTGATCGCCAGACGGCGCGCATCGTCATGATGGGCTCGGAAGAAGGCGGCATGGAGATCGAGAAGGTTGCTGCCGAGATGCCGGATAAGATACTCAAGGAGTACATCGATCCCGCTGTCGGGCTCCTGCCGTTCCAGGCCAGCCGCATGGCTTACGGCATGCATTTCCCGCAGGAGACCATCCGCAAGGTCACGAAGTTCATGATGGGACTCTATCAGGTATTCGTGAGCAAGGACTGCAGCCTGGCGGAGATCAATCCGCTCGTGGTCACGAAAGAGGGCGACGTCATTGCGCTCGATGCCAAGCTGAATTTCGATGACAGTGCGCTTTATCGCCATCCGGATATCGAGGCACTGCGTGACGAGAGCGAGGAAGACCCGAAAGAGCGCCGTGCAGCCAAAGCAGGGCTCAATTATGTCAACCTTGGCGGCGACGTGGCCTGCATGGTCAATGGTGCCGGCCTTGCGATGGCTACGGTCGACATCATCAAGTTCTATGGCGGCGAGCCGGCCAACTTCCTCGATGTAGGCGGCGATTCGACGCCGGAGAAGATCGCGGAAGCGTTCCGCATCATGCTCGATGGCGGCCAGGCCAAGGGCATCTTCGTCAATATCTTTGGCGGCATCAACAAGTGTGATCTCGTGGCACAGGGCATCGTCGATGCGGCGAAACTCATTTCGCCGGATGGCCGTTCGCTGCCAGTCCCGGTCGTCGTACGATTGGAAGGTACGAATGTCGAGCGGGGCCGTCAGATCCTTCGGGATACGCCTATCGAGAATGTCATCATGGCGCCGACGATGGAAGGCGGCGCAGAAACCATCGTGCGGCTTGTCAATGAAGCCGGCGCCAAGGCTTGAGGGAGGTCGCATCATGGGAATCTTAGTCCATAAAGATACAAAAGTCATTGTTCAGGGAATCACGGGCAAGGCAGCAACGTTCCATACGAAACAGATGCTGGACTACGGTACGAAAATCGTGGCTGGCGTTGCGCCGGGCAAGGCTGGCCAGGTGATAGAGGGCGTGCCGGTCTTTGATACGGTTCGCGATGCCGTCAAGGCTACGGGCGCAAATGCTTCTGTCATTTACGTGCCGGCTCGCTTTGCCGCAGACTCCATCATGGAGGCCGTTGAGGCAGAACTCGATGTGGTGGTCTGCATCACGGAGCATATCCCCGTGCAGGATATGGTCAAGGTACGCCGCTATATGGAAGGAAAGAAGACCCGCCTGATCGGCCCGAATTGCCCGGGTATCCTGACGGTGGATGAATGCAAGCTCGGCATCATCCCCGGCTACATCCACAAGAAGGGTCATGTGGGCGTCATCTCGCGCTCCGGCACGCTGACGTATGAAGCGACGTTCCAGCTCTCGGCAGCCGGCATCGGCCAGACAACGGCCATCGGCATCGGCGGCGACCCTGTCAAGGGAACGGACTTCATCGATGCACTCAAGCTCTTCAAAGAAGATCCGGAGACGCTCGCTGTACTCATCATCGGTGAGATCGGCGGCACGGCTGAGGAAGAAGCTGCACAGTGGATCAAGGCCAACATGCCGGAGAAACCGGTTGCTGCTTTCATCGCAGGCCGTCAGGCACCTCCGGGCAAACGCATGGGCCATGCCGGCGCTATCATTTCGGGTGGCAAGGGTACGGCAGCCGACAAGATTGCTGCACTCAATGCTGTAGGCATCGAAGTGGCTGATACGGTCGCCCATATCGGCGCAACCGTCGTCGATACGCTGAAGAAAGCCGGCCTCTACGACAAGTGCCATACCTGCTGATCCGTCAGGGGCGCTGCCGGGGATATTGCTGGATTGCATGACCCTAGGAGACAACTGGATTCAAGAATGAGATATCCGCAGACGCCAGCGTGCGCTGCGGATATTTTTGTATATGGGCAACAAAAAAGCCCGCAAGGAAGATGATATCCTTGCGGGACTGCGATGCAAATGGAGCGGGCAAGCGGAATCGAACCGCCCTCTAAAGCTTGGGAAGCTTTCATTCTACCGATGAACTATGCCCGCATCGTTACTGACTTAATTATTCTATCATCTTTTTTTACTTTTTGCAAGAGCCTGGTAAGACTCTGCCTGAAGATCATGATACGAGTCCTGCGATGTCGTCGAAAATGGCGACATGAGGATATGCGGCAAGGGCTTCCCGGCTCGTCGCGCCCGTGGTGACCCCGGCAAAATCGAGGCCGGCGTTCCGGGCGGCTTCGGCATCGACGAAGCTGTCTCCGACATAGAGTGCATCGCTCTTGTCCATCTGGAAATGATCGAGTGCAGCCAGGAGCCCGGTGGGATCCGGCTTATGTGCTTCTACATCATTGCTGCCGATGATGAGGTCGATGAGATCTGGGACGCCGTCCAGATCGAATTTCTCCTGGATGCGGTGATGCGTCTTGTTGGAGATGATGGCAATCTTGGCGCCGTCCTGGCGCAGGCGGCGCAGGGTCGCCACTGTATGCGGGAAAAAGGTCGTGCCGGGCGTCATGTAACGGTCTGCTTCCGGCGTGTAGGCCCGGACGAAGGCCTTGGCTTCTTCCTCATTGTCGGTGGGCAGGATCCTTTTCACGGCTTCGACCATGGGCAGACCGATGGTGACGCGGAGCTTTGCATCCGGGCGGTCTCCATAGCCGAGCTTCTGTAACGTGATATGGAAGCATTTGAGGATTGCGGCTTCCGAATTGACGAGCGTATAGTCAAAATCAAAGAGGTAAAGTCGGTACGCGTGCACAGGCGGCACTCCTTTCTTAGATGGATGAGATTGCTTCTCCTGTTTATGATACGCCATCTGGCATCAGAATACAATGCAGGCAGCAGTCGAACTGGCAGGCAGATGAAAGCCGGGAGGGACAGGAAGAAACGACAAAAAGGCAAATTTACTTGAATGATGACAACGGATACCTTAGAATAGAGAGTAAGGCACGATAGACGAAAAGGGAGTGAAGTATGTTGTGAAATATGTTGTTGTAGATCTAGAAATGAATCCTGTGGACCGGGAATACCGTGATGTGCGCCGCAAGCTAAGGGAAGAGGTCATCGAGATCGGAGCCGTGCGCCTTGACAGTGCATTTCAGCAGGAATCCGAGTTCCAGTGCTATGTGAAGCCGGAGTACGGCCCCATCAAGAAACATATCACAGCACTTACAAGCATCACGCAGGCTATGGTCGACGGCCAGAAACATTATGCCGACTGCTTCCATGATTTCATCCACTGGATCGGGGATGAGGAAACGCGCATCTATTCCTGGAGCATGTCGGACATCAAGCAGCTCCGCAATGAATGCCGCTTCAAGCTGCCGGATTTCGATGTGGCCTGGCTCAATGAGCGCTGGGTCGATCTGCAGCAGGAATTCGATGAACGCCTGGGCCTGCATAACAGCCTGGCTCTCAAGCATGCACTCGGTGCCATGGACCATAAATTCGAAGGGACGCAGCATACGGCACTGGCTGACGCCATCAATACGAGTGCCATCCTGGCCTTGATGCAGGATGACAAGAAATTCAAGGAGACGATGAAGCCGGTGCTGGATGTACTGCAGCCCAAGGATACGCTCGCGACATCCATTGGCGATCTCTGCCCGGATCTCTTGAAATGGCAGGAGTCCGTCCCGGCAGCAGACGATGACAGCAGAAGGACGGGGAAAGAATGAAGAAAATGGGGGTCCTGGGCCCGCTGGGAACGCATAGTGAAGCAGCCGCACATTATTTGACATCACTCTTGCCAGATTCGAGGGAACTCGTGGTTTATCCGGATATCTTTGCGGTCATCCAGGCCGTGGAAGATGGGGAAGTGGAATCCTGCCTGGTGCCGGTGGAAAATTCCCTCGAAGGAGCCATCAATATCACGCTCGATACGCTTGCGCGCAGCGATGATCTGCAGGTCATGCGCGAACTCATCTGGCCGGTCCACAATCAGCTCATGGCCCGGCCTGGCATCCAGGCCGTGCAGCGGATTTATTCGCATCCGCAGCCGATCTCTCAATGCTGGGGATACCTGCAGGCTCATTATCCGCATGCTGAGATCGTGAAGGTCGCGAGTACGGCCCGGGCGGCAGAGCTGGTCGCCAAAGAGCCGCTGGCAAATGGCGCGGCGGCCATCTGCACGCAGCGCGGCGGTGAACTCAACGGCCTCGTGCCGCTCGCGACGGAAATCCAGGACAGCATGTCGAATGCCACGCGCTTCTTTGAGCTGCACCGCTGCGGCGAAGCGAGTGTGCTGCCGCATGAAAAGATGTTGGTCATCTGCGAGATTGATGGCCAGAAAGCCGGTGCGCTCTACGAGGTGCTCCGGGAGTTCGCTGAACGCGGCGTCAATATGACACGCATTGAGTCGCGCCCGGCACGTACGGAACTCGGTGCTTATATCTTCTTTTTCGACCTGGAGATGGACGGAGATGAGGCGGCGCTGCAGTCTTCGCTGGCAGCGGTCCGCCAAAAGAGCAAATGGCTCAAAGTCCTGGGAGAATTCCCGGTCATTGAAGCGCATCCATGAACGGAGTACATCCATAAGCGCGGAAAAAGCGAAGAAGAGCAAAAAAATCTGCTGCCATGCACAATTGCAGGCAGCAGATTTTTTGTTGCTTATTTGTCGAGCGGCACGACGTCCGGTTTCTTGCCTTCGTCGATGCAGGCTTTCGTGATGATGACTTTGCGCGGCTCAGAAGATTTCGGGATGTCGTACATGACATCGAGCATGACATCCTCGATGATGCCCTTGAGGCTGCGCGCACCCGTCTTGCGCTCGATGGCTTTCTTGGCCACGGCGCGCAGGGCGTCTTTATCGAATTCCAGCTTGACGTGATCCATGGCGAGCAGCTTCTCATACTGCTTGACGGGAGCATTTTTTGGCTCCGTCAGGATGCGCAGCAGAGCGTCTTCATCCAGGGACTCCAGCGTGCAGATGACCGGCAGGCGGCCGATGACTTCCGGGATGATGCCGTAGTGCATGAGGTCTTCCGGACGCACCTGATGGATGAGTTCGTCGAACTTCGGCTTCTCGTCCTTGCTGGTCACTTCGGCACCGAAGCCGATGGAAGAATCCGCTTTCTGCAGGCGTCTGGCGATGATGTCATCGATGCCGACAAAGGCGCCGCCGACAATGAAGAGGATGTTCTTCGTGTCGACTTTGATGGTCGGTGCTTCCGGATGCTTGCGCTGGCCGCGTGCCGTGAATTCCACGACATTGCCTTCAAGCATCTTGAGCAGGCCCTGCTGGACGCCTTCGTGACCAGGATCTGCCGTGATGGAATTGTTGGCACCGGACTTGCGGGCAATCTTATCGAATTCATCGAGGTAGATGATGCCGTGTTCAGCCTTTTCGATATCCTTGTCTGCCGCATAGTAGAGATTGCGGACGGCGACCTCTACATCGGCGCCGACAAAGCCGGCTTCGGTGAGCGTCGAGGCATCCGTGACGGCGAACGGCACGTCGAGGAGCTTCGAGAGATGGGAGAGCAGTGCCGTCTTGCCGCAGCCGGAGGGGCCAAGCATGATGACGTTGGACTTCTCGATTTCCGTGCCGTCATCGTTCTCGTAGCCGTATTTCATGCGTTTGTAGTGGTTGTAGACGGCGACGGACAAGATTTTTTTGGCCCGGTCCTGGTTGATGATATACTCATCGAGGTACTGCTTGATGATATGCGGCTTGTTCTTCTGGAGGATCTCGTCGAGCTGGCCGGCAAAATCATGCTTTTCTTCCTGTTTGGTTTCCGCTTCGTGCATATCAATATAGTGGTTGATTTCGCGAATGCAGTTCTTGCAGATGGCGAAGCCCGTCGTGGGATCGTAGATCGGCATGTCATATTCGTCGTGGATCGTGACCATGCGTTTGCAGAAACTGCAGCGGTGCTGTGTGGTTTTTGTATCGTTTGCCATATCGAAACGTCCTTTCTATAGGATAGCGTGTATACAAGAGAATACTACCGCAGGGTAGAGATATCTAAGAATATTATCCTCTATTGCTCCTGTTTTTTCAAGCAGATTTTGTTTTTGGCAGGCTTGGCTGCAGATCACGCCTTGCATCTCAGAAAAACACGTGATATAATAGACCGGTAATGGACGTAATGACGTCTGTTTCCAAGCCAAAGATTGACTGGCTTTCCCCCGTAGACGGGGAGCTAGGTCTAAACCAAGCCTGCGCCTAGCGGGCTTGTATCCATTCCCAGTTCCTGGGGGGAAAGAGAGGTGTATAGAATGAAGAAGGGTATCCATCCGGATTACTACGAAGCTACCGTTATCTGCGGTTGCGGCAACACGTTCAAGACGGGTTCCACGAAGAAAGAGCTTCGCGTCGATGTCTGCTCCAAGTGCCATCCGTTCTTCACGGGTCGTCAGCGTGACGTCCAGGCAGGCGGCCGCATCGAGAAGTTCAACAAGCGCTATCACAAGCAGTAAGATGCAGCAGGATGAAGCAGAGCAGAGAAATCTCGCTCTGCTTCATTTTATATACAGACAAAATACAGCAGCCAGGCGTATCGTAAAGAGTAAAGAGAAGAATGTTGATTTTGTTTTTGATATACAGGGGGTCCGATTATGGGCAATCGTTTAATGGTAGGCGGCCAGGCCGTCATTGAAGGCGTCATGATGCGCGGGCCGAAACTGACGGCTACAGCAGTGCGTGATCCGGCAGGCAGGATCCAGGTGGAGACGAAGGATGTGCATTCCATCTCCGACCGCTATCCCATCCTCAAGAAGCCGATGCTGCGCGGCACGGTGTCGCTGGTCGAGTCGCTGGTCATCGGCATCCGCTCGCTCTCGTATTCGGCCAAGATGGCCGGCGAGGAGGAAGAACAGCTGTCGGATAAGGAGATGGCCGGTACGATCATCTTCGCGCTCGTGCTGGCGAGCATCCTGTTCATCGCCATCCCGACGGGTGCGGCAAAGTTCTTCCATTTCGTCACGGAAGATCCGTTTTTCCTGAACCTCATGGAAGGGTTCCTGCGCCTGGCGATTTTCCTCGCTTATATCTGGGGCATTTCGCGCATGAAGGACATCCGCCGCGTGTTCCAGTACCATGGGGCTGAACACAAGACCATCCATTGCTATGAAGCAGGCCTGCCGCTGACGGTCGAGAACGTGCAGAAGTTTTCCCGCCTGCATCCGCGCTGCGGTACGAATTTCTTGCTCATCGTCATGCTGGTTTCCATCTTTGTCTTTGCCTTCCTGGGGTGGCCGAGCCTGGCCGAGCGCATCGTGAGCCGCATCGTGCTGCTGCCGGTCGTCGCGGGCATTTCCTATGAACTCATCCGCCTGGCTGGACGCAGCGAGAACCCCGTCATCCAGACAGCCATCAAACCGGGACTCTGGCTCCAGTACCTGACAACACGTCCTCCTCAGGATGATATGGTAGAAGTGGCCATCGAATCGCTGAAGGCTGTGCTGCCGCCGGAGGAAATCCGCGAGGGGACGGGCGAGTATCGCCATCCGGGACTGGCAGCAGCTTCTGAAGAAGATACGGAAATCGGTGTGCCGGCAGCGGCTTCGGTGGAAACTGCGCGCTGAGAACGATAGGATATTTTTGTGTGTGTGAGTCGGACCGGGCGTGGAAGATGAGGTGAGAGGACTTGCTGGAGAAACTCCAAGCAGTAGAAGATAAATATCGGGAGCTGGAATCGCTTATAAGCGACCCGGCAACCATGGCGGATATGGAGAAATGGCAGCATTACACGAAGGAACATGCGGCGCTGACTCCCATCGTGGAAGAATTCCGCACATATAAGCGTGTCGTCCAGGGCATCGAAGATGCCAAGGCGATGTTCCAGGAATCGCTGGATAGCGAGATGCGCAAGCTGGTCGAGGAAGAACTTGCTGAGCTGACGGTACAGAAGGAAGCACTCGCTGCGAGACTCCCCATCTTGCTTTTGCCGAAGGATCCCAACGATGACAAGAATGTCATTGTGGAGATCCGCGGCGGCGTGGGCGGAGAGGAAGCGGCGCTGTTTGCCGGCGACCTGTTTCGCATGTATTCCCGCTATGCGGAAAAGAAGGGCTGGCACATCGAGGTCATGACGAGCAATGCGACGGGCATCGGCGGGTTCAAGGAAATCACATTCCTGGTGAACGGCCATGGTGCGTATTCCAGGCTCAAATATGAGAGCGGTACGCATCGTGTCCAGCGCGTGCCCGTTACGGAATCTGGCGGCCGCATCCATACTTCGGCTGCTACGGTGGCGGTGCTGCCGGAAGCGGAAGATGTTGAAGTGGACATCAACCCCTCGGACCTGCGCATCGATACGTACTGCGCTTCGGGGGCTGGCGGCCAGTACGTGAACCGTACGGAGACGGCCATCCGCATCACGCATCTGCCGACCGGCATCGTCGTGCAGTGCCAGGATGAGAAATCCCAGCTCAAGAATAAGGAAAAAGCCATGAAGGTCTTGCGCGCACGCATCCTCGACCAGGCTCGCCAGGAACAGGAAGCCGCCGTGGCAGCTGACCGGCGCAGCCAGGTGGGCTCTGGTGACCGCAGCGAGCGCATCCGCACCTACAATTTCCCGCAGGGACGCGTGACGGATCATCGGATCGGTCTGACCCTGCACAAGATTGATGCCATCCTCAATGGCGAGCTCGATGAACTCATTGCAGCACTCATCACGGCGGATCAGGCACAGCGTCTCAGAAAGGTGGATGCCAATGCGTAATCAAAATGACCGGCTCTGGACCATCGGTCGCATCCTCAAGTGGACGGAGGGCTATTTTACGGAAAAGGGCCTCGAGTCGCCGCGGCTTGACGCGGAAGTCCTGCTTTCCCATGTGCTGAAGAAGCAGCGCATCTATCTTTATGTGCATTTTGATGAACCCCTGCAGCCGGAGGAACTGGCTGCTTATCGCGAGATGGTGAAAAAACGCGTTATGCATGTGCCTGTCGCGTATATCCTGGGCGAGCGAGAGTTCATGGGTCTGACGTTCAAAGTCACGGAAGATACCTTGATCCCGCGGCCTGACACGGAGATCCTGGTGCAGGCGGCTGTGGATCGGCTCAAGGCCTGGCGGGCACCGGAAGATACCGGGCTGCGGTTTGCCGATATCGGCACGGGGACGGGGGCAGTATGCCTTTCGGTCCTGCACTATCTGCCGCAGGCCGTGGCGGAAACCGTTGATATCTCGCCTGCTGCCCGAGCCGTGGCCGAGGAGAATGCCGAACAACTGGGTCTTAAGGGCCGCATCACCTTCCATACCGGAGACCTCTTGACGCCGCTTGAAGGACAGACGTTTGCCGCCATCCTCTCGAATCCTCCCTATATCCCTGAGGCTGACATAGAGGCGCTGGCTCCGGAGGTGCGCACCAAAGAACCGCACACGGCGCTTTCCGGCGGCAAGGACGGCCTTGATTTTTATCGCCGCCTGATGGCTGAAGCACCCGCCATGCTCGAGCCAAACGGATTCCTCGCTTTCGAGGTAGGCATCCATCAGGCTCAGGCCGTCGCAGCCCTGGCCAAGGCCAATCCTCTGCTTGGCAAGACGGAGATCCTCCCCGACTACGCTGGCATCGACCGCGTGGTGGTAGCCTGGAAAAAGGGGTGAGTGTTCCGTGCTATCGTCAGACGCCAATCGGCACGTATATCGTGGATTTTTATTGCCCGTCGCGTTCTTTGATCATTGAACTGGATGGCGGGCAGCATTTTGAAGAAGATGCGAGGCTGTACGATGAAAAGAGGACTGCTTATCTGGAACATCAAGGATTGAGCGTGGTGCGTTTTACTAATCGGGAAATATGGACCAATTTTCGTGGCGTTTGTGAAATGTTAGAGTCCCTGCTCAAGGGATGAGGTCAGAGGTCATATCAGGAGAGGTAGCCAAAATGCAGACAGAAATCGTAACGATAACAGATATAAAAGCCCAGCAGGCGGAACTGCAGCGGGCGGGGAAAATCCTGCGCGGCGGGGGGCTCGTGGCGTTCCCGACAGAGACGGTCTATGGCCTCGGCGCCAATGGCCTTGATGCAGATGCCTGTGCGCGCATCTATGAAGCGAAGGGGCGTCCTTCGGACAATCCGCTGATCCTGCATGTGGCAGACCGGGCCATGATCACGACGATTGCCGCGGAAGTCACGCCGCTGGCTGAAAAACTCATCGCAGCGTTCATGCCAGGCCCCATCACGCTCATCATGAAGCGCCGGGACATCGTACCGGACCGCATTACGGGCGGGCTGGGCACAGTCGGCATCCGCATGCCGGAACATCCCGTGGCGCGCGCGATGATCCGGGCTGCCGGCGTCCCCATCGCAGCTCCTTCGGCCAACATCTCGGGTCGTCCGAGCCCGACCACAGCTGCTTCCGTGCTGCGCGACATGAATGGGCGCATCCCGCTGATCCTCGATGGCGGCTCCTGTCATTTCGGTGTGGAATCCACCATCGTAGACTGCACGGGGCCAGTAGCGACCATCCTGCGCCCTGGTGCCATCACGCGTGAGATGCTGACGGAAGTCCTCGGCGGCTGCCGCCTGGATCCTGCCATCGTCGGTGCCAAAGTCGTACCCAAAGCCCCTGGCATGAAATACAAGCATTATGCACCGAATGCTCCCATGACCCTGCTCGAAGGAGACCCCAAGAGCATGCCGGGGGCTTTCCGCCGCACGGTACGCCGCCTCCAGCAGGAAGGGCGCACGGTGGGCGTCCTCGCAAGCCATGAAGTCGTGACGGCGCTCCAGGGACTCGTGCCGCAAGAACTCCTGGCTGATTATGGCCCGCAGGGTGATTTGCTGACTATCGCTGCGAATATTTACGAAGAACTCATCGCTTTCAACGATACGGCGGCGGATGTGCTGCTCGGCGAAGGGACGACGGACAAGGGGCTTGGCCTTGCTATCATGAACCGCCTGCACAAGGCCAGTGCTTTTCATTCGCTCAAGATCTGAATGAGATGCTCCTGCTTTACTGCTGTAGAGAGAGACTCCAGCTTACTGATTCCGTGACGGACAGACGGCTGGCAGAAACTCCTCTGTGGCGGTATTTTTTTTGCCGGGTCTGTGGTACAATGGTAAGCAGTAAGGTGTCTCAAGAAAGGTGGAACAGAGTATGAATATCACGATTGGCAGTGACCACGGTGCCGTGGCCCTCAAAGAAGAAGTCAAGATGGTCCTGAAAGAATATGAGGATATCAAGGTGACGGATGTCGGTACCTTTGGCACGGATTCTGTTGATTACCCGGATATCGCCGAAAAGGTTTGCGCAGATGTCGTCAGCGGCAAAGCAGACCGCGGCATCGTACTCTGCGGCACGGGCATCGGCATCTCGATTGCTGCCAACAAGATCAAAGGCATCCGCTGTGCGCTCTGCAATGACGTGTATTCGGCCAAGATGTCCCGTCAGCACAACAATGCCAACGTCCTGGCGATGGGCGGCCGTGTACTTGGCTTTGGCCCGGCTGGCGAAATCGTTCGCGCCTGGGTGGAGGGTGAATTCGCTGGTGGCCGTCATGAACGCCGCATCAACAAGATTGCCGCGCTTGAAGAAAAATAAGCGTTTCAGTCATTTCCGCTTTTGTCAATGACCACGGTCACGGTAAGGAGGCCACGCAATGGATTTAATGGAATCACTCAAACAGTCCGACCCCGAAGTATCGGCAGCAATCGATAAAGAACTCAACCGTCAGCGCACCAAGCTCGAACTCATCGCTTCGGAGAACATCGTCTCGAAGGCTGTCATGGAAGCACAGGGCAGTGTACTCACGAATAAGTACGCCGAAGGTTATCCTGGCAAGCGCTATTATGGCGGCTGCGAATTTGTTGACGTTGTCGAACAGCTGGCCATTGACCGTGCCAAGAAACTCTTTGGTGCCGCGTACGCAAATGTACAGCCGCATTCCGGCGCACAGGCCAATATGGCCGTATTCTTCGCCCTGCTGCAGCCCGGTGATACGGTCATGGGCATGAACCTTACGGATGGCGGCCATCTGACGCACGGCAGCCCGGTCAACATGAGCGGCAAATACTTCAAGATTGTGCCGTACGGCGTGGATAAAGAGACGGAACGCATCGACTACGATGCTCTGGAGAAACAGGCTGAGGAATGCAAACCGAAACTCATCGTGGCCGGTGCTTCTGCCTATGCACGCATCATCGATTTCCCGCGCCTGGCCGAGATCGCGCATAAAGTCGGGGCGTACCTCATGGTTGATATCGCGCATATCGCCGGCCTTGTGGCTGCAGGCCTCCATCCGAGCCCAGTCCCGTACGCTGATGTCGTCACGACGACGACGCATAAGACCCTGCGCGGCCCCCGCGGCGGCATGATCCTCTGCAAAGATGCCGAGTTCGGCAAGCAGTTCAACAAGGCCGTGTTCCCTGGCATCCAGGGCGGCCCGCTCATGCACGTCATTGCCGCCAAGGCCGTAGCTCTGGGCGAAGCCCTGCGTCCGGAATTCAAGGAATATGCTGCCCAGACCATCAAGAATGCCAAAGCTCTTGCTGAAACGCTCCAGAACGACGGCTTCCGCATCGTCTCGGGCGGTACGGACAATCACCTGATGCTCGTGGATCTCACGAGCAAGAACATCACAGGCAAGGAGGCACAGACGGTACTCGATGAAGTCAATATCACGTCGAACCGCAACACGATCCCGTTCGAACCGCGTTCCCCGTTCGTCACGAGTGGCATCCGTCTCGGCTCTCCGGCTCTGACGACGCGTGGCTTCAAAGAAGACGATATGCGCGAAGTCGGCAACATCATTGCGCTGGTCCTCAACAATCCGACCGATGAAGCGGCCAAGGAAGAAGCGCGCCGTCGCGTAGCTGCGCTCTGCGCCAAGTATCCGCTTTACGAATGAGATAAGGGGGCAAGAAAATGGCTGAAGAACTCAATGTCCATGTCATCAACCATCCGCTGATCCAGCACAAGCTCACGCTGATGCGCATGAAGGAAACGGGCACGAAGGATTTCCGTGAACTGCTCGAAGAAATCGCCATGCTCATGACGTATGAGATCACGCGCGATTTCCCGCTCAAAGAAATCGAGATCGAGACGCCGGTTGCCAAATGCAAGGCCAAGGTACTCGCCGGCAAGAAAGTCGGTGTCGTACCCATCCTGCGCGCAGGTCTCGGCATGCTCTCCGGTGTGGCCAATATGATCCCGGCTGCGCGCGTCGGCCATGTCGGCATGTACCGCGATCCTGAGACGCTCAAGCCGGTGGAATACTACTGCAAGCTGCCGAGCGATGTGTCAGACCGCACGCTCATCGTCGTCGATCCGATGCTGGCAACGGGCGGCAGTGCCTCGGCTGCACTCTCCCTGCTCAAGGAGAAAGGGGCGAAATCCCTGATCCTCATGTGCCTGGTCGCAGCGCCGGAGGGCGTTCGCGTCATCAACAAGGAACATCCGGATGTGCCGCTTTACGTGGCTGCCGTTGATGAAAGACTCAACGATAAGGGCTATATCGTACCAGGTCTTGGCGATGCCGGCGACCGCATCTTTGGTACGCTCTGAGCATCTGAAGCATAAGAATGGCCCCTCCCGCAGGCTGCTGCCTGCAGAGAGGGGCTGTTCTGGGTTTGATTCGTATCATATAAAGGAGTTTTTGTTTTGAGTAATTTAGAAGTGGGTATTGTTGGCCTGCCGAATGTCGGCAAGAGTACTCTTTTCAATGCCATCACGAAGGCTGGCGCAGAAGCTGCCAACTTCCCGTTCTGCACGATCGAGCCGAATGTCGGTGTCGTGGCCGTGCCGGATGCACGCCTGCAGGTGCTGCATGAAATGTACAATTCCAAGAAGACGACGCCGGCTTCCGTGCGTTTTGTCGATATCGCCGGTCTCGTAAAGGGCGCATCGAAGGGCGAAGGCCTTGGCAACAAATTCCTCGAGCATATCCGTCAGGTTGATGCCGTTGCCCATGTGGTGCGCTGCTTTGTTGACCCGAACATCACACATGTGGAGGGCGGTATCGACCCGCTGCGTGACATCGATATCATCCAGACGGAACTCTGCCTGGCGGACCTCGAAGTCATCGAGAAACGCATCATGCGTCTCGCGAAAATCGCCAAATCGGGCAACAAGGAAGCAAAGGCCGAAGATGAAGTCCTGCGCCGCATCAAGGCTGCGCTCGACGAGGGCAAGCCCGCGCGCCAGGTCGAGCTTTCGGAAGACGATCTCGAACTCATCAAGGAAATGAATCTCCTGACGCTCAAGCCGACGCTCTATGTGACGAATGTCGCGGAAGATGAAGTCTCCACGGCGTATGATGAGAATCCGTATGTCCAGCAGGTCAAGGAATACGCTGCCAAAGAGGGAGCCGAAGTCGTAGCCATCTCGGCAAAGGTTGAATCGGAAATCGCCGAACTCGACCCCGAAGAAGCCAAGGCGTTCCTTGAGGATCTCGGCGAGACGGAAAGCGGCCTCGACCGCCTCATCAAGGCAGCTTTTGACCTCCTGGGGCTGCAGACGTTCCTGACGGCCGGCCCTGACGAGTGCCGTGCCTGGACGATTGTCAAAGGCACGACGGCCCCGAAAGCTGCCGGCAAGATCCATACGGATTTCGAGCGTGGCTTCATCCGTGCCGAAATCGTCAATTACGATGACCTTGTAGCGGCTGGCAGCGTGGCTGCAGCCCGCGAGAAAGGCCAGGTTCGCGTCGAAGGCAAAGATTATGTCATGCAGGACGGCGACGTTGTCAACTTCCGCTTCAACGTTTGATAGAAGCTGTCCCCTTTTGGGAAAGTGGCCCGTAAGGGTCGAAAGGGGAATCACCCCTTCAGTCGGCTGACGCCGCCAGCTTCCCCAAAGGGGAAGCCTTCTCTAAAGAGAAAAGCCGCCTGGATTTGAATGCAGGCGGCTTTTCTCATGCCTTTATTGCTGTGTCGTATAGAGTTCGGGGCGGCGGTCGGCACGAACCGGGATATCCTGGCGGATATGGCGGCAGAGTACGGGACGCAGGTTTGCTGTGAGGATGGATTGGTCTGTATCGGCCTCGGCGAGGATTTCGCCCCAGGGGTCGATGATGACCGAATGCCCGGCCAGGTGATTGCCCTGTTCATCCGTACCTGCTTCATTGGCCGCAACGACGAACATCTGGTTCTCGATGGCCCGGGCGCGCGTCAGGACCTGCCAGTGTGTCAGCCTGCTTTCTGGCCAGGCGGCGGGCAGGAACAGGATGTCGATGCCAGCGAGGGCCAGCTGCCGGATGAACTCGGGGAAGCGTAGGTCATAGCAGATGGCGATGCCGCATTTCACTCCGTCGAGTTCGCAGGTGACGAGCTGGCTGCCCGCCTTGAAATCCTGTGCTTCGCCACTTGGCGAGAACAGATGTACTTTATCGTAGTGCGCCACGAGATCGCCGAGACGATCGTAGACGAAGCAGGTGTTGTAGACATGCGGTCCTTGCTTGTTGGTGACGACATTGGCCACTGTGCCGCCGACGATGTTGACGCCGTAATGAGCCGCAAGCTGCGCAAGCGTCTGACGCGCTTCGCGGCCATCGCGGTCGGCAAGCGGGGCAATGGGCCTGGGGTAAAAGCCGAGACGCCAGAGTTCTGGCAGCACGAGTACATCTGGCTTGTCGCGCATGGCGTCTTTCACCATGTCTTTCAACGTGGCGATATTTGTCTCCGGGCGCCCGAAGGCGACCGGCATCTGTAAAATGGAGACTTTCATGGGAG
Organism: Selenomonadaceae bacterium; assembly: GCA_029338835.1. Classification (GTDB taxonomy): domain Bacteria; phylum Bacillota; class Negativicutes; order Selenomonadales; family Selenomonadaceae; genus Mitsuokella. The sequence goes on along the minus strand of JAQYBD010000038.1, from coordinate 13,354 downwards.
TTCCTCCTCTTTGCTTGTCCTGTCTCTGAGAAAGGAGTCGTAATATGATGAAGCCAACGTATGCCGTTGGGGATATCGTGCGCATGAAGAAAGCGCATCCCTGCGGATCACATGAGTGGGAAATCCTGCGTACTGGTATGGATTTCCGCTTGAAATGCCAGGGTTGCGGTCATCTTGTCATGATGCCGCGCACCAAGTTCGAGCGTCTGGTTCGCGAGGTCGTGCGTCCTGCGGCTGCAGACGATTGAATCGTTCTTATTGTACCACAATTCCATCGTAAATGCGTATGATTTTCTTTCCTACTGTTAGTGGAAAATTAATCTTCCATGAGAATCCTTGCATCCCTTCTGACGGTGTGCTAATATAATCGTTTTGTTCGTACCGGATGGACGGGCGAGGCTCGTTACACCTACACGAGTACGCGCGATGAGCAGGCTGATGGCTCCCAGAAGAAGGACAATGCCGACAAACTGCAGTTCCGTCTCTATCCGACGGCTGAAATCAACAACAACTGGCATGTCAAGGCTCGTCTGACGGCCAAGACGGACATGGCAAAGGATGCCGGCGATGACGGCAATGTCAAACTGACGTATGTCTATGCAGACGGCCAGTATGGCAACTTCGACGTCAAACTCGGCAAGATGCCGTTGTACTCCACGGCTGATGACGGCCTCGTCGTCGATGATTACTTCTCCGGCGCCCAGGTTGGTTTCGGCAAAGACCTCAAGGTCACGCTCGAAGCTGGCCGCTGGAACCTCGAGAATGCCAATGGCCACATCAGCGGCTATGATGAGGATTCTCACGAATACAAGAACCTCGATAAAGATCACAAAGATCATGCAGCAAGCTATCAGGGTGCTGAACTGAACTACGGCCCGAACAAGCTCCGCCTCGGCGCTTCCTATCGTCACTTCAACAGCAATGCGTTCAAGAATGTTGAAGGGTATCGTAACGGCTCCGCTTCGGATGATGCCAACATCTGGTCCGTCGGTGCTGGCTACAAGTTCGATCACAACTGGGATCTCTTCGGTTCTTTCGCTCAGAACACGGAAGCCGACAACTACGATACGGCTCATAGCATCCAGCTCTCCTACAAGGGTACGGATATCGCCAACAAGGGTACGTGGGGCGCTTATGCCGCTTACCGTTATCTTGGCCAGAACGTCGCACTCATGCCGACGTATGATACGGCACACACGGCTCATCTCAACGAGAAGGGCTGGGAAGTCGGCGCAAGCTATGTTCCGTTCACGAACGTCTACACGGCTATCGAGTACTTCGACGGCAAGGATCTTGCTACGGATCGCGACGCCAAGACGCTCTTCGGCCGCGTCAGCTTCTTCTTCTGATTGCTGCCGGACAGTTTTCAAAGCGACAAGCAAGTATATGGAAAAAGGTCTTCCTTCGGGGAGGCCTTTTTTGTTGTGTATTTGCTGAGAGAACAAATTTTAGAAAAAAATTAGAAAAAGTATTGCCAGAAAATTTAAAAGATGATACAATAAACTCAATCGCTGCAGGATGGATTACGGCAGAGCCAAGAGGGAACAAGGAAACTCAGCTCATGACCGGATGCGGAAAGCGGTGAGAAAGATATCAGGTTTACAAAGCAAAGCAAAGGAGTAGTCCACATGAGAAAGACATTGGCAACCACCCTGACGACGGCTCTGCTCGTTGGCGCCGCTTCCACGACGTTTGCAGCAGCAAACCCCTTTTCTGATGTACCTGCCGATCATTGGGCGTATGATGCGGTGACGCAGCTTGCGCAGGACGGCGTGATTGAAGGGTATGGCGATACGACCTTCCGCGGCAACCAGAGCATCACGCGTTACGAAATGGCACAGATGGTCGCAAAGGCCATGGCACGTACAGATGTCTCGTCCTCGGACAAGGCACTGATCGACAAACTGGCCGCTGAATTTGCTGACGAACTCAACAATCTCGGCGTGCGCGTCGCGAACCTCGAGCGCAATGCCGATAAGGTCAAATGGACCGGCGAGGCCCGTTACCGCTACTGGAGCCGCCGTGTAGAGGACCGCGAGGCTTCGGGCCATAACGGCACAGGCAAAGATAAGCAGAACACAGACACACTGCTCTTCCGTCTGTATGCCACGGGCGAGATCAATGACAACTGGCGTGCTGTCGGCCGTCTCGATGCCACGACGAATATGACATCCGATAGCGGCGGTTCGAATAAGACGGACAACGTCAAGCTCTCACGTGTATACGCTCAGGGTGATTACACGAACTTCCAGGTCCGTCTCGGCAAGCAGCCATTCTTCTCGACTGAGACGAACGGCTTGCTCTTCGATGGCAACTTTAGCGGTGCAGGCGTGACCTTCGGCAAGCAGCTCAAGACGACGCTCGAAGCCGGCCGTTGGACTCTTGACAATGCCGGTGATGTTCTGTCCAAAGTCTCTGCAAAGAACGACCAGGCAGCCAACTACCAGGGCATCATGCTCAACTACGCGCCCAATAAACTCGCGCTCGGTGCAGCTTACCGTCACCTTGGCAGCGATGCGTTCAAGGCCGTCGACTCCTATAGCAATAGCAAGGATGTCGCCGATCGTGAGGATTCCGCACAGCTCTGGTCGCTCGGCGCAGCATACCGCTTCGACCGCAATTGGAACCTCGAAGGTGCATATGCTGAGAACACGAAAGCCGACAACTTCAAGACGGCTCATAACGTCCAGCTTTCCTACAAGGGTGCCAATAAAGCCAATGCCGGCAGCTGGGGTATGTACGCCGCTTACCGTTACCTCGGTGAGAACGTTGCGCTGAACTCCACGTACGACACGTTCCTCAACAATACGAAGGGCTGGGATTTCGGCATGGACTACGCACCGTTCAAGAACACGTATGCCGCTGTCTGGTACTTCGACGGCAAGCAGCTCGCGAATGACAAGAACGCCAAGGTCCTCTACGGCCGTCTGAGCTACTACTTCTAATCATTTTTACTCGCTCCCTTTTGAAAACCTCCTATGACTTACATCTGGACTGCACAGTTTCCCACACACTGTGCAGTCTTTTTTTGTCTGCGTGATAGGGTGATAGGATGAAACGTAGCTGCACATCAAAATCCCCTCGGCAATCTCTGCCGAGGGGATGAGGGATACTGTAAAGTGTTTTCAGATGGTGATGATGCCGAGTCCGTCTTTTATAGCTACTTTTGTGCCATACGGTGCGGAAAGTTCCTGGATATGCTGCAGGATTTCTTGCGCTTCATTTGGTGAAGCAAAACAGGGACGCCCTTTTAGGCCGCGGGATTTCGTGAAGCCCAGGGAGATGGGCCGTAGCGTGATGGTGTGAATCTTGCCGTTTTCCACAGTGAAGCTGGGAATGGCCGACTGAAAGACGCGTTTATCTGCGGCCAGTCCGCTCTTGCCGCCGTGGCTGCGTGCATCAAGCCCATCGGAAACCGTCGCATCGGGGCCAAGGTTGTAAAGTGCATAAAATTCGCTGGGCTGGCGTTCAACCGAATCGTTCTGGAAGATGAAATCGCCTAGGCTATAGAAAATAGGGTGATTCTGGTAAAGCTCTATGCCGCGCCAGATATGCGGTCCATGGCCGATATACGCTGTGGCACCATTGTCAATGCAGAAGTGAGCAAAGTCACGGGCAAAATCTGCGGGGAGTTCTTTGTCCATGCCCTTGCGTTCATGAGAATGATGGCTGACAAGGATAATATCGGCCTGTCTCCTGGCTTCTGCAATGGCGCGGGCAATACGGCGTGCGTCGCGTTCATCCATTTCCGTTTTTGTGCCAGGCGTTCCCGGTTCAAAACGGATTGTCCCTACGAAACAGCCACCTTCGACCGGCTTGGCAAAGCCTTCTTTTTCGTTCAATTTGCGATTGGCATTCACGTCAGTCTGGTCAATCATGGCCTGGAATGCCGCAAAATTCTCTGGAGCAATGAAATGCGTCGTTTTATAGCGCAGGACATTGGCACCGGGACGTCCGAGTACATCGGCACGCGGCTGACTGGCCATACCCCATTCACTCATGGTCGAGGTCACGCCGATGATGGCAACGCGAGCTTCCGGTGTGTCGAGGTATTTCGGCTGGGCAGCTTCTTCCAGGTTGCGTCCAACGCCTGCATGCAGGATATGGGCATTATCTAGATGACGCATCGTGGTCAGGATACCTCCGAGATTCCAGTCAATGATGTGGTTGTTTGCCCAGGTCATCATATTGAAACCGAGGTGCTGCAAATCAGCAAGGACTTCTGGACGGGCACAGGCCCAGGTGCCGCCGCTGACTGGAGCCGGATAGACTTCAAAGTCGTGAAGAAGGATCTCGAAATTCGTGAAGCGCACGTCAAACGTGTGCAGATAGTCTGAAAGAGCTTGGCGTGCTTCATCGTGTGGCAAATGCTGTGTGATGAATGAGTCGCCGGTAATGGCGATGCTGGTCTTCCCCATAATGGATCATCCTTTCCGATTGCTTAGGCAGATACCCGTGCCCTTCTTTAAAAGTGAAAGCTTTCCTGGGACGCTTCCAGGACGGCTTTTTGCAAAAGCCGGGCAACTCTGGTGATATCCTTGATCTTGGCGCTTTCGAGTGGGTTGTGGCTGATGCCGTTTTTGCAGGGGATAAAGAGCATACCGACCTGTGTATAATCAGTCCAGTGCATGGCATCATGTCCGGCACCGCTGGGAAGCGTCATGTAGGGAATGTTGTCGTTCTGGCAGAGCCTGGATAGGAAAGAGACCATTTCTTTGGAGATAGGAGCCGGTGTGCCGTTGCCGAGATGGTCAATTGTAAGGGGAGTTTTGCGCGCAGCAGCTGTTTCCTGAGCAAATGCTTCGATATGTTTCGCAGCGTCCGCTTTGGCTTCGGCTGAAATACTGCGGATGTCGATGCCGATTGTTACTTCACCGGGAATGACGTTCATGGCTCCCGGATCGATGGATATCGTACCGACTGTGCCGACAACTGGTGGATCTGTATGTGCTTTGGCTTCGCGCTCTACGGCTAAGATGATCTCTGCCGCTGTACAGAGCCCGTCTGCCCGCAAGTCCATGGGGGTGGCACCGCTGTGGTCTGCACGTCCATGGATATGCAGGATTATGCGCGTTGGTGCGGCAATACCGGTGACGATACCAATTTCTTTTTTCATGCTCTCCAGGACACGGCCCTGCTCAATATGTACTTCGAAGAAGGCTTTCAGTGGTTTGTCGTAGCGTGCAGATTTTATCGCTTCGGGGTGAAGTCCGCGCGTCAGCAAAGCATCGTACAGGGTTATGCCATTTTTATCTTTCAGGTGAATCAGATCACTAGAGGAGAGTTTTCCACGCATGGCGCGACTGCCGAGCGTTGCTGCACCAAATCGGCTTGACTCTTCGCACATGAACAGGACAATTTCCAGAGGAGCATCTGTCTGTATACCATCTTCATTCAGACTTTTTGCGACTTCAATAGCAGAAAGGATCCCGACAATACCATCGAAATTTCCTCCATGCGGCACGCTGTCGCCATGTGAGCCAAACATGACAGCTGGCAGATTTTCCTGTTTCCCTTTCCGGTGTGCAATGATATTGCCAAATGCATCTTCGCGACAGGAAAGACCGGCATCTTTCATCAGGGATAGGAGATAGCTGCGGCAAGCCCAGTCGCTTTCCGTAAAAGCGAGCCGCGTAATGCCAGCACCGCTGTCAGGAGTCGTGAGTGAGAGGATATGGGCAAACCGTTCTTGAAGACGAGATTCTGATATCATGCAAAAACCTCCTTGCCGTCACTATGTTGTTCCGCTTAGCGGAAGTTAATTCCAAGAATTTCATATATTTATTATAACACAAATGACTATTAGTACGATAATTTATTTTACAATTGACGAAGAATATGATAAAGAGGTAAAATAAACGTAAAGATTCTTTTTGTTGGAATCTTTTTCCGCTAAGCGGAATATCATGATCTGCAAGCTGTATTCCTGAGAGGGGGAAGCGACATGAGTGAGGAAAAAAAGAAGAATGTGTTACATGCGGAAGGAGAGGAAGGTCATCACATCAAGACCCTGGCAGCAGCCACACTTGGCTATGCAGCTGATGGTATGGACATGTTTTTTCTGTCCTTTGTCTTGATCTACATCATCAAGGAGTTCGGGCTGACACCAGGAGAAGCCGGTAGCCTGACGCTTGTTACCACATTGGGAACCTTGGCAGGATCCTACATCTTTGGTATTCTCGCGGATATCATCGGGCGTATCAAAGTATTGGCCGCAACCATCTTTATTTATTCCTTTGCAACGGCTGCAATCTATTTTTGTACGGATTATCATGTATTTCTGCTTCTGCGTGCATTGATTGGGCTTGGTATTGGCGGTGAGTTCGGCATTGGTATGGCTATCGTTACCGAAACCTGGGCTCCGGCCATGCGTGCGCGGGCTACGTCGTGGGTTGCTTTGGGCTGGCAGCTTGGTGTCCTGGCTGCTTCGCTCATCGTGGCCATCGTGGTGCCAGATTTTGGCTGGCGTGCCGTGTTCCTGGTTGGACTCTTGCCGGCTGTTATCGCGATCTATGCGCGCATGACTTTGAAAGAACCGGTGCTGTTCATGAAACGCAAGGAACGTGCGGCTATGCTTCGTGAGAAACTCCATGCTGGTACGATTACGCCGGAAGAAAAGAAAGAATATGAGCGCATGAGCGGCATCCCTGTCCGCGCTCTTTTTGTCAATCGCAAGAGTACCCTGGTGACCTTGGGACTTACCGTCATGTGCCTGGTACAGAACTTTGGTTACTATGCTGTTTTCAGCTGGATGCCGGCTGTCCTGGCAGAAAAATACGGCTATACCCTGGCCAAGGCCAGTGGCTGGATGACCATCTCGATTGCCGGCATGTTGGTTGGTATTACTGTATTTGGCATTCTGGCCGATAAAATCGGACGTAAAAAAACGTTCGGGCTTTGGTACATTGCTGGCACCATCTACTGCATTATGTATTTTTACCTGTTCACGAGTCAGGAGGCGCTTCTCTGGGGCAGCTTCTTCCTTGGTCTCACCGTCAATGGCATGATGGGCGGTTATGGTGCAATCCTTGCAGAAAATTATACGAGCGAAGCGCGCTCTACGGCAGAAAATCTTATTTTTGGTACTGGCCGTGGCCTGGCAGGGTTTGGCCCGGCAATCATCGGCTGGTTGGCCGCTTCGAGCAGCGTTTACAGTGCGATGAGCCTGGTCTTCCTTATTTATCCAATCGCGTTCGTAGCTATGTATTTCCTGGTTCCGGAAACGAAAGGGAAAGCCATGGAATAAGGTGTTTATTCCGGATTCTTGCAATAAGTCAGGAGGGATAATATGTTCGATTTGGCATTCAAGCATGGTTTTGTGGTAAATGGTGAAGAAATACGACGTCTGAACGTGTATGTGCAAGATGGCAAAATCGCGGAAGTTTCTGCGGAAGATCACGAAGCGAACGAAACCATCGATGCAACGGATCGTCATCTGTTGCCGGGCGTTATCGACGATCATGTTCATTTCCGTGATCCTGGCGCGACGAATAAGGAAGATTTCCCGCATGGGACAATGTCGGCGGCTGTGGGCGGCGTTACGACGGTTATCGACATGCCAAATACAAATCCTGCCGTATTGAATGGTGAAGATGTCCGTAAGAAAGCCGGATATTTCAAGGGACGTGCCTATGTGGATTATGCAGTCTGGGGGCTTTCTCTCGGTGATTTGAACCTTTGCGATCTGGCAGGCATGAAGAAGGCTGGTGCAGCAGCTGTCAAATTCTTCTGGGGGTATGCCATCGACGAGAAGACCCATGCACTCATCTACAATTATGAGCCGGGGCAGAGTGGCGTTATCCCTCCCTTGGATGATGGCGAAGTCTATAAGATATTTGAAGAAATCGCGAAGAATAAGCAGATTCTCGGCATTCACGCGGAGAACAGCGAACTCATCCATATGCTGACGGAACGCAACCGTCAGGCTGGCGGCAGCGATTATCGTGCTTTGATGGATTCGCGCCCGGCACTTGCAGAAGTGCTGACGATTCAGACGGCACTGGCTTTTGCCAAGGATACCGGTGCGCACCTGCATATTTTGCACGTTTCGAGTGCGCAGGGCGTTGAACTCATCCGACGTGCTAAGGCCGATGGCGTTCCTGTCACGGCGGAAACGTGCCCGCATTTCTTGTTCTTGTCGGCGGATGACTATGATCGTGTAGGACCGATGATCAAGGTGTATCCGGTCATCAAGGAGGAGAGTGATCGCCTGGCTCTCTGGGCCGGACTCAAGGATGGGACGCTCGATTTCGTTGCTTCGGATCATGCGCCGCATACGGTTGCAGAAAAGCAGGGCAGCCTCTTTGAGATTCCGTCTGGCATGTGCGGTGTAGAAAGCATGCTGCCGCTGATGCTTGGTGAAGTATCAAAGGGAAAAGTCACTCTGCCATTTGTCGTACGCGTGCTTTCGGAAAATCCAGCTAAGCTTTACGGTTTCTCTCATAAAGGTGCTATTGCAGAAGGACGGGATGCAGATATCGTCATTGTGGACATGCTGAAACGCCGCACGATCCGGAATGAGGATCTTCACAGCAAACAGCCGATGACTGCCTTTAACGGCATGGATATCACCGGCTGGCCAATCCGGACGTATCTGCGTGGTAAACTGGTGGCCAAAGACTTTGATATCGTTGGCAATCCACAGGGGGAGTGGATCAGCTGTCCGCAGTACTGATTGCTTTTTGGGTGACGCCTTTTCGGACGGATGATTTCTTTGCATCCCAAAGCATGTTATAATAGCACTATACACGAGTAAATCTAGGATAGAAGTGAAACACTGGGTTAAACGAAAGGGTGGCACGTATGAATGTCCTGATTATCAATCCTACCAGCAATGAATCGCTGAATGACAAATTGTTTGCAAGTGCCGATCTGGCTGCGAAACGCACGGCTCGTAATAGCGAGGATTACACGCATATCTCGGTTATGAATCTGAAGGAAGCGCCGCGGTATATCGAAACGGAACTCGATGTACTCCGTGTTTCGGCACTGCTGATGGAGAAATTGGAAGGCGTGAAGGATGTCTATGATGGCTTCATCATTGCCCATCATGCAGAACTTGGGACGCACGCCCTGCGTGAACTCACTGGCAAGCCGGTTATCCTCGCCGGTGCTGCCTGTGCCTATGCGACACCGCTTTATGGACATTGCATTGCTATCCTGGCCAGCACGAAGCATGATGTAGAAACCGAGAAAGATACGCTGCGCCGTTATGGTATCCTCAGTGATTACATGCATTTCTTTCCCATCACAGAAACCGGGCGCCTGGAGGGGCAGGAATTGGAAAAAGCGACGATGGCCGCTGCGCATCAGGCGAAGAACGCCATCGAGGCGGATGTCGTCGTCCTTGCGGATTCCTCTGTTGGTGGCGTTACGGACAAGCTCATTGAAGAACTCAAGATTCCTGTTTTTGACTGCATGACATCCTGCATTATCCGTATCGAATACATGATCCTGCAGAACGGACAGTCATTTGATTGATTGAGGCCGAACCATGGAATGGATGAACCGATTTATTGCCATCACTGATGTTTTAAGCCGTGCGGATGAAACGGGGCTTGGCATTACCGAGATTGCCGCACGGACGAATTTAGCCAAAGGAACACTGCACCGCATTCTCCTGGACATGGTCAAAAATGAAATCGCCGTTCGCGATGAACGGACCAAACGGTATCAGCTAGGGCCGCGGCCGATGATATGGGCAAGCCGTTTTGTTGCAGGAAAGGATATATCTGCGGCTCTGGCTCCTTTTTGCCGGGATCTTTCCCGTGCTACGCATTTCTATTCGTACATCAGCCGGTATACAGCTGGCGAGGTCTACTGCATCTATGCGCATCAGCCGGAAGATGAGCGCAGAACATATTTTGTACATGTAGGGCAACGGATGCCAGTCCATGCCGCTTCGGCAGCAAAGTCGATACTGGCCTTTCGGCGCGCCAATGAAGTGAGCCGCGTGCTTAAGAATGTGGAATATACACATTATACGGAGAATACCATTGATGATGTGGATGAGTTGCGGCACGAGCTGGCGCGGGGACGAGAAGAACATCTTTCCTGGTGCATTGAGGAAATGGAAGCGGGGGTGTCTGCTATTTCTGCGCCGATTTTGGATACAGAAGAACATGCAACTTTTTCCATGAGTATCGTTGGTAATCATCAGGAAATCATGAAGCATAAGGAATTGCTCTGTGACTTGCTGAAGGATTACGCGGAACGTGCCAGCTCTTATCTGCAGACGATTCGACCGTTGATGACATTGGGATAGCAGAATCAGGGAAGAATTGTGTCTCGATTTTATCTCCGTTGAGAAATGCTTTTTAGCCTCCTGTTTCATCGGGAGGCTTTTTGATTTTGTCTGGAAGTAACGATTTTGCTTGGAGGTTTTTCGTATGAGGAAAAAACAAAAGATTTTCATGGCCTTGATGATGGCAGCGTTCTGGAGCGGCGCGCAGCTGTCCGGGGCTTCTGCAGCAGCATTGGCAGACACTGGGGAACAGAGCGTGTCTATGGCGGCACAGGCATCCGTCACTAAAAGGGGGTATGACGGGTATATCTGGCGACTGGATGCGAAGGATCGGGAGCAGCTGCCGCGCAATTTCCACACGGTGAATTCCGCGTACCGCACGGATGTCGACCGCAAGAAAACGGGGAAGGACTTCGTGGCGCAGCCGACGCGGGAGGGGCTGTCGGGGCTCAATATGTCGGGCAGTGCGCAGTTCTCGGCGGGGGAGCTTGCCGTCATGGTGCCGGTACTCAAGGCACAGGCCAAGGGACCCATCTATATCGTGGATCTGCGCCAGGAGTCGCATGGCTTCATCAATGGCGATGCGGTCAGCTGGTACGGCCCGCGCGACTGGGGCAATATCGGCAAGACGCATGCTGCAGCGTTGAAAGATGAAGATATGCGCCTGCGCCGCGCCCGGGGGCAGATCGTAACGGTCGCGAAGCTCAATGGGGACAAGGAGGCTGTCTCGCCGCGCCCCGTCAAGGCCGAGAGCGTCATGAGCGAGCAGCAGCTCACAAGGAAGAACGGTCTGCATTACTATCGCATCACGGCCACGGATCACATCTGGCCGGCACCGGAGAATATCGATGCCTTTATCGCCTTTACGCGCAAGCTGCCCAAGGATGCCTGGCTCCATTTCCATTGCCAGGCCGGACAAGGGCGCACGACGACCTATATGGTCCTCTACGATATGATGAAGAACCCGGGCTTGCCGCTCAAGGATATTGTTTCGCGCCAGTACCTGCTGGGCGGCGCAGATATCTCGTATACCATCGCGAACCCGAAGCCGGGGCAGTGGAAGGCTCCGTATTATGAAGAAAAGGCTCGGATGCTGCCGCAGTTCTACGCCTATGTGCAGGCGAATCATGCCGATGGCTTCCGGACGAGCTGGAGCCAGTGGCTCAAGGATCATCCCGAGACCTGAATGCGGGGACAGACGGCAAGATTTGGTTCTTATCATGATTTAAGTAAGATTTTAGTTCGTTTTAATGGTAATTGACTCGGTCAAGTATTATAATGAAATTGTTCCAAGGGAAGGAAGAAAGGAAGAGCCGAGGAAACATGGACACTCTGATTCGTCCTGGATTCCGGCCCGGAGCGCAACCGGCTTCCCCGTGAATACGAGAGGAAGCGCTTCATGAGGGTACAGACCCTGTATGAAAAGGAGGAATTCATTATGAAAAAGACGCTTGTATCTGCATTGACGACGGCTCTGGTTGTCGGTGCTGCCAGCACGACGTTTGCCGCTACGAACCCGTTCTCCGATGTCCCGGCTGACCATTGGGCTTACGATGCCGTATCGCAGCTCGCAGCGGATGGCGTCATCGAGGGCTACGGTGATACGACGTTCCGTGGCAACCAGAACATCACGCGTTATGAGATGGCTCAGATGATCGCCAAGGCCATGGCCAAGAGCGATGTCTCCGCTGCCGATAAGGCTCTGATTGACAAGCTCGCTGCCGAGTTCTCCGATGAACTCAACACGCTCGGTGTCCGTGTCAGCAACCTCGAACGCAATGCCGACAAGGTGAAATGGAACGGCGAAGCCCGCTATACGTACACGAGTACGCGCGATAAGTCCAAGACGGACAGCAAGAGCAACGACGATGAGCTGCTGCTGCGCCTCGAGCCGTCGGCTGAGGTCAACGACCACTGGCACATCAACGCTCGTCTCGATGCCTCGACGGATCTCGCTGAGGATAAGGGCGGCGACGACCACGGGAGTTCCCAGGATACGAATGTGAAGCTGCAGCGCGTCTGGGCCGATGGGCAGTACGGCACGACGAACATCAAGGTCGGCAAGCTGCCGATGCAGCTCGACAACAACCTGCTCTTTGATGACGAGATCTCCGGTGCGGCCGTCACGACGGGCAAGGACCTCAAGGTCACGCTGCAGGCTGGCCGTTTCGACCTCAATGGCGATACGAACAACGAAGCCATCCAGAAAGCCGATGACGAGGCTGATGATGCAGCGAACATGCAGAGTGTCGGCCTGCAGTACGGCAAGGATAAACTGAGTCTCGGTGCAGCGTACCATCATCTGAATAGCGATGCTTTCACGAAGATGGGCACGAGCTACAAATCCTCGCAGGATGAGGATAACGCCGATATCTGGAGTGCCAACCTCCATTATGCGTTCGACAAGAACGTGGCTCTCGGCGGCGTTTATGCCGAGAACACGAAAGCCGACGACTACAAGAAAGCCGGCACGGTCGAACTCGACTACAAGGGCGCACAGCAGGAAAACAAGGGTACGTGGGGCGCTTATGCCGCATATCGTTACCTCGGGCAGAATGTAGCGTTCGACCCGTCCTACGATGGTGCCTGGGCTGGCACGAAGGGCTGGGAAGTCGGCACGGACTACACGCTCTTCAAGAACACGGTCGCCAGCCTCAAGTACTTCAACGGCGAGAAGCTGGACAGCGGCAAAGATGCTGAGAAGCTCTTCGGTCGCGTGGCGTTCTACTTCTGAGCCGATTATCCTGCCTATCCGCTTCTCTATATACAAAGTCCTCTCGTTCATGCGGGAGGGCTTTTTGTGTGCGGCGATAAGACAGAGATAAGAAAAAGTTTTGTATCGGGTTAAGAAGATTTTAGCTTCTGATTGCAAAAAAAGGAAAATCATGCTACAATGTTACATGACCGATAAGAAATCGGAAGATTGTGCAGTCTGAGGAAACATGGACACTCATGAGGAACACATTTTCTGATAGCCTGTCGGGGCGCAAATTCATCTATTTTCAGAAGGAGGAGTTTCTCATGAAGAAGACTCTCGTATCCGCACTGACGACGGCTCTCGTTGTCGGCGCTGCCAGCACGACGTTTGCTGCTGCTAACCCGTTCTCCGAT